>NZ_DATDBG010000304.1:0-66575 GCF_036524955.1 Streptomyces sp.
GCGGTGGGGGTCCCCGGCCGCGCGGCCCTGGGTGGTGCGGGTCGGCGGTCAGCCGGTGTAGGTGCCGCTCTTCACCGGGGCCCACTTGTCGTTCTCGACCTTGTAGACGGTGAGCTGCTTGTTGGTGGTGTCACCGAACTCGTCGAAGGAGACGCGGCCGGCGATGCCGTCGAAGTCGCTCTTCTGGACGGCGTCGACGAGCTTGGCGCGGGCGTCGGTGATGGCGGGCAGCTTGCCGCCGTTGGCGTCCACGACGGCCTTGATGCCGGTGATGATGGCGGTGGCGGCGTCGTAGGAGTAACCGCCGTAGGTGCCGTAGTCGCCGGGGTAGCCCTTGGACTTGTAGGTCTCGATGAAGGCCTTGGCGGCGGGGAGGGTGGTGACGGGGACGCCGACGGAGGTGACGAAGTCACCGTCGGCGGCCTTGCCCGCGGTCTCGATGTAGGTGTCGGAGAACACGCCGTCGCCGCTCATCAGGGGGATGTTCACACCGGCTGCCTTGAGCTGCTTGGTGATGAGCTGGGCCTCGTCGTACTGGCCGCCGTAGTAGGCCATCTCGGCCTTGGAGGTCTTGATCTTGGTGACGAGGGTGGCGAAGTCGGTGTCGCCGGTGTTGATGTGGTCGGTGCCGGCGATCTTGCCGCCGAGGCCGGCGAACTTGTCCCTGAAGATGCCCGCGAGGCCAGCGCCGTAGGTCTGCTTGTCGTCGACGACGAAGGCGGTCTTCTTCTTGAGCGTGTTGTACGCGTAGTCGGCCGCGAAGCCGCCCTGGAGGGCGTCGGTGGTGGCGGTGCGGAAGTAGGTCTTGTAGGGCCGGACCTTCTTGCCGGTGGCCCACTCCTTGCCCTGGGTGAGGGTGGGGTTGGTGTTGGACGGCGAGATCTGAACCATCTTGGCGGTGTCGAAGACCTGCTGCATCGACAGGGCGACGCCGGAGTTCAGCGGGCCGACTGCGGCGATGACGGTGTTGTCCGCAACGAGCTTGGTGGCGTTCTGCTGGCCGGTGGCGGGGTCCGCCTTGTCGTCCAGCGCCTTGATCTTGAAGGTCACCCCCGGCACCAGGTTCTTCGCGTTGGCGTCGTCCACCGCGATCTTCACGCCGTACTGGATACCGAGACCAGTGGCCGAGTTCGGGCCGGTGAGCGGCGCGTCCACGCCGATGACGACCGTGGTCTTGGCGCTGCCACCGTCGTCGCCGCTCTTCTTGTCATCGTCTCGCGAGCCGCAAGCGGTGAGGGTGAGGGCTCCGGTGGTGAGCACGGACGTAAGAATCAGCAAAGAACGGTGTCGCACGATCAGTCCTTTCCCCTGGCGCGGCCGTCTCTGATGAGAGGCCGAGTCGCGCGCTGGAACCCGAACTGAACAAATCCGGTGGCGCGGTGACTGGCCGTGACTCTAGGCGGGTACAGGGGCATAAGGCAGAGGGGTCATGAAGAGTGTGACTGTCTTGTTATCCCGGGGGGTTTCTTTTGAGGTTCCGCTGAGGTTGGGTGTGGGTTTTGGGCGCTTTGCGCCACCGTCCGCATGATGAGAATCCGCACTTCCGGTGAGGCGCGACGGGCCTGCGGGCGGCTCGCGGGCGACCGGGCGGCAAGATCGCGGGCGCAGGGTTGACGCGGAGTCGCGGGGGTAGGATGCGGCTTCACCCGCAGGGGGCGAATCCGTATTGCGCGTGGGTTACGTAGCGTTAACCGCAGGGGTTTATCGCGGGTACGTGGAGGCCCCCGACCGGCAGTTGCCGGGCGGGGGCCGTGGTGTGGGCGGGCGTGAGCAGGATTCGAACATGGCGCGAGCGGACTTCGCGTCAGGAGTGAAAGACCGCCTGACGCATTACGCCTTCAGGGAGTCGCCCTCCCCGATGCGGTGCACCCGGACCAGGTTGGTGGTGCCGGGCATGCCGGGCGGCGAGCCGGCGGTGATGATCACGACGTCGCCCTTCTTGCAGCGGCCGATCCGCAGCAGTTCCTCGTCGACCTGCCGCACCATCTCGTCGGTCGTCTGCACCATCGGGCCGAGGAAGGTCTCCACACCCCAGGTCAGGTTGAGCTGGGAGCGGGTGGCCGGCTCGGGGGTGAAGGCGAGGACCGGGATGGGCGAGCGGTACCGGGAGAGCCTGCGGACCGTGTCACCGGACTGGGTGAAGGCCACCAGGAACGTGGCGTCGAGGAAGTCGCCCATCGCCGCAGCCGCGCGGGCGACGGCGCCGCCCTGGGTACGCGGCTTGTTCCGCTCGGTGAGGGGCGGCAGTCCGGAGCTGAGCAGTTCCTCCTCGGCCGCGGCGACGATCCGCGACATCACCTTGACGGTCTCGATGGGGTACTTGCCGACGCTGGTCTCGCCGGAGAGCATCACCGCGTCGGTGCCGTCCATCACGGCGTTGGCGACGTCGCTGGCCTCGGCCCGGGTGGGGCGGGAGTTGTCGATCATGGAGTCGAGCATCTGGGTGGCGACGATGACCGGTTTGGCGTTGCGTCGGGCGAGTGTGACGGCGCGTTTCTGGACCATCGGGACGGCTTCCAGCGGCATCTCGACGCCCAGGTCGCCGCGGGCGACCATGATGCCGTCGAAGGCGTCGACGATTCCGGCCAGGTTCTCGACCGCCTGGGGCTTCTCGATCTTGGCGATCACCGGGACCCGGTGACCCTCTTCGTCCATGATGCGGTGCACGTCGTCGACATCCCGTCCGGTGCGGACGAACGAGAGGGCGATGACGTCGGCTCCGATCCTCAGTGCCCAGCGCAGATCGCGGACGTCCTTGTCGGAAAGGGCGGGCACGGAGACCGCGACACCGGGGAGGTTGAGTCCCTTGTGGTCGGAGACCATGCCGCCTTCGATGACCATGGTGTGTACGCGCGGTCCCTCGACGTCGGTGACTTCGAGGGTGACGCGGCCGTCGTCCACCAGGATGCGTTCACCGCGGGCCACATCGGCCGCCAGGCCTTTGTACGTGGTCCCGCAGATCTGCTGGTCACCCTCGATGTCATCGACGGTGATGGTGAACTCGTCGCCGCGTTCAAGGAGTACGGGGCCTTCGGCGAAGCGACCGAGCCGGATCTTCGGGCCCTGAAGGTCGACCAGGATGCCCACACTGCGGCCGGTTTCGTCGGAGGCCTTGCGGACCCGTGCGTAGCGGTCCTCGTGCTCGGCGTACGTTCCATGGCTCAGGTTGAGGCGTGCCACGTCCATACCGGCCTCGACCAATGCCTTGATCTGGTCGTAAGAGTCGGTGGCGGGGCCCAGGGTGCAGACAATTTTGGCTCGGCGCATGTATCGAGCGTATGACTTACTCGTTGGTAGGGAGCCCGCTGACAGCAACTCCCCAACGACGTCTGGATTAATGCTTGTTGACAAGTATCGAAGTGTGCAGGGGTCCGCTCGAATGAGCGCGAATGTCACCCTCGGTTGCGGCGAGCGTGACTTACCCGTTTCCGACTGCGCCCATTCCGGGCCGCCGTCACCCCGGAGACATGTGTCGGTTACGCACGGGAGGTGTCGCCGGGGACTCCGTCCGGGCCAGAATCTACGCGCGTTGTCAGCTCGGCGCCGTCCGGCACAGCACCCGTTCGGCTGCGCGCCGTTCGGCTCAGCACTGCCACTCAGGAGACCAGATGCCGCTCGACCGCAGGGACTTCATCAATCGCTCGGCCGCCACCAGTGCCGGCCTGGCGCTGGCCGGAGCGGCGGCGGCGCCCGCCGAGGCGGCCGGCGAGCAGACCCACCGGCACCGGCCCACCACGTTCAGCCTGCGGGTGCTGGGCACCACCGACCTGCACGGACGTGTCCTGAACTGGGACTACTTCACCGACAAGGAGTACGACGACGCCGCCCACAACGACATCGGCCTGGCCAAGGTGGCGACCCTCGTCGCGCAGGCCCGCGCCGAGAAGGGGGCCGACCGCACCCTGCTGATCGACGCGGGTGACATCATCCAGGGCACCCAGTTGTCGTACTACTACGCTCGGGTGGAGCCGATCACCGGCGCGAAAAGGGGCCCCCGCCACCCGATGGCACTGGCCATGAACAAGATGGGATACGACGCCGCAGCGCTCGGCAACCACGAGTTCAACTACGGCATCCCGCTGCTGCGCGCCTTCCAGGACCAGTGCGACTTCCCGCTGCTCGCGGCGAACGCGGTGGACGCCACCACCCTCAAGCCCGCCTTCCCCCCATACCTGGTCAAGCGCATTCACGTCAAGCACGGCCCGGACGTCAAGGTGGGCATCCTCGGCCTGACCAACCCGGGCATCGCGGTGTGGGACAAGGCCAACGTCCAGGGCAGGATGGCCTTCCCCGGGCTGGTCGAGCAGGCCAGGGTCTACGTGCCCAAGCTGCGCGCGCTCGGCTGCGACGTGGTGATCTGCACCGACCACTCGGGCCTGGACGGCAACACCTCCTACGGCGACGCGGTCCCCTACCCCGAGAACGCCTCCTCGCTGGTGGCCGCCGAGGTGCCCGGCATCGACGCGATCCTGGTCGGCCACACCCACAAGGAGGTCGCCTCGCGGACCGTGATCAACACCGGGACCGGGAAGCCCGTGGTCCTCTCCGAGCCGCTGATGTGGGGCATGCGGCTGAGCGTGTTCGACATCGACCTGGAGTTCCGCGACGGGCGGTGGGCGGTCGCCTCCGTCACCGCGGAGGTCCGCAACGCCAACACCGCCGCCGAGGACCCGGAACTGGCCGCGCTCGTCAGGGAAGAGCACGACAAGGTCGTGGCGTACGTCAACCAGGTCGTCGGCACCTGCGCGCAGGCGATGTCGGCGCGGGAGGCGACGTACAAGGACACCCCGATCATCGACTTCATCAACCTGGTGCAGCGTGACACGGTCAAGGCCGCGCTCGCGGGTACCCCGTACGCGTCGCTGCCGGTGCTGTCCGAGGCGTCCTGCTTCTCGCGCAACGCGGCCATCCCGGCCGGGCAGGTGTCGCTGCGCGACGTGGCGGGTCTGTACATCTTCGAGAACACCCTCGACGCGAAGATCCTCACCGGGGCGCAGGTCAAGGACTACCTGGAGTGGTCAGCGCGCTACTTCGCACAGACCGCGCCGGACGCGCCGGTCGACCCGGCGAAGCTGACCAACGCCAACAACACGCCCGACTACAGCTACGACGTGCTCAGCGGGGTGTCGTACGACATCGACATCGCGCAGCCGGTCGGTTCGCGGATCGTGAACCTCACTGTCGGCGGGGCGCCGATCGACCCGGCCGCGCAGTTCGTGCTGGCGGTCAACAACTACCGCTCCAGCGGCGGCAGCAACTACCCGCACGTGCCGGCTGCGAAGTCGGTGTGGTCCAGCTCCGACGAGATCCGCAACACGATCATCGCGTGGGTGAAGACCAACGGGACGATCGACCCGGCGGCGTTCGGCGGCGACCGGTGGCGGCTCACCCGCGCCGGAGTGCCGCTGTTCTCCTAGGGACGTCGCTCGCGGCGGCGCCGTCGAGACCGAAGGTGGTGAACGCGGTCCTGGCCGGCAGGGGGTAGTGCTCCTCGCCGGTCAGGAACCCGGTGAGGTCGTTCAGGATGACCGCGGAGCGCCAGGCGGCCAGGCCCAGGTCGGGGGCGCCCACGCCGTGGCTGTGCCGTTCGGCGTTCTGTACGTAGACACGGCCGGTCACCGAGCGGTCCGTTTCGATTCGGTGCCGGGCGTCGATCTTCGGCCGGCCCGCCGCGTCCCGTCCGATGTGCGGCCGCAGCGAGCCGAGCAGCCGGTCCAGCGGGCGTTCGCGGTAGCCGGTGGCGAGCACCACGGCGCTGGTCACCAGGCGGGTACGGGTGTCCTGGTCGGCGTGTTCGAGGTGGAGTTCGACGCCGTGGGTGCCCAGGCGGCCCGCGGTGCGGACGGTGACGCCCGGGGTGAGGACCGCGTCCGGCCAGCCGCCGTCCAGGGTGCGGCGGTACAGCTCGTCGTGGATCGCGGTGATCGTCCCGGTGTCGATGCCCTTGTGCAACTGCCACTGCCGCGGCACCAGCCGGTCCCGTACCGGCTCGGTCAGGCCGTGGAAGTAGCGGGTGTAGTCCGGGGTGAAGTGCTCGAGCCCGAGTCTGCTGTACTCCATGGGCGCGAAGGCGGGTGTGCGGGCCAGCCAGGTCAGCCGCTCGCGCCCGGCGGGGCGGGCCCGCAGCAGGTCGAGGAAGACCTCCGCGCCGGACTGGCCCGAGCCGATCACGGTGATGTGGTCGGCACCGAGGAGCCGTTCGCGGTGGTCGAGGTAGTGGGCGGAGTGCACGACGGGCACGGTGGGCGTCTCCGCCAGCGGGCGCAGCGGCTCCGGTACGTGGGGTGCGGTGCCGATGCCGACCACCACGTTCCTCGCGTACGTACGGCCCAGCGCCTCGGCCTCGCCGTGGGCGTCGAGGTGCGTGTGGTCGACCTCGAAGAGTTCGCGGGCCGGGTTCCAGCGCACGGCGTCGACCTGCTGGCCGAAGTGCGTGGACGGCAGGGCGTCGGCCACCCAGCGGCAGTACGCGTCGTACTCGGCGCGGTCCACGTGGAAGCGCTCGGCGAAGTAGAACGGGAACAGTCGCTCCCGGGTTTTCAGGAAGTTCAGGAACGACCAGCGGCTCGCCGGGTCGGCGAGGGTCACCAGGTCGGCCAGGAACGGCACTTGGAGGGTGGCGCCGTCGATCAGCAGCCCGGGGTGCCAGCGGAACTCCGGCCGCTGCTCGTAGAAGGCCGCGGTCAGGCCCGGGACGCTGTCGGCGAGCGCGGCGAGGGAGAGGTTGAACGGCCCGATGCCGATGCCGAGCAGGTCGAGGGGTTCGTCGGGGGCCGCCGGGGCAGGGAAGGCCGGGGCGGGCGCGGGGGCCACCACGGCGGGGGCGGTCCCGGTGGGCGCGATCGCGGTGGGGCGGGGGTCCGACGGTGTGCCGGCGGGGCTCGGGACGGGGGGCGTCGGGGTGTTCATCGGGCGGCGGTGCCTTCCGTCGTGAGCTGCAGGAGCGCGTCGAGGTCTTCCGGGCGGGTGTGCGGGTTGAGCAGGGTGGCCTTGAGCCACAGCCGGCCGCCGGCCCGGGCCCGGCCGAGGACGGCGCGGCCCTCGTACAGCAGGCGGCGGCGCAGTTCGGCGACGTGCTCGTCGCTCGCGTCCGCCGGGCGGAACAGGACCGTGCTGATGGTGGGGGGCGCGTGGAGGTGGAGGCCGGGGTGGCGGTCGATCCGCGCGGCGAGGTCGTGCGCGCGGTCGCAGACCGCCTCGACGAGGGCGCCGACGCCGTCGCGGCCGAGCGCACGCAGGGTGACGGCGATCTTGAGGACATCGGGGCGGCGGGTCGTGCGCAGGGAGCGGCCGAGCAGGTCGGGCAGGCCCGCTTCGGTGTCGTCGATGGCGTTCAGGTAGTCGGCCTGGTGGCCGAGCGGGCGCAGGGCGGCTCCGTCGGGGACCGCGAGCAGACCGGCCGCGGCCGGCTGCCAACCGAGTTTGTGCAGGTCCAGGGTGACGGAGACGGCGGACTGCAAGCCGTCGAGCTTGACGGCCTCGCGCGGGCTGAACAGCAGTGGGCCGCCGTAGGCCGCGTCCACATGGAGTTCGGCGCGGTGGCGGGCGGCGGTCGTGCCGATCTCGGGCAGCGGGTCGATCGAACCGGTCTCGGTGGTGCCGGCGGTGGCGACCACCAGGGTGCGGGCCGGCAGCCCGTGGAGCGCGGTGTCCAGGACGGCTGGATCCAGCACTCCGGCGGGGGTGTCCAGCACGACCGGGCGTGGCATGCCGAGCAGCCACGCGGCCCGCTCCACGCTGTGGTGCGCGTTGGCCCCGCACACCACCTGTACGCGGGGCCCGCCGGCCGCGCGCTCGCGGGCCAGCAGCAGCGCGAGCTGGTTGGACTCGGTACCGCCGGTGGTCACCAGCGCGTCGGGCATCGGCAGGTCGGGGAAGACGAGCGCCGCCAGCGCGGCGGTCACCCGGGCCTCCAGCTCGCTTGCCGCGGGGGCCTGGTCCCAGGAGTCCAGCGACGGGTTGAGCACGGAGGCGGCCAGGTCGGCCGCCGCGGCCAGGGCGAGCGGCGGGGCGTGCAGGTGCGCCACGCAGTATGGTTCCGCGGGGTCGGCCGCGCCCTCCGCGAGCGCGCGCACCACCGTGAACAGCGCCTCGTGGTCGCCTGTCCCGCCCCTGGGCAGCGCCTCCCGTACGGCCTCCCCCACCCGCCCCGCGACGGCTTCCGGCCCGCCGACGGGCACCGCCCCGCCCCGCGCCCGCGCGCCCTCCCCGAGCGCGGCGAACACCGTCTCCACCAGCGGCCGCATCTCCTGCGGCCCTTCGTGTCCGCCCGCAAGCCCCGGCCCCGACATCCCCGCTCCTCCCGACCGACTCGCCCTTTACAACGACGCCTGCCGCGAATGGCTACGCGGGGGCGTCGGGCCCGGGGCCGGGAGGCGCGCGGACCGACGGCGGCTCAGCTCCCGTACACCCCGCGGACGCGGATCGCGCGGGCGAGGTCGTCGAGGCGGTCGGTGAGGACGCGGTGGAGGGCCGGGATGGGGTCGGAGGTGGCGAGGGTGGAGCGGCCCAGGGCGAGCGTGTCGGCGTCGGCGAACGTCGCGGGGAAGGCGTAGCGGCCGGCGGCCTCGGAGATGGCGGGTCCGCGCCGGGCGGCGAGCGCGACGGCGTCGGGGAAGAACCGGGGGACGTAGTCCCGCAGGAGGTCGTGCTGTTCGGGGTGCCAGAAGCCCTGGGCGGTCGCGGTGAAGAGGTAGTTGGACAGGGAGTCGTCGTGGAAGAGGGACGCCCAGGCGGCGGCCTTGGCGGCCGGGTCGGGGAGGGCCGCGCGGCAGCGGGCCGCACCCTCGCGGCCCTTGGCGCTGGGGTCGCGGGCGAGTTCCGCGTCGATGTCGGCGGCGGTGACCGCGCCGAGTACGGCCAGGCGCAGCAGGATCCGCCAGCGCAGTTCGGGGTCCAGGTCGGGGGCGCCGGGGATCGCGCCCTCGGTGTACCACTGACGCAGCACGGCCGCGTCGCCCGCGCTGATCGCCGAGTCGATGAGGGTACGGGTGGCGGTGAGCCGGGTCTCCTCGTTGCCTTCGGCCAGCACCGCCCGGCTCACGGCGGCCAGTGCGCCGAGCGCGTCGGCGCGCAGCGCGGGGGCGAGGAAGCAGTCGGCGACCAGGGTGCGGGAGAAGGTGAGGACGGCCTGGAGGATCGCCGGGTCGGTCTCGCCGGGCAGGTGTTGCCGTACCAGCGCCAGGTGGTCGCGGGGCGCGATCTTCCCGTCCCGTACCAGGTCGCGGGCGGCGTTCCAGGCGACCGCGCGGCTGAGCGGGTCGGGCAGGCTGCCCAGGGTCTCGGTCAGCATCTCCCAGGACAGCTCGTCGAAGCGGATCTTGGTGAAGGTCTGGTCACCGTCGTTGAGCAGGATGACGTCGGGCCGCGGGCCGGGCAGTTCGCGTTTCTCGACCGCCGCCGTCGCCGGGATGTCGAGGCTGATCCGGTCGCGCAGCACGAGCCGGTCGGGTTCGGCGACCGCGCGGTCGTACAGTCCGACGGCGATCCGGTGCGGGCGGCTGCCGCTGTGGCTGACCTCGAGGCGCCAGCCGCCGGGCGCGGGGGCGGCGGCCGGGGTGAGGGTGTCGGGGCCGCTGGTGCGCAGCCACGCCTCGGCCCAGCCCGGCACGTCGCGGTCGGTGGCGCCGGCCAGCGAGTCGATGAAGTCGGCGAGGGTGGCGTTGCCGAACCGGTGCCGGGCGAAGTGCTCGTTGATGCCGGCCAGGAAGTCCTTCTGGCCGAGCCAGACGACCAGTTGGCGCAGTGCGGAGGCGTCCTTGGCGTAGGAGATGCCGTCGAAGTTGTTGAGGGCGGAGGCGGTGTCGGGCACCGAGTCGGGGTCGGGCGCGACCGGGTGGGTGGAGGGGCGCTGGTCGGCGTCGGTGCCCCACGCCTTGCGGGCGACCGCGAAGTCGGTCCAGGTGCCGGTGAACTCGGTCGCCTCGGCGAGCACCTGGAAGCCCATGTACTCCGCGAACGACTCGTTCAGCCAGATGTCGTCCCACCAGCGCAGCGTGACCAGGTCGCCGAACCACATGTGCGCCATCTCGTGCGCGATGACCATCGCGCGGAACTGCGTCTCGGTGGGGGTGACCGCCGACCGGTAGACGTACTCGTCGCGGAAGGTGACCAGGCCCGGGTTCTCCATCGCCCCGCTGTTGAACTCGGGCACGAACGCCTGGTCGTAGGAGTCGAAGGGGTACGGCTCCTCGAACAGCTCGTGGTAGCGGTCGAAGCAGCGCCGGGTGATGTCGAACAGCTCGGCGGCGTCCCGGTCCAGGTACGGCCCCAGCGAGCGGCGTACGTGCAGGCCGAACGGAAGCCCGGCGTGCTCGGTGCGCACCGAGTGGTACGGCCCGCCGGCCACGGCCAGCAGATACGTGGAGATCGGCGGGGTCGCGGCGGTCCGCCAGCGGCCCGGCGCGGTACGGGTGGCCACCGCGTTGCCGAGCACCGTCCACTCCTCGGGCGCGGTCACCGTCAGCTCGAAGACGGCCTTCAGGTCGGGCTGGTCGAAGGCTGCGGTGACGCGCTGCACGTCTTCCATGAAGAGCTGCGTGTAGACGTAGCTCTCGCCGTCGGCCGGGTCGGTGAAGCGGTGCATGCCCTCCCCGGTGCGCGAGTACCGCATGTCGGCCTCGACCCGCAGCTCGTGCTCGCCGGCGGCGAGGCCGGTCAGCGGCAGCCGGTTGTCGTCGAGCAGGGCGGGGTCCACCTCCGTGCCGTCGAGCAGGACGCGGTGCAGGGCGGCGGGCTTGATCTCGGCGAAGGTGTCGCAGTCGCGCAGCGCGGAGAACCGGATCACCGCTGACGAACCGAAGATCTCCTCGCCCCGGGTGAAGTCGAGGGCGATCGCGTAGGTCTGGACGGTCAGGTCGCGGGCGCGGGTCTCGGCCTCGGCGCGGGTGAGAGCGGGCATGCGCCTCATGCTGCCGCATACCCGGTCCCTGCGGTATGTGATCTGCCGCTCACGGTGCGGTGCCGGGCGGCGGGGCAGGGGGCCGCGGTGCGGGGCGGCGGGGCAGGGGGCCGCGTGCTCGGCCCGCACCGGCCCGGGGCCGGCCAACCGCCGTTGCCGCACGCCGTGTCTCCGCCCGGGGGCGCCGTCGTGGCTGGTCGCGCGGTGCCCCGCGCCCCTGCGGGGACGCGCCCTGACGGAGTGCTCCGAGTACGCCGCGGCGCCCGCCTCTTCATGGTCGGGGAGAGGCGGGCGCAGCGCTCGTACCGCACGCCGTTGTGCGGGGCAGGTGGGCCCGGGTCAGACCGCCAGGGGGCGGTCGGTCGGGCGGATCGGGGCGTGCAGGGCGGAGGGCAGGCCGGTGAGGTAGGAGTCGACCGCCTTCGCCGCCGAGCGGCCCTCGGCGATGGCCCAGACGATGAGCGACTGGCCGCGGCCTGCGTCGCCGGCCACGAAGACGCCGTCGACGTTGGTCGCGTAGGAGCCGTCCCGCGCGATGTTGCCGCGCGCGTCGAGTTCCAGGCCGAGCTGCTCGATCATGCCGTTGGACTGGTCGGTGCCGGTGAAGCCCATCGCCAGGGTGACCAGGTCGGCCGGGATGACCCGCTCGGTGCCCTCCTGGGGGACGAACCTCCCGTTCTCGAAGACCACCTCGACCAGGTGAAGTTCGCGGACGTTGCCGTTCTCGTCGCCGGTGAACCTCACCGTGTTGACGGCGTAGACCCGCTCGCCGCCCTCCTCGTGCGCGGAGGTCACCTTGTAGAGGGCCGGCATGGTCGGCCAGGGCTGGCCGGCCGGGCGGTCGTCGGACGGCCGCGGCATGATCTCCAGCTGGGTGACGGACAGCGCGCCCTGCCGGTGCGCGGTGCCGACGCAGTCCGCGCCGGTGTCGCCGCCGCCGATGACCACGACGTGCTTGCCCTCGGCGGTGATCGGCGGCGCCACGAAGTCGCCCTCCTGCACCTTGTTGGCGAGCGGCAGGTACTCCATGGCCTGGTAGACCCCGGTGAGCTCGCGGCCCTCGACCGGCAGGTCCCGCCACTGGGTGGCGCCGGCCGCGATGACCACCGCGTCGTACCGCCGGGCGAGCTTGGCGGCGTCGATGTCGGAGCCGATCTGCACGCCGGTACGGAACTTGGTGCCCTCCGCGCGCATCTGCTCGATGCGGCGGTTGATGTGCCGCTTCTCCATCTTGAACTCGGGGATGCCGTACCGCAGCAGTCCGCCGATCCGGTCGGCGCGCTCGTAGACCGCGACGGTGTGGCCGGCCCGGGTGAGCTGCTGGGCGGCGGCCAGGCCCGCCGGGCCGGAGCCGATCACGGCGACGGTCTTGCCGGACAGCCGCTCCGGGGGCTGCGGGGTGACGTCGCCCGCGTCCCAGGCCTTGTCGATGATGGTGACTTCGACGTTCTTGATGGTGACGGCCGGCTGGTTGATGCCCAGCACGCACGCGGACTCGCACGGCGCCGGGCACAGCCGCCCGGTGAACTCCGGGAAGTTGTTGGTGGCGTGCAGCCGCTCGCTGGCGGCCTTCCAGTCCTCGCGGTAGGCGTAGTCGTTCCACTCGGGGATCAGGTTCCCCAGCGGACAGCCGTTGTGGCAGAACGGGATGCCGCAGTCCATACAGCGGCCGGCCTGCTTGGTGATGACCGGGAGCAGGCCGCCGGGGACGTAGACCTCGTTCCAGTCCTGCTTGCGCTCCTCGACCGGGCGGGACGGCGCCGCGACCCGCGGGGTGGTGAGGAAGCCCTTGGGGTCAGCCATTTGCCGCCTCCATCATCTTCGCGGTGGTCTCGGACTCGGAGAGTCCGGCCTGCTCGGCGGCGTTCTTGGCGGCGAGCACTGCCTTGTAGTCCCTCGGCATGACCTTGCCGAAGCGGGTGAGGGCGTTGCCCCAGTCGCCGAGCAGCCGCTCGGCGACGGTGGAGCCGGTCTCCTCGAAGTGGCGGCGCACCACGTCGTGCAGCCACGTGATGTCGTCCGCGTTCAGCGGCTCGACCTCGACCATGCCGGTGTTCACGTGGGCCGGGACGAGGTCCAGCACGTACGCGATGCCGCCGGACATGCCGGCCGCGAAGTTCCGGCCGGTGGCGCCGAGCACGACGGCCCGGCCCCCGGTCATGTACTCGCAGCCGTGGTCGCCGACGCCCTCGGAGACCACGGTGGCACCGGAGTTGCGGACGCAGAACCGCTCGCCGCTGCGCCCGCGCAGGAACAGCTCGCCGCCGGTGGCGCCGTAGGCGATGGTGTTGCCCGCGATGGTGGAGAACTCGGCGAGGTGGTCGGCGGCGCGGTCGGGCCGGACGATGACCCGGCCGCCGGACAGACCCTTGCCGACGTAGTCGTTGGCGTCGCCCTCCAGCCGCAGGGTGACGCCCTTGGGCAGGAACGCGCCGAAGGACTGGCCCGCGGAGCCGGTGAGGGTGATGTCGATGGTGTCGTCGGGCAGGCCTGCGCCGCCGTACTTCTTGGTCACCTCGTGGCCGAGCATGGTGCCGACGGTGCGGTTGACGTTGCGGATCGGCACCTGGGCGCGGACCGGGGCGCCGGATTCCAGGGCTTCGGCGGCGAGCCGGATCAGCTCGTTGTCGAGGGCCTTGTCCAGGCCGTGGTCCTGCCCGGTGGTGCGGTGCAGCGCCGCGCCCTCGGGCAGCTCGGGCACGTACAGCAGCGGGGCCAGGTCCAGGCCCTGCGCCTTCCAGTGGTCCACCGCGCGGCCGGCGTCGATCAGCTCGGCGTGGCCGACGGCCTCCTCGACGGAACGGAAGCCCAGCTCGGCCAGGATCTCCCGGACCTCCTCCGCGATGAACTCGAAGAAGTTCACCACGAACTCGGGCTTGCCGGTGAAGCGGTCGCGCAGCACCGGGTTCTGGGTGGCGACGCCCACCGGGCAGGTGTCCAGGTGGCAGACGCGCATCATGACGCAGCCGGAGACCACCAGCGGCGCGGTCGCGAAGCCGAACTCCTCGGCGCCGAGCAGCGCGGCGATCACCACGTCACGGCCGGTCTTGAGCTGGCCGTCGGTCTGCACGACGATCCGGTCCCGCAACCCGTTGAGCAGCAGCGTCTGCTGGGTCTCGGCGAGGCCGAGCTCCCAGGGGCCGCCCGCGTGCTTCAGCGAGGTCAGCGGCGAGGCACCCGTACCGCCGTCGTGTCCGGAGATCAGCACGACGTCCGCGTGTGCCTTGGACACACCGGCGGCGACCGTGCCGACGCCGACCTCGGAGACCAGCTTGACGTGGACGCGCGCCCGGGGGTTGGCGTTCTTCAGGTCGTGGATGAGCTGGGCGAGGTCCTCGATGGAGTAGATGTCGTGGTGCGGCGGAGGGGAGATCAGGCCGACGCCGGGCGTGGAGTGCCGGGTGCCGGCGACCCACGGGTAGACCTTGTGGCCGGGGAGCTGGCCGCCCTCGCCGGGCTTGGCGCCCTGGGCCATCTTGATCTGGATGTCGTCGGCGTTGACCAGGTACTCCGAGGTGACGCCGAACCGGCCGGAGGCGACCTGCTTGATCGCGCTGCGCCGCGCCGGGTCGTACAGCCGCTCGGTGTCCTCGCCGCCCTCGCCGGTGTTGGACTTGGCGCCGAGCTGGTTCATGGCGATGGCCAGCGTCTCGTGCGCCTCGCGGGAGATCGAGCCGTACGACATGGCGCCGGTGGAGAACCGCTTGACGATCTCGCTGACCGGCTCGACCTCCTCGACCGGCACCGAGGGGCGGTCGTTCTTCAGCCCGAACAGGCCACGGAGCGTCATCAGCCGCTCGGACTGCTCGTTCACCCGCTGGGTGTACTGCTTGAAGATGTCGTAGCGCCGGGTGCGGGTGGCGTGCTGGAGGCGGAAGACCGTGTCCGGGTCGAACAGGTGCGGTTCGCCCTCGCGGCGCCACTGGTACTCGCCGCCGATCTCCAGGCGGCGGTGCGCGGCGGCGATGCCGGAGGCCGGGTAGGCCTTGGCGTGCCGCTGGGCGACCTCCTGGGCGATGACGTCGAGGCCGACGCCGCCGATCTTGGTGTCGGTGCCGTGGAAGTAGGTGTCCACGAATTCGGTGTCCAGGCCGATGGCCTCGAAGACCTGCGCGCCGCGGTAGGAGGCCACGGTGGAGATGCCCATCTTGGACATCACCTTGAGCACGCCCTTGCCGAGCGCCTTGATCAGGTTGCGCATCGCGGTCTCGGGCGCCACGCCCTCCAGGAAGGTGCCCGCGCGGACCAGGTCCTCCACCGACTCCATGGCCAGGTACGGGTTGACGGCCGCGGCCCCGTACCCGATGAGCAGCGCCACGTGGTGCACCTCGCGGACGTCGCCGGCCTCGACGAGCAGGCCGACCTGGGTGCGCTGCTTGGTGCGGATCAGGTGGTGGTGCACGGCGGAGGTGAGCAGCAGCGACGGGATCGGCGCGTGCTCGGCGTCGGAGTGCCGGTCGGACAGGACGATGATCCGGGCGCCGTCGGCTATCGCGGCGTCGGCCTCGGAACAGATCTCGGCGAGCCGGGCGGCGAGCGCGGTGCCGCCGCCGGTGACCCGGTACAGGCCGGACAGGGTGGCGGACTTCAGGCCGGGCAGGTCGCCGTCGGCGTTGACGTGGATGAGCTTGGCCAGCTCGTCGTTGTCGATCACCGGGAACGGCAGGGTGATGCTGCGGCAGGACGCGGGGCTGGGTTCCAGCAGGTTGCCGGACGGGCCGATGGTGGAGATCAGCGAGGTGATCAGTTCCTCGCGGATGGCGTCCAGCGGCGGGTTGGTGACCTGCGCGAAGAGCTGGGTGAAGTAGTCGAAGAGCAGCCGGGGCCGCTCGGACAGCGCGGCGATCGGCGCGTCGGTGCCCATCGAGCCGATCGGCTCGGCGCCGGCCCTGGCCATCGGGGCGAGCAGGACCCGCAGCTCCTCCTCGGTGTACCCGAAGGTCTGCTGGCGGCGGGTGACCGAGGCGTGGGTGTGCACGATGTGCTCGCGCTCGGGCAGGTCGGCGAGGTTGATCAGGCCGGCGTCCAGCCAGTCCGCGTACGGGTTCTCGGCCGCGATCTCGCTCTTGATCTCGTCGTCCTCGACGATGCGGTGCGAGACGGTGTCGACCAGGAACATCCGGCCGGGCTGGAGGCGGCCCTTGCGGACCACCCGCTCCGGGGCGATGTCCAGGACACCGGACTCCGACGCGAGGACGACCAGGCCGTCGTCGGTGACCCAGTAGCGGCCGGGGCGCAGGCCGTTGCGGTCCAGCACCGCGCCGACCACGGAACCGTCGGTGAAGGTGACGCAGGCCGGGCCGTCCCAGGGCTCCATCAGCGTGGAGTGGTACCGGTAGAAGGCACGGCGGGCCGGGTCCATCGACTCGTGGTTCTCCCACGCCTCGGGGATCATCATCAGCACGCTGTGCGGCAGCGACCGGCCGCCGAGGTGCAGCAGCTCCAGCACCTCGTCGAAGGAGGCGGTGTCGGACGCGTCGGGCGTACAGATGGGGAAGATCCGCTCGAGATCCCCGCTGCCGTGTTCGCTGCCGGCGGAGCCGAACAGGTCGCTGGCGAGCTGCGACTCGCGGGCCCGCATCCAGTTGCGGTTGCCCTTGACGGTGTTGATCTCGCCGTTGTGCGCGACGAACCGGTACGGGTGGGCGAGCGGCCAGCTCGGGAAGGTGTTGGTGGAGAAGCGGGAGTGGATCAGTGCGATGGCGGTGGCGAACCGCTCGTCGGACAGGTCCGGGAAGAACGGCTCCAACTGGCCGGTGGTCAGCATGCCCTTGTAGACGATCGTCCGCGCGGACAGCGACGGGAAGTAGACGTCGGCCTCGCGCTCGGCGCGCTTGCGCAGCACGAAGGCGGGCCGGTCCAGGCCGATGCCGGAGCGCTGCCCGGTGGCGTCCGCCACGAAGAGCTGCGAGAAGTACGGCATGGTGGACCGCGAGGTGGCGCCCAGCAGGTCCGGGGCGACCGGGACCTCGCGCCAGCCGAGGACGGTCAGGCCCTCCTCGCCGGCGATCCGCTCGATGGCGTCGACGGCCTTGGCGCGGTCCTCGTGCTCGACGGGCAGGAAGGCCAGGCCGGCCGCGTACCGCCCGGCGGCGGGCAGCTCGAAGCCGGCGGTCTCGCGCAGGAAGGCGTCCGGGATCTGGAGCAGGATGCCCGCGCCGTCACCCGAGTCGGGCTCGGCGCCCGTGGCACCGCGGTGCTCCAGATTGCGCAGGACGGTCAGCGCCTGCTCCACGAGAGCATGGCTCGCCTCGCCGGTGAGGGTGGCCACGAAGCCGACGCCGCACGCGTCGTGCTCGTTGCGGGGGTCGTACATCCCCTGCGGGGCGGGGCGCCCGTCCATGAACGCGGAACGCGAACGCATGGCTCTCCCGTCGTCGTCATTGGCTTGTAATGCATGGCCTGTCATAGGCATGCGCAACAGGGACGACGCTGGCCCTCTGCGGTTTCGTGCAGGTTACATGATGGCTGGGTGTTCGAGAAGTGGATATTCGCTTCCATCATGTGGACGTTTTGGGGTGTGGAGCGAACAGTTCAGGCCAGCATCGATCCACTGGGGTGCGGATGACTTCGGCGAACTGTCGGTGCGCAAACAGGCGGCTCTGCCGGTGCGCCCACGTGTGATGCCCCGATTGACGGGTGCTGAAACGAGAAGGAAATACGGGGCTTCGGGCTGTGCCCGGCCCACTGAGGCCGGGGTCGGCGGCCGGGGTCTCCGGCTCAGGCGACGGCGGTACCGATGAGCGCGCCCAGTACGAAGGTAACCCCACCGGCCGCCGCGCCCAGGATGAGCTGCCGCAGCCCGCTGTACCACCAGGAGCGCGCTGTGACCCTTGCCACAGCCGCGCCGCAGCCGAACAGGCCGAGCAGCGCGCAGAGCACCGCGGGCCACAACACCGTGGCGCCCAGCAGACAGGGCAGTACGGGCAGCAGCGCGCCCAGCGCGAAGGAGACGAACGAGGAGGCCGCGGCCACCGCCGGCGACGGCAGGTCGGACGGGTCCACACCCAGTTCCTCGCGGGCGTGTATCTCCAGCGCCTGCTCGGGATCGGCGGACAGTTGCCTGGCCACCTCGTGGGCGAGCTCGGGCTCCACACCGCGCGCCACGTACAGCTCGGCCAGTTCGCGCAGCTCGCCCTCGGGATTGCGGACCAGCTCGATCCGCTCGACGGCCAGCTCGGCCTCGACCAGCTCACGCTGGGAGGCGACCGAGGTGTACTCGCCGGCCGCCATCGAGAAGGCACCCGCCGCGAGGCCGGCCAGCCCCGTCACCACGAGGGTGTGGGACGTCACATCGCTGCCGGCCACACCGGTCATCAGGGCGAGGTTGGACACGAGGCCGTCCATGGCCCCGAACACGGCCGGCCGCAGCCAGCCGCCGCTGACGTCGCGGTGCGAGTGGTGGGGGACGTGGTACGGCGACGGTGCCGCCTGCTCCTCGACAGCCGCAGTCATAGCCCTCACCCCTCCCCCGGGCGGCCGGTGCCACCCGCTCCACAGCGCGTTCGCCATGACGGTACGGGGGAAAACGCCCGGCCGCCAGCAAGGAAAGGCTGCCCTGACCTGGGAGAACGCGGATGACGGGGGCTTCCTGCGGGGTCAGGCGCGGGAGTTGCGGGCCTTCGCGCCGGGCGGGGCGTCGGCCGCCTCGTCGGCGGAATCCTCCGAGGCGGAGACCGTGACCGCGTGCGTGTCCTCGGCGGTGGCCGCGTGCGTGTCCTCGGCGGTGGCCGCGTCGGTGTCCTCGGCGGTGGCCGTGTCGGTGTCCTCGGCGGTGGTGCCCGCGTCGGTGGCTCTGGCGGTGACCTCGTCGACGGGGTCCGCGTCCTCGGGCTCCACCTCCTCGGACTCCGCCGCGTCCTCGGACCGCGACGAGCCGGCCGCGAGGGCCGGTTCCACGGTCTCCTCGCGGCCCGGGCGGAGCCGGGCGGACAGGACGAAGTAGAGGGCCGCCGCCGCGAAGACGATGGCCGCCGTCCAGTCGTTGAGACGCAGGCCCAGGATGTGGTGTGCGTCGTCCACCCGCAGGTACTCGATCCACGCGCGGCCGACGCAGTACGCGGCGACGTACAGCGCGAACGCCCGCCCGTGGCCGAGCCTGAAGCGGCGGTCCGCCCAGATGACCAGCAGGGCGACACCGACGCACCACAGGGACTCGTACAGGAAGGTCGGGTGGTACGTGCCCGCGACCCGGTCGCCGCCCTCGCTGATCTTCAGCGCCCACGGCAGATCCGTCGGCTTGCCGTACAGCTCCTGGTTGAACCAGTTGCCCCAGCGGCCGATCGCCTGCGCGAGGGCGATTCCGGGCGCGATGGCGTCCGCGTATGCCGGGAGCGCGATGCCGCGGCGGCGGCAGCCGATCCACGCGCCGAGCGCGCCGAAGGCGATCGCACCCCAGATCCCGAGCCCGCCCTGCCAGATCTTGAGGGCGTCGACCCAGTCCTTGCCGTCGGTGAAGTACAGCTGGTAATCGGTGATCACGTGGTAGAGGCGGCCACCGATCAGGCCGAACGGCACCGCCCACACGGCGATGTCCGCGACCGTGCCCGCCGAGCCGCCGCGGGCGATCCACCGCTTGTTGCCGAGCCAGACGGCCACGAAGACACCGACGATGATGCAGAACGCGTAGCCGCGCAGGGGGATCGGTCCGAGGTGGACCACCCCGTGCGACGGGCTGGGAATGAATGCGAGGTCCATGGCAATGACCGACGCTACCGTGCCGGGCGGGTGGTGGGGCAACCCGCCCGGCTACGTATGGATAACGTGCGCGTCCCGCGAGGGGCCCGCCGGGCTGGAGTGCGGCTCAGGAGGGCGGTGCGGGGGTGACCTTTCCGGCCGGCTTTCCCTTGTTCGCCTCGGCGACCATCCGCTTGAACGCGTCCGGGGTGAGCGGGGCGGTGGCGCTGCCGTAGACCGCCTTGCCGTTCAGCAGGACGGTCGGCGTGGAGTTGTACCCGGACGCGCCGAAGGCGTCGTTGGACTTGGCGACCCAGCCGTTGTGGGTGCCGTCCGTCACGCACGCGGTGAACGCGGGTGTCCTGAGACCGCTGACCTTGTCGGCCAGCCGCAGCAGGGTGTTCTTGTCGCCGAACGCGTCGTCCCGCTCGTCGGGCTGGTTGGCATAGAGGACGTCGTGGTAGGCGCGGTACTTGCCCTGGTCCTGTGCGCACGCGGCGGCGTTGGCGGCGTTCAGCGAGCCGGAGCCGCCGAGGTTGCCGTCGATGAGCGTCACCAGGTGGTACTCGGTGCGGAGCTGCCCGGTTCCCTCCAGGCTCTGGATGGCCGGCGTGAACGCCTTCTCGAAGGCCTCGCAGGCCGGGCAGCGGAAGTCCTCGTAGATCGTCAGGGTGGAGGGCGCGCCGGCGGCGCCGACCGGGATCACGAGGTTGTCCTTGCCGGTCGCCCCCTTGGGCGCGACCGTCGATCCGGACGACGAGTCGCTGCCGCCGCTGTCGCGGTCGGCGACGGCCACCCCGATGCCGGCGGCGGCCGCCAGCACGGCGACCACCCCGGCGGCCACCACGAGGGCCCGCTTCCGTTTGGCCCGGGCCTGGTCCTTGGCGCGCTGTTCCCGCAGCGCCTCGCGGGCGCTGCGCTTTCCTTCACGGTTCTTCTGGCTCACGCCCGTGCACAACGGTGTGGGAAGGCGCGTCGCGCCTCCCCACACCGTTTTTCGCCCTCCGGGGTGACCAGAATCCACCCTGGGAGTGAACCGGCGGCGTGTCGGGCGGCCGGTGCGGTCGCCCCGCGGCGCGGTCAGCGGCGGGTACGCACGCCTTCCGCCAGTTCGGCGGCCAGCTCCCGTACGGCGGCCAGGCCCGCGGACAGGTCGTCGGCGTGGTCGAGCAGCCGCTTGACAAAGGCCGAGCCGACGATCACACCGTCGGCGAAGGCGGCCACCTCCGCGGCCTGGGCGGCGTCGGAGACGCCCAGGCCCACGCAGACCGGCAGGTCGGTGGTGGCGCGGGTACGGCGGACCAGGTCGGCCGCCTGCGCGCCGACACTGGCGCGGGTGCCGGTGACGCCCATCAGCGAGGCCGCGTAGACGAAGCCGGAACCGGCCGCGGTGATCTTGGCGAGCCGTTCGTCCCGGCTGGACGGCGCGACCACGAACACGGTGGCCAGCCCGTGCTGCTCGGCCGCCTTCCGCCACTTCTCGGACTCCTCGACCGGCAGGTCGGGCAGGATGCAGCCCGCGCCGCCCGCCTCGGCCAGCTCGGCGGCGAACCGCTCGGTGCCGTACCGGTCGACCGGGTTCCAGTACGTCATCACCAGTACCGGCTTCCCGGTGGCGTCGTGCGCCTCGCGGACCGTACGCAGCACGTCGGCGATCCGTACACCGCCGCGCAGCGCGATGTCGTCGGCGGTCTGGATGACCGGGCCGTCCAGAACCGGGTCGCTGTGCGGCAGCCCGACCTCGACGATGTCCGCGCCGCCCTCGAAGACGGCCTTCACAGCCTCGATCCCGGCCTCCACGGTCGGGAACCCGGCCGGGAGGTAGGCGACGAGCGCCGCGCGGTTCTCCGCCTTGGCGCCCGCGATGGCCTGTTCCAGCAACGCTGTGTTTCCGGTCACGCTCCGCCTCGACTCCACTACGGCCGGGCGCACCCCACTCGTCCCTCGCCCCGCACCCCCGACCTCCGCTGCATCCCGGCTGCGCTGCTCCATCGCCCCGGTCACTTCGCCGCCCCCTCGTCGTACAGCCCGAAGTAGCGGGCCGCGGTGTCCATGTCCTTGTCGCCACGGCCGGAGAGGTTGACCAGCAGCACGGCGTCGGGGCCCAGTTCGCGGCCGAGCTCCAGCGCCCCGGCCAGGGCGTGGGCGCTCTCGATGGCGGGGATGATGCCCTCGGTACGGGAGAGCAGCCGCAGGGCCTGCATCGCCGCGTCGTCGGTGACGGCCCGGTACTCGGCGCGCCCGCTGTCCTTCAGGTAGGCGTGCTCGGGGCCGACGCCCGGGTAGTCGAGACCGGCGGAGATGGAGTACGGCTCGGTGATCTGGCCCTCGTCGTCCTGGAGGACGTAGGAGCGGGAGCCGTGCAGGATGCCGGGCTCCCCCGCGGTCAGGGTCGCGGCGTGCTCGCCGGTCTCCACGCCGTGCCCGGCGGGTTCGCAGCCGACCAGCCGGACGCCGGTGTCGGGCAGGAACGCGTGGAACAGACCCATCGCGTTGGAGCCGCCGCCGACGCAGGCCACTGCGGCGTCGGGCAGCCGCCCGGTGCGCTCCAGGAGCTGCCGGCGGGCCTCGACGCCGATCACCCGGTGGAAGTCGCGGACGAGCGCGGGGAAGGGGTGCGGGCCGGCCACCGTACCGAAGAGGTAGTGCGTACGGTCCACGTTGGCGACCCAGTCGCGGAACGCCTCGTTGATGGCGTCCTTCAGGGTGCGGCTGCCGGACCTCACGGCGACGACCTCGGCGCCGAGCATGCGCATCCGGGCCACGTTCAGGGCCTGCCGCCGGGTGTCGACCTCACCCATGTAAATGGTGCAGTCGAGGCCGAAGAGCGCGCACGCGGTGGCGGTGGCGACGCCGTGCTGGCCGGCCCCGGTCTCGGCGATGACCCGGGTCTTGCCCATCCGCCTGGTCAGCAGGGCCTGCCCCAGCACGTTGTTGATCTTGTGTGAGCCGGTGTGGTTGAGGTCTTCCCGCTTGAGGAAGACCCGCGCGCCGCCCGCCTCCGCGGCGAACCGCGACACCTCGGTCAGGGCGCTGGGCCGGCCCGTGTAGTTGGCCATGAGCTCGTTCAGCTCGGCGGCGAAGGCGGGGTCCGCCTTGGCCTTCTCGTACTCGGCGGCGACCTCGTCCACGGCGGCGACCAGCGCCTCCGGGATGAACTTGCCGCCGAAGGCCCCGAAGTAGCCTTCGGGGCTGGGGGTGATGCCTTCCGGGTCCGGGAGAAAGAAGTCGGGTTTTTCTGACATGGGGTTCCCTGGCAGGTGTGGGACGCGGCCGGACGTGACGTGGCGCGCGGGCAGGAGCCCTGCGGCGCGTGACGTCGACGGCTGGGCGTCGGGGTGAGGTGGTCGGTCGCGGGTCAGCCGCGACGCCATCGCCTTCCGTTCACCTGGCCCGGCTCGCACCCGATGACGTACCGCACTCGCCTGCCCAGCACCCGGCGGGCGGGTGCGCGGCAACCGCGCGGGCGGCAACCGGGAGCGAGGCGCGTCGTCAGGGGCACGCCTGGCAGTCTACCGGCCGCCCGTGTCCCGCCTGTGGGGGTGCCCGAGCCTGCGGCGCGGGGGTTGCGCGGGGGATTCTCCCACCCGCACCAGCCGTGCGGACGCGATGTCGTCCGCGGGCCGCCTCGTGACCGGTCGCCGCCGTCGGCGGCGGGAAGCCCGCATCGGGGACCGCCGGGGTCCGGAAGCCCGCCGGGGTCCGGAAGCCGTGGAAGTGTTCTACGGGCGGGCGGGCTGTACCCCGCGGCCGCCAGGCGAGGGGTTCCGCCCGGACGGGCAGCCGCACACCGCCCCGTACAGTGACGCAGTCAGTCGCGGCCGAAGCGCAGTGCGGGGTGCGCCCCCGCGGCCACCAGATCGGCGACCGCGGCGCGCGGGTCGCGACCCGTGACCAGCGACTCGCCGACGAGTACGGCGTCCGCACCGTCGTTCGCATAGGCGATCAGATCGTGCGGCCCCCGGACCCCGGACTCCGCGATCTTGACTATGTGATCGGGGATCTCCGGGGCGACGCGGGTGAACGTCGAGCGGTCCACCTCGAGCGTCTTGAGGTTCCGCGCGTTCACACCGATGACGCGGGCCCCCGCGTCGACCGCCCGCGCGACCTCTTCCTCGTCGTGCACCTCGACCAGCGCGGTGAGCCCGATGGACTCGGCCCGCTCGATCAGGGAGACCAGTGCGCCCTGGTCGAGGGCGGCCACGATCAGCAGCGCGATGTCGGCGCCGTACGCACGCGCCTCCCACAACTGGTAGGAGGTGACGATGAAGTCCTTGCGGAGCACCGGGATGTCGACCTTGGCGCGGACCGCTTCGAGGTCGGCCAGCGAACCGCCGAACCTGCGCTGCTCGGTGAGGACGCTGATCGCCGCCGCGCCGCCCGCCTCGTAGTCGGCGGCGAGCCCCGCCGGGTCGGCGATCGCGGCGAGCGCGCCCTTGGACGGGCTGGACCGCTTGACCTCGCAGATGACCTTGACGCTGTCGCCGCGCAGGGCCGCGACGCCGTCCGTCGCGTCCCGCGCCCGGGTGGCCCGTTCCTTGAGGTCGTCCAGGGAAACACGGGCCTGCCGCTCGGCGAGGTCAGCCCGGACTCCGTCGATGATCTCGTCGAGCACACTCACGCGAGAACTTCCCTTCCGGCCGACCCCAGTATCGAAATGATCAAGCCAGCGATGAGGATCACCGGCACTGTCGATGGTATCCGGCGCCGGGCGGACTCCCCGCATCCGGTGAGCCACACCCTCACCACCTGGACAAACGTCCGCCGAAGGCCCTTCGGCCGCCCGCCGGGCTCACGGCGCCAGGGCCGCGCCGAAGGGCAGGTTCCGGACAACGGTGAAGGCGACCAGCAGGGCGCCGAGCGCCCACGCCTGCCAGGGCCGCAGCGTCGGCGCGAACGCCCGCCCGCGCACCGCCCGGCCGAACCACACCGCCCACAGGACCGCGAAGAGCCCGTACCCGGCGACGGCCACCGCGTTGCACCCGACCGCCGTCCCGAAATGCCCGTGCGCCACCGCGTACGCGCTGCGCAGCCCCCCGCACCCGGGGCAGTACACCCCGGTGTAGTGCAGCAACGGGCAGACGGGATAGTGCCCGGGGGCGTTGGGGTCGACGTCGGCCACGTAGGCGAAGGCCGCGGCGGCCGCGCCGAGTACGGCGAGCGGTACGGCGCCACGGCGCAGGCCCGCGGCTCGTACGGTCGCCGGCTCGCGGGAGAGGGTCACGCCGTCGATTGTGCCCCGGGACGTACAAAGGCGCAGCGGGCCGGGGCCGGCCGCTGCGCCTCGCTGGGGGGCGAAAAGCAGTCAGGCGTTGACGCGGACCGGGGACTGCTCCAGTTCGGCCCGCTCCGCCGCCTCGAGCACGGGCGGCTCCTCCTTCCGGCCCAGGCCCATCATCTTCATCCCGCCGCCGACGACGGCGCCGAGAAGGGTCAGGGCGATGCCCGCCCAGAAACCGACCGGCTGCGCGGCGATGATGAAAGCACCGGAGACGCAGAAGCCGATGAAGGAGATGGTCACGCCGGTCCAGGCGGCAAGGGTGTGTCCGTGGTCATGGCCCGCCATGAAAGCTCCCTGTGAGTCTCGGTCGGGGACGTGTCTCGTCGCCCACTTCGTCCTCCCCATTGTTGCGCGTCCGTGCGGCGGGCCGTGCGCCGGGGCGCGCCCGCGAGGTCAGCGCGGGGTGCGGGTCGGGTCCTCGCCGCGGTCGAGCGCCTTCCACAGGTCCTCGGCCCGGTCCGGATCGACCGGCGCGGGGGCGGCGGCGCGGCCGCGTACGGAGGTACGGGCGCCGGGCCGGTCGTACCGGCCGGACATGGCCGGCCACCCGGGTCCGTAGCGCAGCGCGAGCAGGCCCGCGATCAGCAGCAGCAGCCCCCCGGCCACGGCGACCAGCGGCCAGGAGGTGGTGCCGAAGCGCGCGGCGGTGGCGTGGCTGAGCCCGGTGGCGCGCGCGGCGGCGGAGTCGAGGGCGGCGTGGTCGCCGTGGCGGGCCAGCGCGGTGATCACCACGCCGAGCCCGCTGAGGGTGAGCAGCGTCGAGACGGCGTACCGCCCGGCCCGCCGTACCGCGAAGACGGCGACGAGTGCGGCCAGCCCGACCAGGGCGAGCGCGCCGGGCAGCGCGGTGGTGTCGGTCCCGGTCGCGTGCACCGGCAGCCGGCCCGCCCCGACGGCCGCGGTCCCCCGCGTCCACGTCTTGCCCGCGGCCACCAGGACGAGCGCCGCACCGAGCGCCCCGGCCGGCAGCGCGGCGGCCAGCGCGCGACGGGCACTCTGCCAGGTGCCGGCGGCGGGGTCGGGCACGGCGTCCGGAGCGTCCGCGGGCGCGGTGTCCCGAGTGTCCGCGGGCACGGCGTCCACGTCGTCCGCGGGCACGACAGGAACGGGCACACCAGCCACGTCATCCGCGGGCACGACAGAAGCGGGCACGGCGTCCACCTCGCCCGTTTTGGGCACGACAGCAATGGGCGCCCCGGCCACGCCATCCGCGGGCACCGCGGAAACGGGCACGCCAACCACCCCACCCGCGGGCACGGCGGAGTCGGGCGCCACATCCGGAGCGTCCGCAGGCACCGCGGAAGCGGGCGCGGCAGAAGCGGGCGCGGCAGAAGCGGGCGCGGAGATCCCGACCGCGGAAGCGCCGGCGCCGGGCGAGGAGTGGCCCGGCGCGGTCACTTCACCCGACGCCGTGGCGGCGCCGGTCACGGTCGCAGCCCCGGACGCCGTCCGGCCTCGGTGTCCCTGGGGCTCGGGCGCAGCCGATGTCGCGTTCACCCCTCCACTATCCCCGGTCCGCTTCGAGCCGACCGCGGCGGGGTCCCGCGAGGCCCGGCTGCCCCGCGGCCGTGATCCGGTTCGCAGTCGCCACCGCGCGCAGCACCGCGGCCGCCTTGTTGCGGCACTCCATGTCCTCCGCGACCGGGTCGGAGTCGGCGACGACACCCGCGCCCGCCTGGACGTACGCGGTGCCGTCGCGCAGCAGCGCGGTGCGGATCGCGATCGCGGTGTCGGAGTCCCCGGCGAAGTCCAGATAGCCGACGCAGCCGCCGTACAGGCCGCGCCGGAAGGGCTCCAGCTCCTCGATGATCTGCATGGCGCGCGGCTTGGGCGCGCCGGACAGCGTGCCCGCCGGGAAGCAGGCGGTCAGTACGTCGAAGGCGGTACGGCCCTCGGCGACCCGGCCGGTGACGGTCGAGACGATGTGCATCACGTGCGAGTACCGCTCGACGGACATGAAGTCGACCACTTCCACACTGCCGGGCAGGCAGACCCGGCCCAGGTCGTTGCGGCCGAGGTCGACCAGCATCAGGTGCTCGGCGCGCTCCTTGGGGTCGGCGAGGAGTTCCTCGGCGAGCGCCATGTCGGCCTGCGGGGTGGCGCCGCGCGGCCGGGTGCCCGCGATCGGGTGCACCATGGCGTGGCCGTCCTCGACCTTGACCAGTGCCTCGGGGCTGGAGCCGACCACGTCGAAGCCCGATCCGCCGCCGTCGCCGTCGCCGGGGAAGCGCAGCAGATACATGTACGGGCTCGGGTTCGTGGCCCGCAGCACGCGGTAGACGTCCAGCGCGCTCGCCTCGCACGGCGTCTCGAACCGCTGTGACGGCACGACTTGGAAGGCCTCGCCCGCGCGGATGCGCTCCTTGATGTCCTCCACCGCCGTCATGAACTCCTCGCCGCCCCAGCGCGCGGTGTAGGCGGGCAGCTCGGACGGCGGCAGCGCGACCGGCGCGGTGGGCACGGGCTTGGCGAGGTCGGCCTCCATCGTGTCGAGCCGGGCGATCGCGTCGGCGTACGCCTCGTCGATGCCGGTGTCCCGGTCGTTGTGGTTGATCGCGTTGGCGATCAGCAGCACGGTGCCGTCCCAGTGGTCGAGGACGGCGAGGTCCGAGCTGAGCAGCATGGTCAGTTCGGGCAGCCGCAGGGTGTCCTCGCCGTGCTCGCCGATCCGCTCCAGCCGGCGTACGACGTCGTAGCCGAGGTAGCCGATCATGCCGCCGGTGAACGGCGGCATCCCGGATGCCAGGTCGCGCGGGGTGTGCAGCGCCGTCAGCGTGGCCCGCAGCGCCTCCAGCGGGTCGCCGTCCACCGGGACACCGACCGGCGGTGTTCCCAGCCAGTGCGCCTGCCCGTCGCGTACGGTCAGCGTGGCGGCGGACCGCACCCCGACGAAGGAGTAGCGGGACCATGACCTCCCTCCACCACCGCCTACGGTGTGGGAGGTGCCCCCGTCCGCCGACTCCAGCAGGAACGTCCCGACCCGCTCGCCCGCGAGTTTGCGGTAGAGGCCGACGGGCGTGTCGCCGTCCGCGAGGAAGCGGCGGCTGACCGGGATGACTCGGCGGTCGACCGCGAGTTTGCGGAAGGTTTCGAGGTCCATGGGCGCGACCCTACTGGCCTGCGGACGTGCCGGACTACTGGCCCGGTGCGGTCAGCAGGACGTCGGCATCGAAGCAGGTCCGGTCCCCGGTGTGGCAGGCGGCGCCCACCTGGTCCACCCGGACCAGTACGGTGTCGCCGTCGCAGTCCAGCGCGACCGACTTGACGTGCTGGACGTGGCCCGACGTGTCGCCCTTGACCCAGTACTCGCGGCGGCTGCGGCTCCAGTACGTGCAGCGGCCGGTGGTGAGGGTGCGGTGCAGGGCCTCGGCGTCCATCCAGCCGAGCATCAGCACCTCACCGGTGTCGTACTGCTGGGCGATGGCGGGCACCAGGCCGTCCGGGTTGCGTTTGAGCCGGGCGGCGACGGCGGGGTCGAGCGAGGTGGTGGCGGGCATGGCTCCCATTGTGCCGCCGGTCCTCCCGGGTCGTGCGCCCGGTGTCCCCGCAGCGTGCGCCCCGTCTTCCCGCAGCGTGCGCCCACGGTCCTCCCCCGCCAGAAAAGCCTCATGAACCGGCAAAAAGGGCATGCGGGTTGTCTGTCATCCGGTAGTGGGTCGCTGATGTCACCCGTATGGGGCATCCTGCCTGCATGGGTTTTCCACCACCGCCGCCAAACGGTCCACCGCCGCCCCCTGACCAGGGCGGCGGTTTCGGTCCGCCCCAGGGCTTCGGCCCTCCGCCGCCCCCGCCGCCGAGCGGCGGCGTTCCCGGCTACGGGTATCCGCAGCAGGGCGGCGAGCCGTACGGCTACCCGCAGCAGGGCGGCAACGACCCGTACGGGTACCCGCAAGGCGGCGGTTACGGCCCGCCCGGCCAGCCCGGGCCGCCGCTCCCGCCCGGCTACGGCTACCCGCAGCAGGGCGGCGCCTACCCGCCGCCCCCGCCGCCCCCGAACAACGGCAAGCGCAACGCCTGGATAGCGATCGGCGCGGTCGTGGTGATCGGCGCGATCATCGGCGGCGTGGCGCTGGCGGTCGGCAGCGACAGCAAGAAGGACGACACGGCCAAGCCCACCGGCAACCCGTCGATCACCCTGCCGAGCGACCTGCCCAGTAGTCTCCCGACGCCCACCTTCACGCTGCCGACCGAGACTCCGAGCCTGGACCTGCCGACGGACCTGCCCAGCTACACCCCGAGCGCCACACCGACCGAGAAGGTCGTGCCGTACGTGGTGCTGGCCCCGGGCAAGTGCTTCGACGCGCCGACCCTGTCGCCCACCGTGGACGAGGTGACGACCCGCTCGTGCAGCTCCGCGCACGACGCGCAGGTGGTCGCCAACGAGACGCTGTCCGGCAGCTTCTCCAGCGACACCGAGATCCAGAACAAGGCGCTGGAGCTGTGCACGGCGGACGCCCGGAAGCACCTGCCGGCCGACGGCCGTACGTACTACCCGTACGCGCTCTTCCCCAAGCTCGTCACGTACCAGCTCCAGAGCCGCAAGACGGTCACCTGCTCGCTGACCCGTAACAACGGCACCAACGGCAAGAAGCTCTACAGCCCGCTCGGCTGAGCCGGTCGGCTGAGCCGCTGTTCCTGCCGCGCGGCGAGGAGCGGACGTACACCCGCCGGAGGACTAATCTGGCGTCATGTCGACACATGCACAGCGTGAACGTCTGCTCCTCGCCGACCTCCTGGAGCGGTCGGGGCCCGACGCCCCGACGCTGTGCGCCGGCTGGACCACCCGTGACCTCGCCGCCCATGTGGTGGTACGCGAACGCCGTGGGGACGCCGCCGCCGGAGCCTTCATCCCGCTGCTCGCGGACCGCCTCGACCGGGTCCGCCGGGAGTACGCGGGCAAGCCGTACGAGGAGCTGGTGCAGCTCATCAGGACCGGGCCGCCGCGGCTGTCCCCGTTCGGCGTCAAACAGTTGGACGAGGCGGCCAACACCGTCGAGTTCTTCGTCCACGCCGAGGACGTCCGCCGCGCCGCCCCCGACTGGACGCCGCGGCCGATCGACCCGGTCTTCGCCGACGCGCTGTGGACCCGCCTGGAACGCATCGCCCGCGCCCTGGGCCGCCGCTCCCCGGTCGGCCTGGTCCTGCGCCGCCCAGACGGCCAGACCGTGGTGGCCCACAAGGGCTCCCCGGTCGTGACGGTGACCGGAGAACCCTCCGAGCTGACCCTCTTCGCCTTCGGCCGCCAGGCCGCGGCGAAGGTGACGACCGAGGGTGACGCGGACGCGGTGGCGAAGGCGTACGCGGCGAAGCTCGGCGTCTGACCCGTCACCCACCGCCGATCACCGGGCTCGACGGCTCCGGGAGTTCACCGCTCCGGGAGTTCGGCGGCTCGGGGAGTTCGGCGGCAGGCACCGCCGGGGCGAGCACGCCGGCCACACCGCCGGCCGTTGCCCAGCACCCCGCTGACCCCCAGGTCCGCGTCGCGCCCGGGGCGGCGACAGCCGCACCGAACAGCGGGCGTGGGCCCCGCCACCTCGGCGGCGAGACCTCTTTCCTGTACGGGCGCGGTGGGCGTGCCCCCGAGCCGGCGGGATCTCGGTCGGGGAGGAACGGCCGTGCGGGGTCAGCGGACGGTGTGGCCGGCTGCGCGGAGGGCCGACTTGACCTCACCTATGCGGAGGTCACCGAAGTGGAAAACGGATGCCGCCAGGACCGCGTCGGCGCCGGCCGCCACCGCCGGCGGGAAGTCGTCCAGCCTGCCCGCGCCGCCGGAGGCGATCACCGGGACCGCGACGTGCTTGCGGACGGCGGCGATCATCTCGGTGTCGTAGCCGTCCTTCGTACCGTCCGCGTCCATCGAGTTCAGCAGGATCTCGCCGGCGCCCAGCTCCGCGGCGCGGTGCGCCCATTCGACCGCGTCGATGCCGGTGCCGCGCCGGCCGCCGTGCGTGGTGACCTCGAACGACCCCGTGGGAGTGCGGCGCGCGTCCACCGACAGCACCAGCACCTGCCGCCCGAAGCGCTCGGCGATCTCCTGGATCAGCTCGGGCCGGGCGATGGCCGCGGTGTTGACACCCACCTTGTCGGCGCCGGCCCGCAGCAGCCGGTCCACGTCGTCCGCGCTGCGCACCCCGCCGCCCACGGTGAGCGGGATGAAGACCTGCTCGGCGGTGCGGCGCACCACGTCGTAGGTGGTCGCGCGGTCGCCGGAGGAGGCGGTGATGTCCAGGAAGGTCAGCTCGTCGGCGCCCTCCGCGTCGTACAGCTTGGCCATCTCCACCGGGTCGCCCGCGTCCCGCAGGTTCTGGAAGTTGACTCCCTTGACGACGCGGCCGGCGTCCACGTCGAGACAGGGGATGACTCGGACCGCGAGGCTCATGCGGACTCTCCTTGCAACGGCAACGGCTCTTGGGAGGCTTCTCGGGAAGCGTCCCGGTACGCTTCCAGCTCCACCTCGACCAGTACCCGGGAGTCGGTGAAGCCGGCCACCACGACCATGGTGGCAGCGGGCCGCACCGCCCCGAACAGCTCCCGGTGGGCGCGGCCGACGTCGTCCACGTCCCGTACGTGGCTGAGGTACATCCGGGTCCTGATGACACTCTCCACGCCGAGTCCGAAAGGCTCCAGCGCGGCGAGCGCGTTACGGAAGGCGAGCAGCGTCTGGTCGTACGGACTGCCCTCGCCGCGCACCAGGCCGCCGATCAGCGGCATCGTGCCGGAGACCAGGACCCGGTCCCCCGCGGCGACGGCACGCGCGAAGCCGATCGTCTCCTCCCAGGGACTTTCGGACTGCGTACGCCGCACAGCGGGGGTCTCGGTCATCGTGACACTGCCTCCAGGGCCTCTTGAAGCGTGAACGCCTTCGCGTAGAGCGCCTTTCCGACGATCGCGCCTTCCACACCCCGTGGCACGAGGCCGGCGACGGCCCGCAGGTCGTCCAGGCTGGACACGCCGCCCGAGGCGACGACCGGCTTGTCGGTGGCCGCGCACACGTTGGCCAGCAGTTCCAGGTTGGGCCCCTGGAGAGTGCCGTCCTTGGCGATGTCGGTGACGACGTACCGCGCGCAGCCCTCGGAGTCCAGCCGGGCCAGCGTCTCGTACAGGTCGCCGCCGTCCCGGGTCCAGCCGCGCCCGCGCAGCGTGGTGCCGCGGACGTCCAGGCCGACCGCGATCCTGTCGCCGTACTCGGCGATCACCTTGGCGACCCACTCCGGGGACTCCAGCGCGGCGGTGCCCAGGTTGACCCGGGTGCAGCCGGTGGCGAGCGCCGCGGCGAGCGTGTCGTCGTCGCGGATGCCGCCGGACAGCTCGACCTTGATCTCCATGGTGCGGGCCACCTCGGCGATGAGCTCGCGGTTGTCGCCGGTGCCGAAGGCCGCGTCGAGGTCCACCAGGTGCAGCCACTCCGCACCGGCCTGCTGCCAGGCCAGCGCGGCGGCGAGCGGTTCGCCGTACGACGTCTCGGAGCCGGACTCGCCGTGGACGAGGCGTACGGCCTGGCCGTCCCGGACATCGACGGCGGGGAGGAGTTCGAGCTTGGTCATCGGGTCGCGGTCCTAGGGGAGTCGGTCGGCGGGATCTGAGTGAGGCGGGGCCGCCTGAGTGAGGCGGGGTCTGAATGCTGCGGAGTCCGGGTGAGCGGAACCGTACGGGACGGGCGGTGGAAGGGCTACAGCGTGTCCAGCCAGTTGGCCAGCAGCCGCGCCCCGGCGTCACCGGACTTCTCGGGATGGAACTGCGTGGCCCACAGCGCGCCGTTCTCCACCGCGGCGACGAACGGCTCGCCGTGCGTGGTCCAGGCGACCTTGGGCGCACGGATACGGTCGTTGTGCGCCTGAAGGTCCCAGGCGCGGACGGCGTAGGAGTGCACGAAGTAGAAGCGGGCGTCGTCGTCCAGGCCGGCGAACTGCCGCGAGTCCTGGGGCGCGTCGACGGTGTTCCAGCCCATGTGCGGGACGACCGGGGCGTTCAGCGGCTCGACCACGCCGGGCCACTCGTCCAGGCCCTCGGTCTCCACACCGTGCTCGATGCCCCGGGCGAAGAGGATCTGCATGCCGACGCAGATCCCCAGCACCGGCCGCCCGCCGGCCAGCCGCCGGCCGACGATCCAGTCGCCGCGGACGTCCTTCAACCCGGTCATGCAGGCGGCGAACGCGCCGACGCCGGGAACGAGCAGCCCGTCGGCGTTCATCGCCTTTTCGTAGTCGGCGGTGATCTCGACCTCGGCGCCGGCCCGGGCGAGCGCGCGCTCCGCGGACCGCACGTTGCCGAACCCGTAGTCCAGCACCACCACGCTCTTCGTCATGCCCACCACCCCCTAGAGCCGGAGCAGTCCGGCCGCGAGCGACATCACGGAGCCGATCGCCATCACCGCGATGACGCTCTTGGACTGCTTCTGCTTCCAGAAGGAGTAGACCCCGCCGGCCAGGAACAGGCCGATCAGGATGAAGAGGCTCGCGTACGTGTTCACAGCACCTTCCGGTTCACTTCTCCGCCCACGCGGCAAAACCCCGCGCCGAACTGCCTGTGCGGGCCGCCGGCCACGCGTGCGTCGCTCACAGTGCGCCCTTCGTCGACGGCAGGATGCCGGCGGCCCGCGGATCGCGCTCGCTGGCGTAGCGCAGAGCGCGGGCCAGCGCCTTGAACTGGCACTCCACGATGTGGTGGGCGTTACGCCCGTACGGGACGTGGACATGGAGGGCGATCTGCGCCTGCGCGACGAAGGACTCCAGGATGTGCCGGGTCATCGTCGTGTCGTAGCTGCCGATCATCGGCGCCATGTTCTCCGGCTCGGTGTGCACCAGGTAGGGGCGGCCGGACAGGTCGACGGTCACCTGGGCGAGGGATTCGTCCAGCGGGACCGTGCAGTTGCCGAAGCGGTAGATGCCGACCTTGTCGCCGAGCGCCTGCCGGAAGGCGGCGCCGAGCGCGAGCGCGGTGTCCTCGATCGTGTGGTGCGAGTCGATGTGCAGATCGCCCTCGGTCTTCACGCTGAGGTCGAACAGGCCGTGCCGGCCGAGCTGGTCGAGCATGTGGTCGTAGAAGCCGACACCGGTACCGACGGACACCTGCCCGGTACCGTCGAGGTCGATCTCCACGACGACGGACGTCTCCTTGGTGGTGCGCTCCACGCGGCCCACGCGGGTCATGCGGACTCCTCCGTACGGTGTTCCTTGAAAACTGTGCGGGCCGCGTCCAGGAACGCGTCGTTCTCCGCCGGGGTGCCGGCCGTGACCCGGAGCCAGCCGGGGACGCCGTTGTCCCGTACCAGAACGCCGTGGTCGAGGATGGCCTGCCAGGCCGCGTGGCTGTCGGCGAACCGCCCGAACTGCACGAAGTTGGCGTCGGACGCGGTGACCTGGAAGCCGATCGCCAGCAGTTCGGCGACCAGCCGGTCCCGTTCCCGCTTGAGCTGCTCGACATAGCCGAGCAGCGTGTCGGTGTGCTCCAGCGCGGCCAGCGCGGTCGCCTGGGTGATCGACGAGAGGTGGTAGGGCAGTCGGACGAGCTGTACGGCGTCCACGACCGCCGGGTCGGCGGCCAGGTAGCCGAGCCTGAGCCCGGCCGCGCCGAACGCCTTGGACATGGTACGGGTCACCACGAGGTGCGGGCGGCCCTCGATCAGCGGCAGCAGCGACGGGCGGTGCGAGAACTCGCCGTACGCCTCGTCCACCACCACCAGGGACGGCTTCGCGGCCTGCGCGGCGTCGTACAGCGCGCGTACGGTCTCGGCGGCGACGGCCGTGCCGGTCGGATTGTTGGGCGAGCAGATGAACACCACCTCGGGCCGGCGACGTGCGATCTCGCGGGTCGCCGCGGCCATGTCGATGGTGAAGTCCTCGCTGCGCGGCCCGGAGATCCAGCCGGTGCCGGTACCGCGGGAGATCAGCGCGTGCATCGAGTACGAGGGCTCGAATCCGAGCGCGCTGCGGCCGGGGCCGCCGAAGGTCTGGAGCAACTGCTGGATGACCTCGTTGGAGCCGTTGGCGGCCCACACCTGGTCCAGGCCCACCCGGTGGCCGGCGGTCCGGGTCAGGTACGCGGCCAGGCCGGTGCGCAGCTCCACCGCGTCCCGGTCGGGGTAGCGGTTGAGCCCGCGGGCGGCCTCGGCGACGCGCTCGGCGATCCGGGCGACCAGCGGCTCGGGCAGCGGGTACGGGTTCTCGTTGGTGTTCAGGCGCACCGGGACGTCGAGCTGCGGGGCACCGTAGGGGGACTGGCCGCGCAGTTCGTCGCGAATGGGGAGTTCACCCCATTCGGGAACAGAGGGGTTACGGGTCACCGGGGCCGCCCTTCAGCGTTGTGCTTGAGCGGTTCGGCTCCGCCACTGTCCTTGACCGGTTCGGCTCCGCCACTGTCCTTGACCGGTTCGGCTCCGCCGAAACGAACAGTGACCGCCGCCCCGTGAGCCGGCAGGTCCTCCGCTTCGGCCAGCGCCACCACGTGGTGGGCGACCTCGGCGAGGGCGTCGCGCGTGTAGTCCACCACGTGGATGCCGCGCAGGAAGGACTGGACGGACAGGCCCGAGGAGTGGCAGGCGCAGCCGCCGGTGGGCAGCACGTGGTTGGAACCCGCGCAGTAGTCGCCGAGGGAGACCGGGGCGTGCGGGCCGACGAAAACGGCGCCCGCGTTCCGTACCCGGGCGGCGACGGCGGCGGCGTCCTCGGTCTGGATCTCCAGGTGCTCGGCGGCGTACGCGTCCACCACCGCGAGGGCCTGGTCGAGGGTGTCGACCAGCACGGTCGCGGACTGGCGGCCGGACAGCGCGGTGGCGATCCGGTCGCGGTGCCTGGTCGCGGCGACCTGGACGTCCAGTTCCTTGTCCACCGCGTCGGCCAGCCCGGGCGAGGTGGTGACCAGCACCGCGGCGGCCAGCGGGTCGTGCTCGGCCTGGCTGATCAGGTCGGCGGCGACGTGCGCGGGCTCGGCGGAAGCGTCGGCGAGGACGGCGATCTCGGTGGGCCCGGCCTCGGCGTCGATGCCGATCCGGCCCTTGAGCAGGCGCTTGGCGGCGGCCACGTAGATGTTGCCGGGGCCGGTGACCAGGTTCACCGGGCGGCACTCGTCGGTGCCGTAGGCGAACATGGCGATCGCCTGGGCGCCGCCGGCCGCGTACACCTCGTCCACGCCGAGCAGCGCGCAGGCCGCGAGGATGGTCGGGTGCGGGAGGCCGCCGAACGCGCGCTGCGGCGGCGAGGCGACCGCGACGGCGTCCACCCCGGCCTCCTGCGCGGGCACCACGTTCATCACCACGGACGACGGATAGACGGCGAGGCCGCCGGGCACGTACAGCCCGACCCGCTGGACCGGCACCCACCGCTCGGTGACGGTGCCGCCGGGCACGACCTGGGTGGTGACATCGGTACGCCGCTGCTCGCGGTGCACGATCCTGGCCCGGCGGACGGACTCCTCCAGGGCCGCCCGCACACCCGCGTCGAGGCCGGCCAGGGCCTGCTCCAGGGCCTCGGCCGAGACCCGCAGCCGCTCCGGACGCACCCCGTCGAACCGCTCCCCGTACTCGATGACCGCCGCCGTGCCGCGATGGCGTACGTCCTCGCAGATCGGCCGCACTGTGTCCAGCGCCGCCTCCACGTCGAACTCGGCTCGGGGCAGCAGGTCGCGGTCGATCCCGCCCTCCGGGAAGGCGGGGCCGCGCAGGTCGATTCGGGAGATCACGGTGCCAAGTGTAGAGACCCGGGTATGCGGGGCGTTCCGCAGTTCCACTCCGTGATACGGGGTGGCGGCCGATCGGCCGGGATGACGCGCTAGCGTGTGGCCGCGCTACCACGGGGAGGGCGAGACGATCGTGGCCGAGGAGCAGGGCGGGACGCCGCCGCAGGACTGGACGCCGACCGAGCAGCGGATGTGGCGGGCCTTCCGGTCCGGCCGTACCTGCGATCTGCGCACCGGGCGGGCCGAGGAGGACGATCCCCTGGGCGGGGCCGAGTGGGGCGCGGAGCGCACGGTACGCGCCCAGGCCGTCGCCGAACTGCTGCTGGACGGTCCGCCGGCCGCGCCCGGCCGGGTGGCGGCGCTGAAACTGACGGGGGTACGGATCAGCGGCCGGCTGACGCTGGCGGGCGGCACCGTCACCCCGTACCTCCAACTGGACGGCTGCCGCTTCGACGAGCAGGTCCTGCTCCAGGAGTGCCAGGCGGGCAGCATGCGGCTGGTCCGCTGCCTGATACCCCGGCTGGAGGCGGCCCGGCTCCAGGTCACCGGCGATCTGCATCTGCCGCAGTGCGTGGTCGGCGCGGGTATCCGGCTCACCGACGCGCAGATCGGCACCGACCTGCTGCTCAACCAGCTCACCGTACGGCGGGACCGGCACAGCCGGGCGATCACCGCCGACGGGCTGACCGTGGGCCAGGACGTGGACGCCGAACTGATGCGGGTCACCGGCGAGTTCAGCCTGCGCAGCGCCCGGATCGGCGGCCGGCTCAGCCTGCGCGGCAGCACCCTGCGCAACCCGTACGGGCGCTATGCGCTGAACGCCGCCCGGGTCACCGTGGAGCACACCCTCTACCTGAGCGCGGGGTGGAACGCGATGGAGGGCTCCCCCGGCGACACCCGGCCGCCGGCCGGCGTGGAGACCCGGGACTTCGTCTGCGAGGGCGGGCTGCGACTGGACGACGGGCGGTTCGGCAACGCGGTGATCATCAGCCGGGCGCGGTTCCGGCTCGGCGAGGACCAGCAGGTGTCGCTGCGGCGCGTCCAGACCCCGGAACTGCGGTTCGCCCCGGGCGCGCCGCCCACCGGGGTCGTCTCGCTGGCCGGCGCCCGGGTCGGCAAGCTCACCGACTCCCCCGTCAGCTGGCCCGCCCCCGGCCGGCTCTCGCTGCGCGGTTTCTCCTACGAGGGCCTGACCCCGCTGGCGGACTTCCCGCTGCGGTCCCGGATCGCCTGGCTGCACGCGGCCACCCCGGAGTACAGCCCGGAACCGTACGAACGGCTGGCCACCGCACTGCGCGAGGCGGGCGAGGACGCCGAGGCCCGCGAAGTGCTGCTCGCCAAGCAGCGCCGCCGCCGCGAGACGCTGCCGGTCGCGGGCCGCGTCTGGGGCTGGCTCCAGGACGTCACCGTCGGGTACGGCTACCGTCCCGGCCGGGCGGCGGTCTGGATGGCGTTCCTGTGGGCTCTCGGCGCGCTGTGGTTCGCGGTCCACCCGGCCCCGCCCCCGGCCGGCAGCGACTACCTCCCGCACTGGAGCCCCGCGCTCTACGCCCTGGACCTGCTGCTGCCCGTGATCAACCTCGGCCAGGACAACGCGTGGCGGGAGACCGGGCTCTCGCAGTGGGTGGCGTCCACGCTGACCCTGGTGGGGTGGATGCTCGCGACGACGGCCGCGGCGGGGGCGTCGCGGTTACTGAGGCGGGGGTCGTAGCGGGCGGGGGTCACAGCGGACGGGGGCCACGGCGGACAGGGCCCGCGGGCGCGGGGTCGCAGGAGGCGGGGTGTCACGGAAGCGGGGGCCGTCGCGGGCGGCGGGGTCGTACCAGGCCGGGAGCCGCGGCGGACAGCGGGTGCCGAAGGGGGCTGTCATGCCCGTACCCTGGCTCACTGTGACCGATCGCCTTCCGCTCTTCCCGCTCAGCTCGGCGCTCTTCCCCGGCCTGGTACTGCCGCTGAACGTGTTCGAGGAGCGGTACCGCGCCCTCGTCCGTGATCTGCTCGCGCTGCCCGAGGCCGCACCCCGCCGGTTCGGGGTGGTCGCCATAAAGAACGGCCGGGAGATCTCGCCCACCGGGCAGGAGGGCCGCGCCACCGGGCCCGCCGCGGGGCTGGGCGACGACCCGCTGGCCGCGCTCCACGGTTTCGGGTGCGTCGCGGACGCGGCGGGCATCGCCGAACGGGCCGCGGGCGGCTACGAACTGGTCGCCACCGGCATCACCCGCTTCAAACTGATCACCGTGGACGCCACCGGCGACTACCTGACCGCTGAGGTGGAGGAGATCCCGGACGCCACGGGCCAGGGAGCGGAGCCGCTGGCCGCCGAGGTGAAGCGGGTCTTCGGCAGGTACCAGAAGCGGCTGGCCGGCACCCGCGAGCGCAGCCTGTCGGTCCAGGAGTTGCCGGACGACCCCACCGTCCTGTCCTACCTGGTCGCGGCGGCGATGGTCGCCGAGACCTCCGCGAAGCAGCGACTGCTGGAAGCCCCGGACTCCGCGGCGCGCCTCGCCGCGGAGCTCCGCCTGCTGCGGCGCGAGACCGCGGTCATCGAGAAGCTGCCGTCCCTCCCGGCGGTGGACCTCACCCAGCAGCCGATCAGCGCGAACTGATGGCGAAGAGGTCCCGCACGAGCGGGGGTACGCCTGCCACCGTCGCCCTGGAGAAGGCCGGCGTGCCCTTCACGGTCCACGCATACGCGCACGACCCGTCCTCCGGGCTGTCCTACGGCCAGGAGGCCGCGTCCGCGCTGGGCGTGGCGCCCGACCGCGTCTTCAAGACCCTCGTCGCCGAGGTGGACGGCTCCCTGACGGTGGCCGTCGTCCCCGTCTCGGCGACCCTCGACCTCAAGTCACTGGCCGTCGCGGCCGGCGGCAAACGCGCGGCCATGGCCGACCCCGCCGCGGCCGAACGCACAACCGGCTACGTCCGCGGCGGCATCTCCCCCCTCGGCCAGCGCAAACTCCTCCCCACCGTCATCGACGCCTCCGCCCTCACCCACGAAACGGTCTTCGTCTCCGCCGGCAAACGCGGTCTGGAGGTCGAACTCACCCCCGGCGCCCTGACCCACCTCACCTCGGCGACAGCCGCACCGAACGCACGCGCCTAGACCGCCGTCCGCCCGCAGAACGGGGCTCGCGGTGTCCGGTGCGTGCGATCGGTGCGGCTGAGGGCCGTCCTCGTAGTGGGCGTAGTGGGCGTAGTGGGCCTGCACCCGCGGCCCGCGGACACTGCGACCGACCGACCGCCGCACAACGGCGGACCCGACCGCACGGGCGCCCGCGACGGCTGTCAGCCGCACCGTTCCCAGCCGCCGCAGGCGGGCCCGCACCGCCGTACGGTCCGCGGACGCCCGACGGCGCCGCACCCGTACCGGAGGACCCGCCCGACGAGCAGCAAGGGCTGGGGTCCCCACCGAAAGCAGGGGGGGCGGGGGGAAACCCCCTACCAGCGCGGAACCGCGGGCTCACTGTCACGAGGCCCGAACGCGGACGTCAGAACGAGATGCGTCACCGTCGCCGCCGCCGGCCACGCCACCAGCGCACTCATCGCCCGCAGCTTCAGCGGCCCGTCGAACACCACCCCCGGCCCCACCGCCTTCGCGTGCGCCGCGATGTCCGTGGAGGGCCCGAGCCAGACGCCGATCCGCCAGCCGATCAGGGCGGCCAGCGCACCGCCGGCCGCGAGGCCGAGCACGACGCCCACGCCGCCGTGGCGGTACCGCCAGAAGACGACGGCCGCGCTCACCGCGCCCAGCACCACCGAGATGAGGACGAACGTGCCGTCGCTGCCGATCGCCTGCTCCCCCTCGGTGTCCTTGAGGTAGACGTTCTTGCCGTCCGACACCATGGGGATGCGCGGTGAGAGCCACAGCCAGACCAGCCCGAGCACGACGCCGCCCACCCCGACGAGCAGGGCGATCAGCAGCCCGCGGAGCGCTTCCGCGCCGAGGGACATGTGTTCACCGCCGGGCTCGGTGGGGCCGTTCTCCCCCGCGCCGGGATACGACGGAAAGTGCGGCGGCTGCCCGTGGGGCGTCGAAGGCGCGGTCACCCGTCCATCGTGCCAGGTCGAGCGGGCCACCGCCTCACCGGCAGGCAGCCCTGCGGTAGGCCCGGGTCGCGACGGCCAGCGAGACCACACCGACGGCCGCGCAAACCGACAGGTCAGCGCCGACGGCCGCCCAGTCCGTGGCGCCGGAACCGCCGAACGTACGGGCGAAAGCCTCCACGCCGTAGGTCGACGGCAGCGCGTCCCTCGCCCACGCGATCGGCGCGGGCATGTGCGAGGCCGGCAGCACGCCGAGCAGCAGCGCCGCGGACATCCCCAACTGCCCGAAGAGCGTGGCGATCTCCGGGCGGGGCGCGAGCAGCCCGAGCGCCGCGCCGAGCCCGGACAGGGCCGCACCGGCCAGCGGGATCACCACGGCCAGCACCCACAGGTTGGTCAGGGTGAGATGGAACAGCACACACCCGGTGATCGCGGTGACCAGCGTGCCGGGCACGGTGAAGGAGGCGTACGCGCCGGCCGCGCCGAGGACGACCGCCGCGGGCGGCACCGGCAGCGTGGCGTAGTGGTCGAGCCCGCCGGAGGCCCGTAGCTGGCCGAAATACTGGGCGAGCAGGTTGAGCGCGACGAACGCCACGACGAGCACGCTGGACCCGGCGACCACGGCCCGCGCCGCCTCGCCGTCCCCGGCGTGGACGACGCCGCGCATCATCACCATGATCCCGATGGACTGGAACGTCGCGACGAACAGCAGCGGAATCCGGGCCACCCTGGCCCGCGACAACTGCGCCCGGTACACCGCTCCGAACGCCGGCCACAGCCTCGCCCGGGGCGCGAGGGCGTGCGGCGCCCCGGACAGCGCGGCGGGCTCGACGGCGAGCCGCCCGGACCGCCCGGGCACCGCGCCGACCTGGGTGACTACGGTCACGACTTCACCAGCCCCTTCCCCCGTCCCCCGAGTGCCAGGTAGACATCTTCCAGGCTGGGCATCGCGAGTGTGAAATCGTCCAGGGCGGCGAAGGCGGCGCCGCCGGTGACCTCGGCGACGGCGGCGCGGGCCCGGTCCTGCGGCAGGCGCAGCGTCCAGCGGCGGCCGGAGATCTCGGCGAACGGGCGCAGCGCGCTGACGCCGGGCAGGCCGAGCGGCGCCTCGTCGCGCCAGACGAGGTCCAGCCGTACCTCGCCGGCGACCAGCGCACGCAGCCCGGCGGGGGTGTCGCAGGCGATGACCCGCCCTCGGTCGAGGACCGCGACGCGGTCGAGCACGGTCTCGGCCTCGATGACGTTGTGCGTGACCAGCAGCACGGTGGTGCCGTGCTCGGTCCGGCGCCGGTCGACGGCGGACCACACGGCGCGCCGGGCGACGGGGTCCATGCCGGTGGTGGGTTCGTCCAGGACGAGTACGGGGCGCTCGCCGACCAGTGCGGCGGCCAGGCACGCCAGGCGCCGCTGGCCGCCGGAGAGACGTTTGAGGGGGCGGCCCGCCAGGGGGCCGAGTTCGAGTTCGGCGAGTACCGCGTCGCCGGCGGCCCGCGCGGCGCGCGCGTCCAGGCCGCGCAGCCGGCCGGTGGTCTCGGCGGCGAGCGCGACGGTCAGTTCGTCCAGCGCGGTGGACTCCTGCCCGAGGTAGCCGATCAGCCGCGCGGCGCGGTCGGGGTGCCGTACGAGGTCGTGGCCGAGCAGGTCGATGGTGCCCGCGTCAGGCCGCAGCAGGCCGGTGAGCTGCCGTACGAGGGTGGTCTTGCCGGCGCCGTTGGGCCCGAGGATGCCGAAGAGCTCGCCGTGGCGCACGTCGAGGTCGATCCCGTCGTTGGCGCGTACGACGGCCGCCGCCGCGCCCGCGGGACGGCGCCGCCACCCCCCGGATCCGCCGCTGTACGTCCGCACCAGGCCGCGCACGGTGCACACCGCACCGGGCCTTGGCGGCGCCGTCTCCTCCGTGCCCGTGGTCACGAACACCGAGAGTACGCGAACCCGGAGTACCCGAACCCCCGGGGTGCGCTGCGCCCCGTGGGGGGCGCGGGGAACCGCGCGCTCGGCCACGACATGTCCGCACCCGGCAGCGGGCCGGGACCCGCCGAGCTGGATTCCGTATCACGCCGGGCCGCGGCCCGGTGGAGGTTGGTCGCGCGGTTCCCCGCACCCCGGCGGGGCCGCAGCGCACCCCGAGGGTTCGCCGGGTCCACCCCCGGCAGCTCCCCCGCGCCCCGGCCGTGGCGCCCCAGCCCGCTAATCGCCGTCCGCGGAGGACTCGGTGCGGCCGTCGACCTCGCGCCAGAAGCCGGCGCGGATCGCGTAGCGGTCCTGCTCGTCGATCTGGTCGTCCTTGTGGGCGAGGAGGCCGAAGCGGGCGGCGTAGCGGAGGAGTTCGCCGTCGATACGGTGCGGGACGCGGGGGTAGTGGGTGGAGAGCTGCTGGAGGTGGGCGGGGTCGGCGAGGCGGGCGATCCAGCGGCGGGCGAAGACCTGGCCGACCTCGTAGGGGTCGCCGCTGACCGCGGTGATGTCGGCCTCGCGGTCGGCCCAGCGCTGTTCGGCGGTGGTGAGCTGGGCGAGAGTGGGCAGGCCGCTGGTGTCGGGGACGTCGGCGCCGCGGTCGGTCCAGCTCCGGTCGGAGGACCAGCGCAGGGTGGCGCTGGGGGCGGGGTGCGGGGGCGGCGGGGCGGCATGGGCACGGCCGAGACCGGCGAGGTCCTTGGGGGTGGGCACACCCCTGGGCGCGCTGGCCGGGGTCGGTTCCGGCGCGGGCGCCGTGCCGTTCTTCGCGGGATGCGGGGCCTGCGGGGGCGCCGCGGCAGCGGACTCCGGCAGCGGGGCGGAGAGAATCGCGGCGATCTCGGGGCGGATCTCGGGCCGCGGTCCGGGCGGCGGGCAGACCCCCGCGATGTCGCGGGCCCGGATCGCCGCGGTGATCCACTCCCGGTCCAGTACCCGCCGCTCGTCCGCCTCGGCGACCAGGTCCTCCGACTGGTTGTAGTCGCCGTCGGCGGCCTGCACTGCCCACAGGTGGACGGCGACGCCGTGTTCCTTGGCGGACATCATGCCGGGCAGCAGGTCCCCGTCGCCGGTGACCAGCACCACGTCCGAGCAGGCCCGGTTGCGGGCCAGCTCGGAGAGCTCGGCGTGCATCGCCGCGTCCACGCCCTTCTGCGCCCACCTGCCGTCCGTCCGGGTGAGCGCGCCGAGCCGTACGGTCACCCGCGGCATCACCCGCAGCCGGCGGTGTTCCGGTTGCGGAACCCGGTCGGGCGCTCCGTCGAACCAGTAGATTCTCAGCAGCGGCTGCCCGGTCTCCAGCTCGGCGCGTCGGCGCAGGCCGGCGACGACCGCGGCATGATCCACGACGATCCGGGAACGCGAAGGTTCACCGGCCAGAAGGCTCGCCGCTGCGCCCAGCAGGTATCCGGCGTCCACCAGGACGACGCAGCGGTCCACGTTGCACCTCTTCCGGTCGCCCCCCGGCACGGACTTCCCCCAGGTTTCCCCCGAGTCTGCCCGAATGCTCGGGGGTTATGACCCCGAACGCGATCTTCGGCGTGGCGGGGTCGCTTTTTCCTGTCGCCCCTCGTTCTCACTGCCCGAAATGCGACCTTCGCACTCCCATGCAAATCTGAGTTCGGCCGATCGGCCCCCATCTCCCCCGACAGGAAGGCACGATCATGGCTAAGAACAAGAACCAGAACCGTCAGCGTGAGCAGCACGGCGAGCGGCGCGGCTCCGCCACGGAGGCCCAGGAGCACGCCAAGAACGCCATGGCGGAGGATCCTGTGATACCCGCCGCCCCGCAGGCCGGGCGCCGCCAGCAGAAGCGGTTCGGCCACAACTGACCGCGCTGTACCCGCACTTCACGCCGACGCGGGGGTGCCCCTTCGGGGGCGCCCCCGCGCTCGTGCGACCGGTGCGGTGGTCGCCGCGCTCCATGGGCGGCGCGGTCGTTCCCGCGCTCGTGCGGTCAACGCCCGCGTGGCCGGACTCAGCCCGCCTGCTGCCCCGCCCCCGCTCCCAGGCACGCGGGCCCCAGCAGCGCCTTGAGGTCACCGAACAGCGAGGGGTCGGCGGTCACCCGGTGCCGGTCGAGCCGGAGCACGGTGGTGGTGCGCGCCCCCTGGAGCCTGACCCGTACCTCCGTGTTGCCCTTGTGGCTGTCGAGCACTTCGCCGAGCCGGGCCACCAGCGGCGGGGTGACCTTGACCGTCGGGATGGAGATCATCACGGGCGCGTTGGCGCCCACGTCCGACAGGTCGGGGACCTGGAGTTCCATCGCGACCAGCCGCGGGACGTCCTCGCGCTTGTCCAGCCGTCCCTTGACGAAGACGACCGCGTCCTCGACGAGTTGGGTGGAGACCAACTGGTAGGTGGCGGGGAAGAACATGCAGTCCACCGAGCCCGCCAGATCCTCCACGGTGGCGATCGCCCACGCGTTGCCCTGCTTGGTCATCTTGCGCTGGAGGCCGGAGATGATGCCGCCGATGGTGACGATCGCGCCGTCCGCGTAGTCACCGGCGAGCGCGGCGATGGCGGCGTCGGTCTTGTCGCCCAGGACGTGCTCGATGCCGAACAGCGGGTGGTCGGAGACGTAGAGACCGAGCATCTCCCGCTCCTGCGCGAGCAGATAGGTCTTGTCCCACTCGATGTCGGAGAACACCACGTCCATGCCGAAGGCGGGGCTGTCGTCGCCCTCGTCCGCGCCCAGGCCACCGAACAGGTCGAACTGTCCCTCGGCCTCCTTGCGCTTGACCTGCACCACGTTGTCGATCATCGACTCGAAGTGCTCGGTCAGGCCGCGCCTGGTGTGCTTCAGCGCGTCGAAGGCACCGGCCTTGATCAGTGACTCCACGGTCCGCTTGTTGCAGACCACCACCTCGACCTTGTCGAGGAAGTCAGGGAAGGAGGCGTACCTCCCCTTGGACTTGCGGCTCCGGACGATCGACTCCACCACGTTCGCTCCGACGTTGCGCACCGCGGTGAGGCCGAAGACGATCGTGTCGTCACCGCGCGGGGTGAAGTTGGCGTTGGACTCGTTGACGTCCGGGGGCAGCACCTTGATGCCCATCCGGCGGCACTCGTTGAGGTAGAGCGCCATCTTGTCCTTGTCGTCCTTCACCGAGGTGAGCAGGCCCGCCATGTACTCGGCCGGGTAGTTCGCCTTGAGGTAGGCGGTCCAGTACGACACCAGGCCGTACGCCGCGGAGTGCGCCTTGTTGAAGGCGTAGCCGGCGAACGGGACCAGGACGTCCCACACCGCCTGGATGGCCTCGTCGGAGTAGTTCCGCTCCCGCATGCCGGCCTGGAAGGGGATGAACTCCTTGTCGAGGACCTCCTTCTTCTTCTTGCCCATCGCGCGACGCAGCAGGTCGGCCTGCCCGAGCGAGTAGCCGGCCAGCACCTGGGCGGCCTTCTGCACCTGCTCCTGGTAGACGATGAGGCCGTAGGTGATGTCCAGGACCTCGCGCAGGGGCTCTTCGAGCTCCTTGTGGATCGGGCTGATCTCCTGCTGCTTGTTCTTGCGCAGCGCGTAGTTGATGTGCGAGTTCATGCCCATCGGGCCGGGCCGGTACAGGGCCGAGACGGCGGAGATGTCCTCGAAGTTGTCGGGTTTCATCATGCGCAGCAGGGCGCGCATGGGGCCGCCGTCGAACTGGAAGACGCCGAGGGTGTCGCCGCGGCCGAGCAGGGCGTACGTGTTGGGGTCGTCCAGCGGCAGGGCGAGCAGGTCGATGTCGATGCCCTTGTTGGCCTTGATGGACTTGACCGCGTCGTCCATGATCGTCAGGTTGCGCAGGCCGAGGAAGTCCATCTTGAGCAGGCCGAGCGATTCGCAGCTCGGGTAGTCCCACTGCGTGACGACCGCGCCGTCGTTCTTCGGGGAGAAGATCGGCACGTGGTCGATGAGCGGTTCGGCGGACATGATCACGCCGGCCGCGTGCACGCCCATCTGCCGGACCAGGCCCTCGATGCCGCGGGCGGCGTCGATGACCTTGGTGACGTCCGCCTCGTTCTCGTACATGCCGCGGACCTCGGCGGCCTCGCTGTAGCGCGGGTGGTCCTTGTCGGTGATGCCGGACAGCGGGATGCCCTTGCCGAGCACGTCGGCGGGCATCGCCTTGGTGATCCGGTCTCCCATGGAGAACGGGTACCCCAGCACGCGGGCCGAGTCCTTGATCGCGGCCTTGGCCTTGATGGTGCCGTAGGTGGCGATCTGGGCCACCTTGTCGGAGCCGTACTTCTCGGTCACGTAGCGGATGACCTCACCGCGCCGACGCTCGTCGAAGTCGATGTCGACATCGGGCATGGAGATGCGCTCGGGGTTGAGGAACCGCTCGAAGATCAGCCCGTGCGGTACGGGATCGAGGTCGGTGATGCCCATCGCGTAGGCGACGATCGAGCCGGCCGCGGAGCCGCGCCCCGGGCCCACCGCGATGCCGTTGTTCTTGGCCCACATGATGAAGTCGGCGACGACCAGGAAGTAGCCGGGGAACCCCATCTGGATGATGGTGTCCATCTCGTACTCGGCGAGCTTCTGGCGGTCCTCGGGGACACCGCCGGGGAAGCGCCGGACCATGCCGCGGGCGACCTCCTCACGGAACCAGGTGACCTCGGTGTACCCCTCGGGCACGTCGAACCTGGGCATCAGGTTCCTGGTCTCGAACATGCCGTCGGTATCGACCCGCTCCGCGATCAGCAACTGGCTGTTGCGGCAGCCCTGCTGCCAGGCGTCGGAGGAGTCGATGGCGTACATCTCGGCGGCCGACTTCAGGTAGTAGCCCGAGCCGTCGAACTTGAACCGGTCCGGGTCGGACAGGTTGGAGCCGGTCTGGATGCACAGCAGGGTGTCGTGGGCGGAGGACTCGCTGGCGTAGGTGTAGTGCGAGTCGTTGGTGACCACGAACGGCGCGCCCAGCTTCCTGGAGATCTCCATCAGACCGTCACGGGCCCGGCGGTCGATGTCGATGCCGTGGTCCATGATCTCGACGAAGAAGTTCTCCTTGCCGAAGATGTCCTGGTACTCCGAGGCGGCCTTGAGCGCCTCGTCCATCTGCCCGAGCCGGATCCGGGTGGAGACCTCGCCGGACGGGCATCCGGTGGTGCCCATCAGCCCTTCCGCGTACTCGCTGAGCAGTTCGCGGTCCATCCGGGGCTTGCGGAAGTAGCCCTCGAAGGAGGCCCGGGACTGGGCCCGGAAGAGGTTGTGCAGGCCGGTCCTGTTGCGGGCCCAGATCGTCATGTGGGTGTACGCGCCGGCGCCCGACACGTCGTCGCCCTTCTGGTGCGGGGCGCCCCACTTGACGGGCTTGGCGTACCGCCGGGACTCGGGCGCGAGGTACGCCTCGATGCCCATCACCGGGGTGACGCCGGCCGCCTTGGCCTGGTGGAAGAAGTCGTACGCCCCGTGCAGGTTGCCGTGGTCGGTGATGGCCACATGGGACATGCCCATCTCGTTGCACGCCTTGAACATGTCCTTCAATCTCGCCGCTCCGTCCAGCAGCGAGTACTGGGTGTGGACGTGCAGATGAGTGAAGGGCTGGTCGGTCACGGGCGGCGACACCTCCGGCGAGTACGGTCTTCCTGCGGCGCTGGTGAGTCTACGACCCGGGTCCGACACCGGCGTGCGGCTCCCCGTAGTCTCCCTACCCGTGGCAGATTCCCGTATGAGCGACCCCGGCGACGCGCCCCGGGGGCAGCAGATCCTCTCCGTCTTCGACACGGCCTTCGGCGAGCTGCTGGCCGCCGATCCGGCCGCTTTCCGGGTGAAGTTCCGGAAGATGGCGGCGTCCGCGTTCGCCTTCTACCGGGGCACGGCGAGCCTGTTCTACGCCGACCTGGACGACGAGAAGGACGCGGTCCCGTATCTGACCGCGACGACCGCGCGGGTGTGGATCCACGGCGACCTGCACGCCGAGAACTTCGGTACGTACCTGGACGCGAACGGGCGGCTGATCTTCAACGTCAACGACTTCGACGAGGCGTTCGTCGGCCCGTTCACCTGGGACCTCAAGCGGTTCGCCGCCTCGGTCGCGCTGATCGGGTACAGCAAGGCGCTCGCGGACGAGGTGATCACCCGTCTGGTGACGGCGTACGCGGGCGCGTACCGGGAGCGTATCCGGCTGCTCGCCAAGGGTGAGCAGGTGCCGCCGCTCACCCTGGACAGCGCGGCCGGGCCGCTGCTGGACGCCCTGCGCAGCGCGCGGACCAGGACCCGGGTGGGGCTGCTGGACTCGATGACCGAGGTGGTGTCGTACGACCGGCGGTTCTCGTCCGGCGGCGGCGCCGTCGCACTGGACGAGGGGACCAGGGCGCAGGTGCTGGCGGCCTTCGGGTCGTACCTGGAGACGCTGCCCGAGGCGACCCGGGTCCGGCGCGAGAGCCAGCGGGTGAAGGACGTGGTGGGGCGGCGCGGGATCGGTATCGGCAGCGCGGGCCTGCCGTCGTACAACCTGCTGCTGGAGGGCAACACCGACGCGCTGGAGAACGACGTCGTCATCTACATGAAGCAGGGGCAGACCCCCGCGGTGTCCCGGCACATCACCGATCCCGCGATCGCCGGCTACTTCCGGCACGAGGGCCACCGCACGGTGATCTCGCAGCGCGCCCTTCAGGCGCACGCCGACCCCTGGCTGGGCTGGACCGAGCTGGACGGCACCGGCCAGCTCGTCGCCGAGGTCTCGCCGTACGCGGTGGACCTGGACTGGTCGGACCTGGACGACCCGGCGCAGATCGAGGCCGTCGTCGCCGATCTGGGCCGGGCGACCGCCACGATGCACGCCGCCGCGGACGACGAGAGCGGGCACTCGCTGGTCCCGTTCTCCACCGAGGAGGCGATCGACGAGGCCATCGGCGGCGACGAGGCCGGATTCACCGCGATGCTGGTGGACTTCGCCCACGGCTACGGTGCCCGGGCCCGCGCCGATCACCAGATCTTCGTGGACCTCTTCCGCAACGGCCGCATCCCGGGGCTGTGAGCCCGGCCGGTCGCTGCCGGCCGGTGATCCCGGGCCGGTGACCCCCCGGCCGGTGACCGTCGCGGCCCGGTGAACCCTCGCGTCCCCCTGTTACCGCCCCTTTAGGTCACGCATACCCGCCTCCATGGCACACTCTGTGGCCATGGAGGCGATACGACCGCGGCTGAGGGCACTGCGTGCTGCCCTCTTCGCCGCGATGTGTGTCACGCTCTCCTCCGCCTCCCATGTGCTGATGGCGCACGAGCCGCTGCCGCTGACCGCGGTCGCCGGGGCGTACGCCGCGGTCTTCGCGGTCGCCTACCTGCTGGCCGGCGGCCGGGAGCGCGGCTTCTGGGCGATCGCCGGGCTGATGGTCCCGCTGGAACTCGCCGTCGACACCGTCTTCACCTCCGGGCAGCGAGCCTGTTACGGGCCCTCCGGCGGCCCGGTGACCGGCTCGTGGCGGACGCTGCACCAGGCGGTGGTCTGCGGCGGCGACCCGGTCGGCGGGCGGCTGTCGGCCCTTTCCGGCGGGACGGACGCGCCGCAGGTGCCGTCCAACGTGCTGCCGTGGGTGCTGCTCGCCGTGCACGTCACGGTCGCCCTGTGTGCCTCCTGGTGGCTGCGGCGCGGTGAGGCGGCGCTCCAGCGGGTGCTGCGCGCGGTGGGCGCCGCCGCGTTCCGCCCGCTGCTGTTCGCGGTGGCCGCCGCCCGTACCGCGGCCGGACTCCCGCCGCACCGGGCCCGCCGTGCCCCTCGTACCACCGCCGGAGCGCTCGCCGCCCGGCCGCTGCTGCACTCCGTCGTACGCCGGGGCCCGCCCGTGCCGGTCGCGCTCTGACCCGCGCCACACCGGACCGTCCCCTTTCCTCACGCGTGCCCCCACGCACGCGTCCGTACCACGGAGACCCCCATGAGCAGCAGGAACAGCAAGGCCAACAAGGCCGCCGCCCGCGAGCGGCTGCGCGCGCAGCGCGAGAAGGAGGCGAAGCGGGCGAAGACCCGCCGCCAGTTGCTGGTCGGCGGCGGCGTCGTGGCGCTGCTGGCGGTGGCCGCCGGCGTCGCGGTGGCCGTCAACGAGATGAACAAGGACGGCTACTGGGAGGCCGCGGCGAAGAAGCCGCTGGTCAAGCCGGCCAACGCCGAGGGCACCGACGGCACCACGGTGATCATCGGCGACAAGAGCAACAAGAACACGGTCAGCGAGTACGAGGACATGCGCTGCCCGGTCTGCGCCGGGTACGAGCAGACGTCCGGCGCCGCGGTGCTGGCGGGCGCCAAGGCGGGCAAGTACAACATCTCGTTCACCTTCGGCACCTTCCTGGACGACGTCAACGGCGGCGCGGGCTCGAAGAAGGCGCTGAGCGCGCTGGCGGCGGCGCTGAACGTGTCCACCGACGCGTTCGAGCAGTACCACACGCTGCTCTACTCCAAGGACGTGCACCCCGATGAGCGCAAGGACGAGTTCAACAGCGCCGACCGCCTGATCGAGCTGGCGCAGAAGGTCCCCGCGCTCAAGGGCAACGCGAAGTTCTCCGACGCGGTGACCAAGGGCACCTTCGACAAGTGGGCGCTGGTGATGACCTCGAAGTTCAACAACGCCAAGGGCGTCGAGGGCACCCCGACGGTCTTCGTCAACGACAAGAAGATCACGGTCAACGGCGTCGACTCGGCGACCGTGATGGCCGCGATCGAGGCGAACCTGAAGAAGTAGTCCCGCCGGGAACTCCTCCGGGGCCCCGCCCCTCACCCGGACCTCACAGGTCCCGGAGGAAGTCCAGCGCCACCGCCCAGGTCCGCGTGGCGGCCTCCGCGTCGGGGTCGGGGAGATCGTGGTCGGGGAGATCGTGGTCGGGGAGATCGTGGTCGGGGAGATCGTGGTCGGTGCAGAGGCGGCCGGCGCCGCGGTAGCGGTGGATCTCCACGTCCGCGCCGGCCTTGCGCTTCCGCAGGTACCAGGCGTTCAGCCAGTCGTCGGGCTCTGGGGGTACCTCCCGGGCCGAAGGCGCCGGGGGAGGGTCCGGCTCGGCGACGTGGAGCCGCACCGGGATGTCGGTGGCCACGTCGTCCGCGATGTCCGACGTGCCGTGCAGGAGCAGCAGCCCGCGGGCCCGGTCGTCGCCGAGCGCGGCGTTCTGCGCGAGCGAACCGCCGAGCGAGAAGCCGGCGTAGACCAGGCCCTGTTCGGAGTACGGCGCGGCGGCGGTGATCGCCCGGCGCAGCAGTTCGTCCCGGCCGATCCCGTCGGCGACCGCCATGCCCTCCTCGACGGTCAGCGCGGTACGGCCGTCGAACAGGTCGGGCACGTGCACCTCGTGGCCCGCGGCGCGCAGGCGGTCCGCGGCGGCGTGCACGGCGGGCCGCAGCCCGCAGGCGGAATGGAACAGGACGATCGTCACAGGGCTGGCCTGGCTCCGTACCGGGTACGCGGTCCATCGTGCCAGTTACCGTCGAGGCGCGAAGCACACGCAACACGCGGAGACCACTCGGCGGGCACAGAACGCGTAGAACCCTTGGAACACGCGTAGTCGAGAAGCCGAGGACGAGGAGTCGAGGTGACGATGGAGAGCGCGCTACGGCCGGTTCTGTTGGTCGGGGCAGCCGCCCTGCTGACCCTGATCGTCGGATGGGCCGTCGACAGATCCCTGCGTACGGTGGACGCCCGGCACCCCGAGACGCCCCTGTGGGACCTGCTGCGCCGTTGCCGGCTGCCCCTCCAAGTGGTGCTGTGCACCGCGATGTTGCGCGGCGGCTACCGCACCACACACCTCGCGGACGCGCACACCGCGGCCATCGGCCAGGCCCTCACCCTGGTACTCATCGGCGCGTCGGCGTGGCTGGTCGTCCGGGTCGCCGCCGCGATCCTCGACGCGTCGTACGCCCGTTACGCCGCGGTCTCGCAGAACATCCCGAAGATACGCCGGCTGCGTACCCAGTCGACCCTGATCCAGCGGGTGTTCACCGCGATCGTCGGGGTGATCGCGGTCGCCTCGATGCTTTTCACCTTCCCCGGGATGCGGACCGTCGGGGCGTCGATGCTGGCCTCGGCCGGCATCATCGGCATCGTCGCGGGTGTGGCCGCCCAGTCCACGCTGGGCAATCTCTTCGCCGGGCTGCAGATCGCCTTCGGCGACATGGTACGGATCGGCGACACCGTGGTGGTGGACGGCGAGTGGGGCGTGGTCGAGGAGATCACCCTGACCTTCCTGAGCGTCCGCACCTGGGACGAGCGGCGGATCACCATGCCGGTGTCGTACTTCACCAGCAAGCCGTTCGAGAACTGGTCCCGCGGCGACGCGAGGATGACCGGCTCGGTCTTCCTCCACGTCGACCACGCCGCCCCGGTCGACCTGATGCGCAAGCGGCTGCTGGAGATCCTGGAGCATGCCGCCGAGTGGGACCGCAGGGCGTGGGGCCTGGTGGTCACCGACACCACTCCGACCACCATCGAGGTACGGGCGCTGGTCACCGCCAAGGACGCCGAAGACGCATTCAACCTGCGCTGCATCGTGCGTGAGCATCTGATCGACTGGCTGCGCGTCGAGCACCCGTACGCGCTGCCCCGGGTCAACACCGCGCCCGCGCCCGGCCGTCCGCACCAGGGCGAGGCCCGCGAGGCGGCGCCGATACCGGACGCCGAGGAGCTCGGGCCGGGGCCGGGGACGCACTGAGCGGTTACCGGGCCGGGGCCGCGCTTGCGGGGGCCCGGCCGGCTCAGCCTCGCATCGAGCGCAGGTCGAAAGAAGAGGAGGGCCAGCCGGTCCCCGGCTTCAGCGTGTCACCGCGCGGGATCCGCCCGGCCTACCGGCTGTCGCCGCGAACTGTGTCCAGGGCGTGCTGGAGGTCGGCCGGATAGGTGCTCTCGAACTCCACCCACTCCCCCGTGGCCGGGTGCTCGAAGCCCAGCCGCATCGCGTGCAGCCACTGGCGGGTCAGGCCGAGGCGGGCCGACATGGTGGGGTCGGCGCCGTAGGTGAGGTCGCCGACACACGGGTGGCGGTGCGCGGCCATGTGCACGCGGATCTGGTGGGTGCGGCCGGTCTCCAGCTTGATGTCGAGCAGGCTCGCGGAGCGGAACGCCTCGATGAGGTCGTAGTGCGTGACGGAGGGCTTGCCGTCCGCGGTGACGGCCCACTTGTAGTCGTGGGTGGGGTGCCGTCCGATCGGCGCGTCGATGGTGCCGCTGAGCGGATCGGGGTGGCCCTGGACGAGGGCGTGGTAGCGCTTGTCCACCACGCGGTCCCTGAACTGCTGCTTGAGCACGCTGTACGCCCGCTCGGACTTGGCGACCACCATCAGGCCGGAGGTGCCGACGTCCAGCCGGTGCACGATGCCCTGGCGTTCGGCGGCGCCCGAGGTGGAGATGCGGTACCCGGCGGCGGCCAGTCCGCCGATCACAGTGGTGCCGGTCCAGCCGGGGCTGGGGTGGGCCGCGACGCCGACCGGCTTGGCGATCACCACCACGTCGTCGTCGTCGTGGACGATCTCCATGCCCTCGACCGGCTCCGCCACGATCCGTACCGGCGCGGGCGGCGCGGGCATCTCGACCTCCAGCCAGGCCCCGCCGTGCACCCGCTCCGACTTCCCCGCGGCCGCGCCGTCGATCGACACCTTGCCGGACGCGGCCAGCTCGGCGGCCTTGGTCCGCGAGAAACCAAACATACGGGCGATGGCGGCGTCGACGCGCTCGCCTTCCAGGCCGTCGGGCACGGGCAGGGAACGGACTTCGGGAAGGGTACTCACCTGATCGAGTATGCCGGACGGGGAGAGCCCCGCCGTCCGGTACGAGTCCGCACGCGGACGAGCGCGGCCGTCCGTGCACGGGGCCGTGCGCGGACGGGCCGCGCTCGCGGGCGGCTCAGTCGCGGTGCTGCGTGCCGTCCGGGTCGATGCCGCGGAAGGAGAGCAGCACGATCAGGACGCCGCCGCAGCAGATCGCCGAGTCGGCGAGGTTGAAGACGGCGAAGTGCGCGGGGGCGATGAAGTCCACCACCCGGCCCTGGAAACCGCCGGGGGCGCGGAAGACGCGGTCGGTGAGGTTGCCGAAGGCGCCGCCGAGGAGCAGGCCGAGCGCGATCGCCCACGGCAGGCTGTACAGGCGGCGGGCGAGACGGGCGATCACCACGATGACGCCGACCGCGATCACCGTGAAGACGACGGTCATGCCCTGGCCCAGACCGAACGCGGCGCCCGCGTTCCTGATCGCGTCCAGCCGCAGGTAGTGGCCGAAGACGTCGATCGGGTCGCGGTGCTCCAGGCTGTGCACGACCCAGATCTTGGAGAGCAGGTCGAGGAGGTACGCGAGCGCCGCGACGCCTATCAGTACGGGGATCCGCCGTTTGCGGGATGCCGACGACTCGACCGCGGCCGGCGCCTCCTCCGGCGTCTCCGGTGTGGTGATGGTGCGCTCCGCTTCCGTCACGTGAGTCCCTCAGCCCTTGTGCAGCCGTGTGCCCGATGCCCGCCAGGCCGAAATCCTGACTGATGACGAGAGTACGGCACACCCGTACCGGGGGTCCCCCCGCCGACGGCAGGGGGAGTATCAGGTCAGCGCCGCTCCTGCCGCTGCTTGTCGTCGAGGCAGAGGGTGGCCCGCGGAAAGGCCTGCATCCTGGCCTTCCCGATGGTTTTGCCGCAGACCTCGCAGAGGCCGTACGTGCCCTCGTCCAGCCGTTGCAGCGCGTGGGTGGCCTGGGTGAGCGTCTCCCGGGCGTTCGCGGCGAGCGCCATCTCGTACTCGCGCGTGATGTTCTTCGTACCCGTGTCGGCCTCGTCGCCCGCGCCGTCCCCGGAGTCGCGCATCAGGCCCGCGACGGCGGCCTCGGACGAGGCGATCTCCGCCTTCAGCCGCTCCACCTCGGCCAGCAGTTCCGCCCGCGCCTCCGCGACCTCCTCGTCCGTCCACGGCTCCTCCCCCGGCAGCACCGCCAACTCCCCCGGCTCCGTGGCGGTCCGCGCCGCCGGAACGGCCACGTCCGTCTTCTCAGCTTCCACTTCGCCCACTCCCGTCTCGTCCGCCCCGACAGCCCGCCCGGCCCCGACTTGTTCCGCCGTGCCGGCTGCCGCCGCCTTCCCGGGCGAGGTCTTCCGGGCCGGAGCCTTCTTGGCCGCGGCCTCCCTCACCGGTGCTTTCCCGGCCGCGGTCTTCTTGGTCGCGGCCTTCTTGACCGGGGCCTTCCTCGCCGCGCTCTTCTTGACCGGGGCCTTCTTGGCCGCGCTCTTCTTGGCCGCGGCCTTCTTCGCCGCGGCCTTCCTCCCTGCTGCCTCACCAGAGGCTTCCGGGACCGTCATTGCCTGCTCGGCGGTGCTCAAGGGGGCCGCCTTCCGTGTCGTCGTGCTCTTGCCGGCCGCCACCCGTCCGACCGCGCCCTTTCTCGTCGGCGCCGTCCTGTCCGCCGCCTTCCCGGGCGGCGCCTCGGTGGCCGCCGCCTTTTTCGCCGCCGCAGTATGGGGCGCGGCCTCCTCGACCGCCGCCTCCTTCGCTGCCGCCCTCTCGCCGACCGTCCTTGCGACCGCCGCCTTCCTGCCCTTCGCAGGCACCGGCGAGGCAGCGTCCGAGGAAGCCGCCGCCTCGCCGGGCGCGGGCCGCTTCGCCACGGCCCTGCGAGCCGTTGCCTTCCGCACCCCGGCCTTCCCGCCGGCCCCCGTTCCCGTTCCCGGCGCCGCCTTCTCGGGCGCGGCCTCCTCGGCCGCCGGCCTCCTGCTCGCAGCCCTTCCGGAGGCAGCTTCCGTTCTTGTTCCCGGCGCCGCCTTCTTCCTCTCGTTCTTCCTGCCGCCCGCCCCTCCTCGCGCAGGCCGCCGACCCGGTGCCGGCGGCGGGTCCGGGGGCCCGGCGGCCGGTGCGGCCGCTTTGCGGGGCGCCAGGGACCCACGGGCCGCCGCAGCGCCGGCCGCAGGCCGTTCACCCGGTGCCACTGCCCGCTTCTTCACGATCATGGCCGCGACCCCTTCACATGTGTGATGTCGTTCGCGAATCCTGCCGAAACGCTAATTCCGCTCCGGACCCGCGGCAACGGGGGTGCGCTGCCTGACGGACCCGTCCGCCTGGGGCAGACAGGTCTTCATCCGTTGTGCCCAGCTCTCCGCCAGGTATTCCCGCAGGTGACCGCGTCCATGCGGGAAGGCGGCCATTCGGGTCGCCGCGAGGTCCGGCGGCCGTGGCCCGGCGGTCCGCGCACCGGGCCCGGGCGGCCGTAAAGCGTTCGGCCGCCGCCCGCGCGGCCCCGTACACTGGGCGAAGCGAAAGGCGTGGATGGGACGAGTAGCGCCGCACGCAGCCATGAGCGACCCGGGGACGGTGGAAGCCCGGGGGCGTGCGCGGTGTGAAGATCACCCCGGAGCCGCCGGAAGAAGCCCGCAGCCGGGTCGTACGCCCGGCGGGCCGTAGAACCGGCTTCGCGACCCCAATGAGGGGGCGGTCGGGCCCGGGAGGGCGCTGCCGCCAAGGAGGGTGGTACCGCGGGAGCGCACGGCAGGAATCGCTCTCGTCCCTCCGACGGAAGTCCGCGACAAGCGAGAAGCGTCCGCCGGAGGAAGAGAAACCCCGATGAGCCAGCCGCGTCAGCCGCAGTACCGCCAGGTGCCCGCGCAGGTCGATCTGCCCGCCCTCGAACACGAGGTGCTGGCCCTGTGGAGCGAGCGCAAGACCTTCGCCCGCTCCGTGGAGCAGTCCGTGGGCCGGCCCGAGTGGGTCTTCTACGAGGGCCCGCCCACCGCCAACGGCATGCCCGGCGCCCACCACATCGAGGCCCGCGTCTTCAAGGACGTCTTCCCCCGGTTCAAGACCATGCGGGGCCACCACGTGACCCGCAAGGCCGGCTGGGACTGCCACGGCCTGCCGGTCGAACTGGCGGTGGAGAAGGAGCTCGGCTTCACCGGCAAGCAGGACATCGAGGCGTACGGGATCGCGGAGTTCAACGCGAGGTGCCGCGAGTCGGTGACCCGGCACACCGACGCGTTCGCCGAGCTGACGACACGCATGGGCTACTGGGTGGACCTGGACGACGCCTACCGCACGATGGACCCGGAGTACGTGGAGTCCGTGTGGTGGTCGCTCAAGCAGATCTTCGCCAAGGACCTGCTGGTCCAGGACTACCGGGTGGCCCCCTGGTGCCCGCGCGACCAGACCGGCCTGTCCGACCACGAGCTGGCACAGGGATACGAGACGGTGATCGACCCGTCCGTCTACGTCCGCTTCCCGCTGACCTCCGGCCCGCTGGCCGGCGAGGCGGCGCTGCTGGTCTGGACGACCACCCCGTGGACCCTGGTGTCGAACACGGCGGTCGCCGTGCACCCGGACGTCACGTACGTCGTCGCCACCGACGGCACCGAGCGGCTGGTCGTCGCCGAACCACTGTTCGACAAGGCGCTCGGCGAGGGGGTATCGCCCGGACCGCTGGGCCCAGGGGGACGCTGGACGGCGACCGGGCAGACCTTCACCGGCCGCGAGATGGAGCGCTGGACCTACCGGCGGCCGTTCGCGCTGGTGGACGTCCCGGACGCGCACTACGTGGTCAACGCCGAGTACGTGACGACGGACGACGGTACCGGCCTGGTCCACCAGTCCCCCGCCTTCGGTGAGGACGACCTCAGGACCTGCCGGGCGTACGGCCTGCCGGTGGTCAACCCGGTCCGCCCGGACGGCACCTTCGAGCCGGACGTGCCGCTGGTCGGCGGCGTCTTCTTCAAGAAGGCCGACGAGGCGCTGGTGGCCGAACTCCAGTCGTCCGGGCTGCTGTTCCGGCACGTGCCGTACGAGCACAGCTACCCGCACTGCTGGCGCTGCCACACCGCGCTGCTCTACTACGCGCAGCCGTCCTGGTACATCCGCACCACGGCCGTGAAGGACGCGCTGCTGCGTGAGAACGAGCGGACCAACTGGTACCCCGAGTCCGTCAAGCACGGCCGCTACGGCGACTGGCTCAACAACAACGTCGACTGGGCGCTGTCCCGCAACCGCTACTGGGGTACCCCGCTGCCCATCTGGCGCTGCGAGGAGGGCCACCTCACCTGCGTGGGCTCGCTCGCCGAACTCACCGAGCTGACCGGCACCGACCAGTCGGGCCTGGACCCGCACCGCCCCTACATCGACGCGGTCACCTTCCCCTGCCCGTCCTGCCGGGCGACCGCCACCCGCGTCCCGGAGGTCATCGACGCCTGGTACGACTCCGGCTCGATGCCGTTCGCGCAGTGGGGCTACCCGTACCGCAACAAGGAGGTCTTCGAGCGCACGTACCCCGCGCAGTTCATCTCCGAGGCGATCGACCAGACCCGCGGCTGGTTCTACACGCTGATGGCGGTCGGCACGCTCGTCTTCGACAAGTCCAGTTACGAGAACGTGGTCTGCCTCGGCCACATCCTCGCCGAGGACGGCCGCAAGATGTCCAAGCACCTCGGCAACATCCTCCAGCCGATCCCGTTGATGGATCAGCACGGCGCCGACGCGGTCCGGTGGTTCATGGCCGCGGGCGGCTCCCCGTGGGCGGCCCGACGGGTCGGGCACGGCACGATCCAGGAGGTGGTCCGCAAGACGCTGCTCACCTACTGGAACACAGTCGCCTTCCAGGCCCTGTACGCCCGCACCTCCGGCTGGGCGCCCGGCCCCGCCGACCCCGCGGTCGAGGACCGGCCGCTGCTGGACCGGTGGCTCGTCGGCGAACTGCACGTTCTGGTGCGGGACATGACCGACGCCATGGAGTCGTTCGACACCCAGCGCGCCGGAAAGCTGCTGTCCGCCTTCGTGGACGACCTGTCCAACTGGTACGTGCGCAGGTCCCGTCGGCGGTTCTGGCAGGGCGACCCGGCGGCGCTGCGCACGCTGCACGACGTGGTGGAGACGGTCACCCGGCTGATGGCGCCGCTGGTGCCGTTCATCACCGAGCGGGTCTGGCAGGACCTGGTGGTGCCGGTGGTCCCGGACGCGCCGGACTCCGTACACCTGGCGTCCTGGCCGGAGGTGGACGAGGGACGGATCGACCCGTCCCTGTCGGAGCGGATGCGGCTGGTCCGGCGGCTGGTCGAGCTGGGCCGGGCGACCCGGGCGGAGTCCGGCGTCAAGACCCGCCAGCCGCTGTCCCGCGCGCTGGTCGCCGCCACGGGCTTCGCCGAGCTGTCGCAGGAGCTGCGGGCACAGATCACGGAGGAGCTGAACGTCTCCTCGCTGGCCTCGCTGTCCGAGGTCGGGGGTTCCCTGGTCGACACCAGCGCGAAGGCGAACTTCCGGGCGCTGGGGAAGCGGTTCGGCAAGGGGGTACAGGCGGTGGCCGCGGCGGTGGCCGCGGCGGACGCGGCGGCCCTGTCGGCGTCCCTGCGCGACACGGGCTCGGCCACGGTGGAGGTCGGCGGGGAGACCGTCACGCTCTCCCCCGACGAGGTCATCGTCACCGAGACCCCCCGCGAGGGCTGGTCGGTCGCCTCCGACGCGGGCGCCACGGTCGCCCTCGACCTGGAGATCACTCCGGAGCTGCGGCTGGCGGGCCTCGCGCGGGACGTGATCCGGCTCGTCCAGGAGGCCCGCAAGAATTCCGGGCTGGACGTGGCGGACCGCATCTCCGTGCGGTACGCCACCGAGAACGCCGACCTGGCCTCGGCCCTCACCGCGCACGCGGGGCTCATCGCGGAGGAAGTCCTGGCGGTCGACTTCGCGGCGGACACCCCGGACGCCGCGTACGGCCCCGCGTTCACCGACGAACCGCTGGGCCTCACCTTCCACTTGCGTAAGGCGTAGGTGGAGGCGCCCCGGCAGGGGCGCGGAGAACTGCGCGACCGGCCACAGCGCCGCCGCAGGCGCAGGCGCAGGCGCAGGCGCACCGTGACCGTAACGGCGGGCTGCCGACCGCCCGCCGGCGGGGGCTGATCGCGCGGTTCTCCGCGCCCTGCCACGGGGCGCGCACCCGACAAAAAGGCCGGGCCCCCTGGGGAAACGGATTCCCCGGGGGCCCGGCCTTGGCAGAGCCTCGTGGCAAGCGGCTAGTTGTCGTCCTCGTCGATGAGAAACCCTCGCATCGGGGTCGGCGCCTGCTGCAACGGCTGCGGTCCCTGCGGGCGCACCGGAGCCATCGGCTGGGTCATCGCGGGTGACATCTGCTGCTGCCCGTACGAGGGACCCGGGTTGTGGCCGCCCATGCCCTGGCTGCCACTGCCGTAGGAGGGAGCGGAACCGGCGTGACCCATCGCACCGGCACCCGCGGGCGCCATACCGCCCATGCCCGCGCCCATGGAGTTGCCGCCCATGGAGTTCCCGCCCATCGTCCCGCCCATGGAGGACGCGGACGGCAGGGAGGGGGCCGGCGCACTGGTCCGCGGCGGGGCCAGCGAGTCGTCGGCCTGGTTCTCCAACTGGCGCAGCTGGGACTCCAGGTAGGACTTCAGCCGCGTGCGGTACTCCCGCTCGAAGCCGCGGAGGTCCTCGACCTTGCGCTCCAGGGTCGCGCGGGCGGACTCCAGGGAGCCCATGGCCACGCGGTGCTTCTCCTGGGCGTCCCGCTCCAGCGCGTCCGCCTTGGCGCGGGCGTCCCGCTCCAGGCCCTCGGCACGGCTGCGCGCCTCACCGACGATCTTGTTGGCTTCGGACCGCGCCTCGGCGATCGCCTGGTCCGCGGTCTGCTGCGCGAGCGAGAGCACCCGGGCGGCGCTGTCGCCACCGGGACCCTGCTGCTGCATCGGGTGCTGACCCATCGGCGGCCCCTGCATGGGGTGCTGCTGCATGGGGTGCTGACCCATCGGCCCGGGACCCTGCTGCATCGGGTGCTGGCCCATCGGGCCAGGACCGTGCTGCTGGTGCTGCTGCGCACTCGGTCCAGCCGGGAGCTGCGGCGCGCCGCCGGGCAGCTGGGGCGGACCCATCTGCTGCTGGGGCATCTGCTGCGGCACCGGCTGCGGTCCAGATATGGCGGCGGGCACGGGTCGGTCCTGCGGCTCGGGCTTCCGCATGCCCTGCTGCTGGTTCTGGGCGGCGGCCCGGGTGGCCGCGGCCAGCTTGGCCCGCAGATCCTCGTTCTCGCGGAGCAGTCGGGTCAGCTCCGCCTCCACCTCGTCGAGGAAGGCGTCGACCTCGTCCTCGTCATAGCCCTCTCTGAGGCGGACGGTCGTGAACTGCTTGTTCCGAACGTCCTCGGGGGTCAGCGGCATCTCTTCACCTCAACGTGATCGTCGACATATCGGGAGCCCGCACCGTTCACATCAAGCCCCCCACGACGGAGATCAGGATGTACACGATGATCATCAATACGAAGAAGGACAGGTCGAGCGCCACGCCCCCGAGACGCAACGGCGGGATGAACCGCCGCAGAAGCTTGAGTGGCGGATCGGTGACAGTGTAGGCGCCCTCCAGAATCACCACCATCGCCCTCCCAGGGTGCCATGAGCGGGCGAACTGGAAGACGTAATCCATCACCAATCGGAAGATCAGCACAAACAGGAAGCAGTACAACGCGATGTACAGCACCTGGAGTGCGACACTCATCGCGCTTCCCTCTCCCTGCTTGTCGTCGGCCTGCGGGCCGGCCCTACGGTTGCGTCTCGTTCAGCTCTGGTTGAAGAATCCGCCCTCGGCGATCCGGGCTTTGTCCTCCGCCGTGACATCGACGTTAGCAGGCGAGAGCAGAAAGACCTTCTGCGTCACCCGCTCGATACTCCCGTGCAGCCCGAAGACGAGACCGGCGGCGAAGTCGACAAGTCGCTTCGCGTCGGTGTCGTCCATCTCGGTCAAGTTCATGATCACCGGCGTGCCCTCACGGAAGTGTTCCCCGATCGTACGGGCTTCGTTGTACGTCCGGGGGTGGAGTGTCGTGATCCGGTACGGCTCGCGTTCTGACACGACCTTGGGCATGATCACGGGTGCGTTCTTCTCCAGGCTGTGACGTTCGGGTGTGATGGATGCCACGGGGGCGATCCGGGGTTCGCGAGGCGCCGGGGCGTGTACGAGACGCGCCGGTTCGTCCTGCGGCTGGTGCTGGCTCGGCGCCGGGATGTGCTGCCGTCGCGGCGCGCGCTCCGGCTCCGGGGCGGCCCGACCGCTCGGCGGCGTGGCCATCTCGGGCTCGAACTCGTCGTCGGGGTCGAATCCCGGGCCGTCGTATCCGTCGTCCTCCACGAGGCCGAGGTAGACCGCCATCTTGCGCATCGCGCCGGCCATGCTCTGCGTCCTCTCAGCGGGGTTGCGGTCCTCGGCCGCCTCGGGGACGACCGCCACACCATATTTATGCTGTGGTCCGACTTGTTTGGTGACGTTACCGGAGCCTGGGACGGACTCCGAGTACCGCCGTTCCGATGCGCACATGTGTCGCCCCGGCCGCCACCGCCTCGTCGAGGTCCTGGCTCATCCCTGCCGAGACCATGTTCGCAGTCGGATGCGTCTCGCGCACGCGGGATGAGATTTCCATCAACCGATGGAAGGCGGCGCGGGGTTGACCCGCGTACGCTCCGGCCAGCGGCGCGACGGTCATCACACCGTCCAGGCGCAGTCCGGGAGCGGCCGCGATCGCGTCGGCGAGCGCTCCGACCGCGTCGGGTGCCACCCCGCCGCGCTCCCCTCGAGCGCCCGACTCGGCGTCCAGTGCGACCTGGACGAGGCAACCCACCTGCCGTTCCCCGGCGGTGGCCGCGGACGACAGCACGGTGACCAGCCGGAGCCGGTCGACCGAGTGCACGTGGTCAGCGTAACGGACCACGGAGCGTGCCTTGTTGGTCTGCAACTGACCCACGAAGTGCCAGACCAGGCCGAGGTCGGCGCAGGCGTCGGCCTTGGGGGCGGCCTCCTGGTCGCGGTTCTCGGCGACCTGCCGGACGCCGAGCCCGGCCAACAGCCGTACGTCGTCGGCCGGGTAGGTCTTGGTCACCACAATCAGGGTCACCTCCCCGCGGTCCCGCCCGGCGCCCTCGCACGCGGTGGTGATACGTTCCTCCACCTGGGCCAGATTCGCGGCGAGTTGGGCGGATCTGTCACGGTCCTGCTCGTGGTGTGCGGGGGCGTTCACGTAGTGCCGTCCAGCCAGACGTAGCCCGCGAGCCGTCCGGTGACGGACTCGCGGCGGTAGGAGAAGTGTTCGGGGGATTCCAGCGTGCACACGGTCGGCGCCTCGTGCACCCGTACGCCCCGGCGCGCGAGTTGGGCGCGCACGCCGGCGCTCACATCGACGGCCGGCGTACCCCAGCTCGTCTCGGCGTACGCCTGGGGCACGACGGCGGCCACCTCGTCCCGCAACACCGCGGGCACTTCGTAGCATTTACCGCATACCGACGGTCCCAATAGGGCGATCAAACGCCCGGGATCGGCACCAAGTGTGATCATCATCTCAACCGTGGCCGGCACCACGCCGGCCACCAGTCCCGGCCGCCCGGCGTGCGCGGCGCCGACGACCCGCGCCTGCGGGTCGGCGAGCAGCACGGGTACGCAGTCGGCGGTCAGCACCGCGAGCGTGAGGTCGGCGCGGGTGGTGACCGTCGCGTCCACCGCCGGTACCGGCCCGCTCCCCCAGGGTTCCCCGACGACCGCGACATCGCGGCCGTGCACCTGGTTCATCCAGACCACCCGGCCGGGGTCCCGGCCCAGCGCGCCCGCCGCCAGCGCGCGGTTGGCGCGTACCGCCGCGGGATCGTCGCCCACCGCACCGCCGAGATTGAGGCTGTCATACGGAACGGCGCTCACCCCGCCCCACCTGTCGGTGAAGGCGAAGTGCGCGCCGTCCACTGCCGTGCGGTGCCCTATCACTGCCGGGCGGTCACTTCAGGAAGTCCGGGACGTCGAGCTCCTCGGCCGCGGTGTCCTGGTACGGCCGGGCCGGCGGGACGACCGGCGGGACCACCGGGGTGGCCGCGGTCTCGGCGACCGGCTCGCTCTCCGTGTCGCGCTCGGCCGGGGAGGCCGACGGGATGCTGCCCAGGCCGCCGAAGGACGGGGTCGGGCGGGCGCTGTCGGTACGCAGGGCCTCGTCCCGGGCGGGGTAGGAGGAGGAAGAGCCGAGCACCTTGTCGCGGCTGCCCTTGGCGGGCGGCTGGCCGCCGTCGAATCCGGCCGCGATGACGGTGACCCGCACCTCGTCGCCGAGCGCGTCGTCGATCACCGCGCCGAAGATGATGTTGGCCTCGGGGTGGGCGGCCTCGGAGACGAGCTGGGCGGCCTCGTTGATCTCGAACAGGCCGAGGTCGGAGCCGCCTGAGATGGAGAGCAGCACCCCGCGGGCGCCGTCGATGGAGGCTTCCAGCAGCGGCGAGGAGATGGCCATCTCCGCGGCGGCGACCGCCCGGTCGTCGCCGCGCGCAGAACCGATGCCCATGAGGGCCGAACCCGCTTCCGACATCACGGACTTCACGTCGGCGAAGTCCAGGTTGATCAGGCCGGGGGTGGTGATCAGGTCGGTGATGCCCTGCACGCCGGAGAGCAGCACCTGGTCGGCGGAGCGGAACGCGTCCAGCACGCTGACCTGGCGGTCCGAGATGGACAGCAGCCGGTCGTTGGGGATGACGATGAGGGTGTCGACGTTCTCGCGCAGCCCGGCGATGCCGTCCTCGGCCTGGTTGGCGCGGCGGCGGCCCTCGAAGGTGAAGGGGCGGGTGACCACGCCGATGGTGAGGGCGCCCAGCGAGCGGGCGATGTTGGCGACGACGGGCGCGCCGCCGGTACCGGTGCCGCCGCCCTCGCCCGCGGTGACGAAGACCATGTCGGCGCCCTTGAGTACCTCCTCGATCTCCTCGCGGTGGTCCTCGGCGGCCTTGCGGCCGACATCCGGGTTGGCTCCGGCGCCGAGGCCGCGGGTCAGTTCGCGGCCGACATCCAGCTTGACGTCGGCGTCGCTCATCAGCAGGGCCTGTGCATCGGTGTTGATCGCGATGAACTCGACGCCCTTGAGACCGACCTCGATCATCCGGTTGATGGCGTTGACGCCACCGCCGCCAATGCCGACGACCTTGATGACTGCGAGGTAGTTCTGCGGTGCTGCCACGTCGAAGGCCTCTCGCCTCGAGTTACGAATCGTGTGGGACGGTCGGTTGCGCTCGCCGATGCCGTTCCGAACCCTCACCGTGAGGTTTAGGGTTACCAGTGTGCCTGTCCCAGGTGTTCCTTGGGACGAGACACTAAGTCGACAAGCGGTGGCGGTTCAACGAACACGCCGAACCTCCCGTTTTTCTTTTCACCCTATGTGATCACGCCGTCGACCCGGGAACCAGGGTGCGGGCTCCGTCAACTCCCGGACGCGGCGGGTGCGGCGGGTGCGCTGACGTCGAAGTGTGTCGCGCCGGGTCGGGCCTTCAGCAGCGCGGTGAGCACGGACGCCTTGCGCGCGCCGTCCTCCGCGCTCCCCCAGACGACGTGTCGGCCGCGCGAGAGTTCGACGGTGATGCCGTCGTACGAGCGCACCCGGATCGCGGTCGCCTGCCCGTGCAGCGCATCGGGAAGATCGGCCGCGACCGTGATGGCGGCCCGCAGCAGCCGCCGGGTCCCGAAGTGGCGCAGGCTCGCCGAGGGGACCGGCGTCAACCGCACCAGCGGTACACCGCGCGGCGCCCGGTCGACGGTGGCGAACCGCACGCCCTCCCGGTCCACTTCGGTGAACTTCGCGCCGCTTCTCAGCACGGCGGAAGGCGTCCGCTCGGTCACCGTGACCCGGATCGTGTGCGGCCAGGACCGTGCCACGTCCACGTCGCCGAGCCGTGGCAGCGCGGCGAGCAGCCGGCCGCGTACGGCGTCGGTGTCGACCGAGAGCAGCGGGCCGCCGAGCGGTACGGCGGCGGCCCGCTGGATCTGACCGGCCGTCAGCACCCGGTTCCCGCCGACGGTCACGCGCGTGGCGCGGAACCAGGAGGAGCCGTAGACCGCCCAGGTCCCGGCGGCGGCCAGCACGGTCAGCACGACCAGGCCGACCAGTAGGGTGCGCCTGCCCGGCGGGGTCACCCGGAGCCGCCGCTCCGGGTCCACGTGCGGCTCGCCGTCCGCCCGTCCGGCCCGGTCGTCCGCCTCCGGCAGCGAGGTCGCTCCCGGTCCACTCACGTCAGCCTCCGGTGTGTCGACGTCTCAGGAGCGGAACCGCCCCGCCGGGCCCCCATCGTGACGGCGGCGGACGGCGCCATGTGTCAGACGGCCCTGACGCCGCGTCGGTCAGGGTTT
>NZ_DATDBG010000305.1:0-4223 GCF_036524955.1 Streptomyces sp.
ACCCGGCAGCGGCGAGGTGCGCGCGGGCTCCTTCCACGAGGTCGTCGTCGACGTCGATGGTGGTGATGTGTCCGGTTTCGCCGACGAGGTGGGCGAGGAGGGCGGCGTTGTAGCCGGTGCCGGCGCCGAGTTCGAGGATGCAGTCGCCGGGCTGGGCGTCCAGTTGGTCGAGCATGAGGGCGACGACGCCGGGCTGGGAGGCGCAGGAGATCGAGGTGCCGTCGGTGTCGTATTTGATATTGACCGTCGCGTTGGCGTAGGCGTCTTCGAGGGAAGCGTCGGGCACGAACAGGTGGCGGGGAACGGTGCGCAGCGCGACCTCGACGGCGGGCGTGCGGGCGTATCCGGACTCGCGGATCTGGTCGACCAGGGCATTGCGGAGTCGTTCACCCCCGGCCTCGGGGGCGGTGATCGCGTCGGTTGTCACCGCCCCGACGCTACTGCTCTTGGTCGTGTCGTCGGCGGACGACGCGGTGTTGTCACTTGATCCCATGACTGCCTCTCGTGCGGTGGTGAACAGGGCGTTTTGGTCGTCTGGGGGGAGACCGGCGCGGTTGGTGTGGAAGATCATGTGGTGGGCGATGACGGCTCGCAGTCCGCGCGTGAGCCCGCCCCCGGCGGCGAGGTCAGCGAGCGTCGTACCGGCCCGTTCGAAGGCGGCCGCCCATTCGCCGTGCCCGTCGAGCGGGCCGTTCGGGCGGCACAGGCCGCGGGCGTCGGCTGTCATCAACTTCTGCATCGCCGGGATTAGGGCGGCGGCCCGCTCGGGAGCGAGGGCGTCGGTGGCCGGTCGGAGCGCGGCGGCCTTGGCCCACACGTCGCCCTGCTCGAACCAGTCCAGATTGGCCGCCCGCATCATGTGGCTGATCAGGAGGACGGCGGTCTCCCGGCGGCCCAACCGGCCGGGGCCGGGCTGGTAGGTGAGCAGGTGCCGGCTGTCCTCGTGGAACAGGTCGTGGGCGGCGTCCATGGCCTTCGTGCCGCCGAAGGCGGCGGTCTCCGGTTCGTAGATGCCGGGCACCCAGGACCAGACCGTGCCGTCGCCGACGAGATCGCTCAGCAGGGACTCGATCAGCGGGGACGGTTCGGCGGCGCGGTATCGCAGTGGCCAGGGCTGCTTGTTCATGAACCACCAGCCGGTGAGCTGCCCGGGTTCCTCGGCCGCCAGCAGGGCGGGGCCAAGGCGTTCGGTGATGGCGCGCTTGGCGGTCTCACGGTCGGCGAAAGTGATGTTGTGCTGCTGCCAGCGGTCCGGGGCCATGCGGGTCCTTTGGTCGAGGGTCAGGCGATGAGCAGGCAGGCGTCCCACGCGGTACAGGGCGGGGTGCCGGTGGCAGGAGCCAGGAGCGCCAGGGCGATTCCGGCGGCGCCGTCGAGGAATCCGGGGCCGACTTCCTCGTCCTGGATGAGCGCGCTCACAGCGGCCTCCGGGTCGGTGCCCGGCGGGCAGACCGCCGTCAGGAGCGCGGGGATAACAGCACGGAGCTGCCCGGCGGTAGACACATGCGCGTCGTCGGCTGTCCGGGCCGCGACGTGGGCGAGGCCGGCGAAGCCGTGGCACAGGCCGTTGTCCGTGGTGGCTTTGAGCTGGGCGGGGTCGGTGAGGGCGGCCACGAGCGCACGCTCGGCTTCGAGCTGGCGGTCGGTGTCGCCGAGGGCGAGGGCGGCGAGCTGCTGGGCGCGGGCCAGGCCAGCGGGGCCGTAGCACCAGGAAGGTCGCCGGGGCTCGGAGGCCGCGAGACGGCCCGTACGCAGCTCGTCTCGCGTGATCCAGTACGGCCAGGCAAGGCCGTTGGCGGTGTCCTCCTGCCACCGGTCGAGCCAAGCCAGGATCGTACGGAGGGCTTCGCGGTGGCCATCGACGGTGATGCCGCGCCGGGCGGCGAGGGCCAACAACGCCAGTACGCCGCCGATGCCGTGCGCCATGCCGCTGTTGGCGTGCCCGCCCGGGAAACGGTCGTCCGGCCGACCGGAGGGTCCGGAAAGTGTCCACCAGCCCGGCAGGGCCTCGCCTTCGTGGGTGGCCGGTTCGGTGAGGCGTACGCAGTAGTCGAGGATGGCGCGTACGTCGGCGCCGGTGGGGTCGTGGCGCAGGAAGTAGGCGCCGTAGCCCGCCAGGCCCCGGATCGTGTCGAACTCGGCGAGTTCCGGCAGACGCCCTGCGTCGATACGGCTGTGCGCGGCGTCCAGACGGCAGCGGACGTCGGCGGCCATCTGCCGGTCCAGGGTTTCCTGGGCGCGCTGGTAGGCGCCTGGCAGGTGGTCGGCAGCGCAGGTCAGGGCGTGCGCGAGGGCGGGTGCGCCGTAGAAGGAGTGGCTGTCGGGGCCGCTGGTGAACGACCGCCGCGCGGCGACAGCGAGCCAGTCGTGGGCGCGCTGCCACGGGCCCAGGCCGACCGCGGCCCGTTCGATGTGCAGCAGCGCGATGCCGGTCGGCCCGTACGCGAGGTGCTGACGGCGCTCAGGCGCGATCAGCGGCGCGGTGGCGGGGTCGGCCAGGAAGTCGGCGACGGCGTCAGCCATCGTGAGCGCGAGGTGGCAGGTCACCGCGTCCTCCTGGACATCCAGGCCAGGGCGGTGGCGCGGGCGAGGTAGAGGCAGACGGCCTCCTCGGCGAAGTCGACCGCGACGTGCCGTACGAAGTGCACGTGCAGCAGCGAGGACAGGACGTCGTCCACGGCGATGCCCTGGGTGTCCGGGCCGGGAAGGTGCGGACGGTAGGCGGCAAGTGTCGTGTCCCGGTCGGCCCACGCTTCCACGACGGCATCCCCGCCGGGCACGCCGCGCAGGGCCGCCCAGTCGTCGGACGGGTCGGCCAGCCGTACGGTCTCGGTGAACCGCGGGCGGGGAACCGGGGCGGGCGCAGTGGGCGGAACGTGGTCGATCAGCCAGCGCATCCCGGCTTCGGTGCTGCCGAGGAACGCGGCGGCGATGGCAATAGTGTGCGCGGCCACCAGAGCGCGCTGGTGCGGGCGCCGGGGCTGGCCGAGCTGGGCGACGACGGCACGTGAGTCCGCGCGGAACACCTCCTCGGCTGCGTCCCAGGCGCCGCCGGAACCCCAGCGGCCCATCTCGCGGTACGAGGTGGGTAACCGCAGATCCGACAGCAACCCGGCGGTGCGCAGCTCGTCGGCCCAGGTGCCGACCGTGCGGGCGGTTGCGGCGAAGGCGTCGGTGCCGGGGAGGGCAATGCGCAGCCGAAGGTGATGGTGGGGGTCGCGGAAGCGGATGAACCACCAGGGCGGGCCGCCGAGCCGGTTCAGCAGATCCGGGATGTGCTGGGCCAGCAGGGTGTCCTGGCGGCGCAGGTCTCCGTACAGGGTGGCGAGCAGCATGGACGAGACGCCGGGGGTCTGGATCTGCGCCGGGGAGAAGGTACGGGCCGGGGTGGGGGTCGGCAGTGCCGGCCACGCCGGGGGTCGCGTCGCCTTGAGGGGAACGACGACCTCATGGGCGCGGCCGTCGCACCAGCCGTACGCCTCCTTCGGCGGGGCCTCGACGAGGACAGCCGAGCCAGCGCGGTTCAGGTGCTGACGCAAGAGGGTTCGGTGTCCCGCTTGGTCGAGGTCGAGGAGCAGGCGGCGGTCGCCCTCCGCGAGGAAGAACCGCTGAGGCATCCGCCGCCGCGTGCGCCAATCGTCCAGGGCCGTGTCCCACTCGGATCGGGGGCGGTCGCGGCCGGGTAACACGCCCGCTTCAAGCCGCCACCGTGCGGGAGCCAGCACCGTACGCCCGTAGCGGAGGCGGGGCAGGTACGGCATCGCCGCCGCCACGCCCCAGTCGAAAACGGTGACCTGGGCGCACTGGGCGCGCGACAGCTCGGTGAGGAACCGGGCCAGCGGCGGGGTGTGGGTGGCCGGGTTCAGCGCGTGCATCCCCACGGCTTCGACGCGCAGGCCGCGCTCGGGGGCGGCCAGGTACATGCGGCGGCCGTCGCAGGCCACCGCCAGGTCCGTAGGCGTGAGCACATTCGCGCCAGGGGACCGGTGTTCGTGCAGGCTGATCACGAGCGGCAGGACGCGCGGCGTCCGGATGACGTGGGCGCTGTCGGGCAGCAGCGGCGGGAAGGAGAGCTGGGCGGGCACGGTCCCGGCGTCCCCGGTCGGCAGATCGGACAGCTCGGCGGCCAGGGCCGCACGGTCCTCGGGGGCCAGCACGCTCAGGAACCGACCCGAGGTGACGCCGACCCCGCGGGATACGCTCACGACCTCCAGCCGGAACCG
>NZ_DATDBG010000306.1:0-5741 GCF_036524955.1 Streptomyces sp.
CGGTGACGGTCATCCGCTGCTCCTTGCCGGTGCCCAGGTCCTTCGCGCCGACGTGCATGATGCCGTTGGCGTCGATGTCGAAGGTGACCTCGATCTGCGGCATCCCGCGCGGGGCCGGCGGCAGACCGGTCAGCTCGAACATGCCGAGCTTCTTGTTGTAGGCGGCGATCTCCCGCTCGCCCTGGTAGACCTGGATCTGCACCGACGGCTGGTTGTCCTCGGCGGTGGTGAAGATCTCCGAGCGCTTGGTCGGGATCGTGGTGTTGCGCTCGATCAGCTTGGTCATGATGCCGCCCTTGGTCTCGATACCCAGGGACAGCGGGGTGACGTCGAGCAGCAGGACGTCCTTGACCTCGCCCTTGAGCACACCGGCCTGGAGCGACGCGCCGATGGCGACGACCTCGTCCGGGTTGACGCCCTTGTTGGCGTCCTTGCCGCCGGTCAGCTCGCGCACCAGCTCGGCGACGGCGGGCATCCGGGTCGAGCCGCCGACCAGGACCACGTGGTCGATCTCGGAGAGCTGGATGCCGGCGTCCTTGATGACGTTGTGGAACGGCGTCTTGCAGCGGTCCAGCAGGTCCGCGGTGAGCTGCTGGAACTGGGCGCGGGTCAGCTTCTCGTCCAGGTGCAGCGGGCCCTCGGCGGACGCGGTGATGTAGGGCAGGTTGATCGAGGTCTCGGTGGACGAGGACAGCTCGATCTTCGCCTTCTCCGCGGCCTCGCGCAGGCGCTGGAGCGCCATCTTGTCCTTGGACAGGTCCACGCCGTGGCCGGACAGGAACTGCTTGACCAGGTAGTCCACCACCCGCTGGTCCCAGTCGTCGCCGCCGAGGTGGTTGTCGCCGTTGGTGGCCTTCACCTCGACCACGCCGTCGCCGATCTCCAGCAGCGAGACGTCGAAGGTGCCGCCGCCGAGGTCGAAGACGAGGATCGTCTGGTCGTCCTTGTCGAGGCCGTACGCCAGCGCGGCGGCGGTCGGCTCGTTGACGATGCGCAGCACGTTCAGACCGGCGATCTCACCGGCCTCCTTGGTGGCCTGGCGCTCGGAGTCGTTGAAGTACGCCGGGACGGTGATCACCGCGTCGGTGACCTTCTCACCCAGGTACGACTCCGCGTCCCGCTTCAGCTTCTGCAGGATGAAGGCGGAGATCTGCTGGGGGTTGAAGTCCTTGCCGTCGAGGTTGATCTTCCAGCCGGTGCCCATGTGGCGCTTGACCGACCGGATCGTCCGGTCCACGTTGGTAACGGCCTGGCGCTTGGCCACCTCGCCGACGAGCACCTCGCCGTTCTTGGCGAAGGCTACGACGGACGGCGTGGTCCTGGCGCCCTCTGCGTTGGTGATGACGGTGGGCTCGCCGCCTTCCAGAACGCTGACGACGGAATTAGTCGTGCCCAGGTCGATGCCGACCGCACGTGCCATGGTGAGTCCTCCAACTGACTTGAGTGGATCTGGCTCAAGAGTGCATCAGCGGGGATTCAGTGTCAACAGACATGAGTCGAAGGGGCTCAACTTAGCGGCGCGCGAGAAGCGCATCGCACGGGGCGCACGGGGTGCGGGGTGCGGGCCGGAGGGACCGGCCGCCACGTCCACCTTGACGTTGCCCGTTTCATCCATGATTGTCACGATTAAAGGCGCTTCCCTGGTGTTTCGCAGCAGCGAGGGGACGCGCGACACAGATCACCACCGACGCGGCTTCAAGTGCCCCTCGTTCCCGGGTAATCTCAGCGGAGACCAGGGTAAGTTACCGCTTAGTACGAACGTGGGGCCGGTGAGCACGAACCCCGGGGCCGGCCCGCCCGGCAGTCCAGTCCCAACGAGCCAGTCCACCGGGCCGGTCACCGGACCGGCCCCACCGACCGTCCCGCCGACCAGTCCCCAGGCAGAACCGCCGCGCAGGCCCGAGGAGCCACTATGCAACTCGCCGCGATCATCGTGTCGTTGGTCCTCTCCGCGGTCGGCGTCGCGCTCATCAGCCTCGCCGTCGCGCAGATCTACCGGTTCGTCCGGCTCGGCCAGCCGGTCCCGGCCGGCACCCGCACCGACGACCCGGTGACCAGGACCAGGACGCTGACCCGGGAGTTCGTCGGCCACACGAGGATGAACACGTGGGGCATCGTCGGCCTCGCCCACTGGTTCGTGGCGGTCGGCTTCCTCACCCTGGGCCTGACCATCGTCAACGCCTACGGCCAGCTGTTCGAGGCCGACTGGATACTGCCGGTGCTCGGCGACTGGCTGCCGTACGAGCTCTACACCGAAGTGCTGGCCACCCTCACCACCCTGGGCATCATCACCCTCATCGTGATCCGGCTGCTGAACCTGCCCTCCCGCCCCGGCCGCAAGTCCCGCTTCGCCGGCTCCACGGCCTGGCAGGCGTACTTCGTCGAGTACGTCGTGCTGACCATCGGCCTGGCCATCCTGACGCTGCGCGGCCTGGAGGGCGCCCTGCACGGCGTCCACCACTACGAGGCCGCGTACCTCGTCTCGTACCCCCTGGTCGCCGCCTTCCGGCAGCTGAGCACCGAGACCCTGCAGAACATCGTGTACGCGACCGCGGCGGTCAAACTCAGCGTCACCATGATCTGGGCCATCGTGCTCGGCCTGAACACCGACATGGGCGTGGCCTGGCACCGCTTCCTGGCGTTCTTCAACATCTGGTACAAGCGCAACCCCGACGGCGCGGTGGCGCTCGGCGCCCTCCAGCCGATGACCAGCGGCGGCGTCCCGGTCGACTTCGAGGACCCCGGTGAGGACGACGTCTTCGGCGTCTCCCAGGTCGAGCAGTTCTCCTGGAAGGGCATCCTCGACTTCTCCACCTGCACCGAATGCGGACGCTGCCAGTCCCAGTGCCCCGCGTGGAACACCGGCAAGCCGCTCTCCCCCAAGCTGCTGATCATGTCCCTGCGCGACCACGCGCACGCCAAGGCCCCCTACCTGCTGGCCGGCGGCGGCAAGACCATGGAGGGCCAGGAGAAGGCGACCGCGCAGCAGCTCGCCGGCGTCCCCGCCGCCGCGCTCGCCGAGGCCGAGCGGCCGCTGATCGGGACGGTCGAGGAGAACGGCGTCATCGACCCCGACGTGCTGTGGTCGTGCACCACCTGCGGCGCCTGCGTCGAGCAGTGCCCGGTCGACATCGAACACGTCGACCACATCGTCGACATGCGCCGCTACCAGGTGATGATCGAGTCGTCCTTCCCCAGCGAGGCCGGCACGATGCTGAAGAACCTGGAGAAGAAGGGCAACCCCTGGGGCCTGCCCAAGAAGCAGCGCCTGGCCTGGACCAAGGAGGTCGACTTCGAGGTCCCGGTCGTCGGCGAGGACATCGAGGACCTCACCGAAGTCGACTACCTGTACTGGGTCGGCTGCGCCGGCGCCCTGGAGGACCGCGCCAAGAAGACCACCAAGGCCTTCGCCGAGCTGCTGCACACCGCGGGCGTGAAGTTCGCGATCATGGGCGGCGAGGAGAACTGCACCGGCGACTCCGCCCGCCGCCTCGGCAACGAGTTCCTCTTCCAGCAGCTCGGCGCGGAGAACGTCGCGATGCTCAACATGGCCTTCGGCGAGACCGCTGACGACAGCGGCTCCGCCGCGGGGGCCGATCCGTCCACCCGCAGGCCGCGCGCCGCCAAGAAGATCGTCGCGACCTGCCCGCACTGCTTCAACACCATCGCCAACGAGTACCCGCAGCTGGGCGGCGAGTACGAGGTCATCCACCACACCCAGCTGCTCCAGTCGCTGGTGGACGACGGCAAGCTGGTCCCGGTCACCCCCGTCGAGGGCCTGATCACCTACCACGACCCGTGCTACCTCGGCCGCCACAACAAGGTCTACACGCCGCCGCGCGAGATCATCGCCAAGGTCCCCGGCCTGCGCAACGAGGAGATGCACCGCCACAAGGAACGCGGCTTCTGCTGCGGCGCCGGCGGCGCCCGGATGTGGATGGAGGAGCGGATCGGCAAGCGCATCAACAACGAGCGCGTCGACGAGGCCCTCTCCCTCGACCCGGACATCATCTCCACCGCGTGCCCGTTCTGCCTGGTGATGCTGACCGACTCGGTCAACGGAAAGAAGAACGACGGCCAGGCGAAGGAGAACCTGCAGGTCGTGGACGTGGCGCAACTGCTGCTCGACTCGGTCCGGGCGCCGCGGGCCGCGTCGGCGGTCGCGGCGGCGGGGGAGCCCGCGGGGACGGCGTGAGGGCCTGGCGCGAGGGCAGTCCTGCGGGCCGGTCGAGCGACGGTGTGAGCGACGTGTCACAGGTTGGCGGCAAAGGCACGGTTCCGTACGGCGTGCGGCTGTGGCGCTGCCGCTGAACGGGTACGTTCGGAGCGTGGCTGGTTTCAGGGATCGACGGGGTCAGGGCGGCGAGCGGGGCGGCTACCCTCCGCGCTTCGGGCAGGCCGGTGCGCCCGCGGGGTACGGCGCCGGTGCGGCGCCCTCCGGGGAGCCGGAGTACTACGGTTCGCCGGCGGGTCCGCCCCCAGCCGCCGGAAGCACCCCGGGGTACGACGACACTCCGGGGCACACGCGGGCGTTCACGATGGGAGGCCCGGAGGGGGCGTACGGAAACGGGTCGGGCCCGTCGTACCCGAACGGCGGATCGTACCGCGACCGGGAGCCGTCCTCGTACGACAACGTGGCCACGTACCGCGCGGGCCAGGCCGCCGCGCCGCCCGCAGGCCCCAGGCTGCACTGGAAGGCACTGCTCGGCGGCATCGTCCGGCACCCGGGCCGTACGTTCTGGCAGATGCGCGACCACACCATGTGGGGCCCGGCCCTCACGGTCACCTTCGTCTACGGGCTGCTCGCCGTCTTCGGCTTCGACGGCGCCCGTCAGGACGTCCTGGACGCGACGCTGTCCACCAGCATCCCCTGGGTCCTCACGACCGCCGTCGCGGTCGTGCTGTGCGGCCTGACCCTGGGCGCGGTCACCAACACCCTCGCCCGTCAGCTCGGCGGCGACGGCGCCTGGGCGCCCACCATCGGCCTGGCGATGCTGATCACGTCCCTGACGGACGCGCCCCGCCTCCTGTTCGCCCTCTTCCTGGGCGGCGCCAACTCCTTCGTCCAACTGCTGGGCTGGCTCACCTGGGTCGCGTGCGCGGTGCTGCTGACGTCGATGGTGCGCAAATCCCATGATCTGCCGTGGCTGAAGGCGCTGGGGGCGGCGTCGATCCAACTGGTGGCGTTGCTGACCTTGTTCAAGCTGCCGCTGATCTAGGCAGGTGCGGGGGCCGGGCGGGGCGGGCCCTGCCGCGGCGGGGAGCGGTGGGTGCGGTGACGGTGGCGGGTGCAGCGGCTGTACGACCACGCCGCCGGCCACTCCGCCGCCGACGCTCCCGACCACGTCTCCGGCACTCGGCCCTGGTCCAGGGCCGCCCGGTCACCGCTCCGCCGGGAGACGGCCGGATCTTCGCGCGGGTGGGACCAGTGGTGGGACTGGTGCCGCGGCGGTCAGGGTGTGCCCGTCAAGGAGCGGCGTCCGGCGCGGTGCGTCGCAAGGCGCCGGACCGGCCTCGCAGTGGGCCTGCCCGGTCGATGCGGCAACACCGCGAGATGCCGTGCCGGGCGTCGCGACGGGGCAACTCCGGCTGACGCGGCACTAGGGCCTGTGTGATGTCGTGATCAATTTTGCTGATCCGGCGCCGTCTGGCAGGGGGAGCATGTAGGAAGACGGTCGTGACGCGAAGGCAACTCACCGACGAGCAGTGGACGTTGATCGAGCCGTATCTGCCGATAGGCG
>NZ_DATDBG010000307.1:0-8754 GCF_036524955.1 Streptomyces sp.
GTTAGGGGACCAGGTCTGGTTCGTGGCGCTCGGCTGGGCCGCCAGCCAAGCGGGGTCCACCAGCCAGACCTCACTGATCATGACGTGCGCCTCGGTCCCCCGGGCCGCGCTACTGCTGTTCGGAGGCGCCCTCGCCGACCGACTGGGCGCACTGAAGCAGGCTCTGATCAGTCAGAGCCTACGTGTCGCGATCATGGTGGCCGGTACCGTCGCCGTCCTGGCATGGGGCGCCGACAACGTGTGGCTGCTCATCACAGTGGCCGGCACGTTCGGCGCCGTCGACGCCATGCACATGCCCGCAGCCGCCGCACTTCCCCCGCACCTGCTGCCGCATGACGCCCTCCCGGCAGGACAAGGCGCGGTGCAGACGCTCCAGCGGGTGGCATCCGTCATCGGAGCACCGCTCGGCGGCGCGATCGTTGCCATCGGCGATCTGCAAACGGCGACAGCGGTCAACGCCGCGCTGTTCGCCCTCGCGCTCGCCCTGCTGTGGAAACTGCCGACCACACAAGCGCACACCACCGCGGGCCCGGCCCTCCCACAGCCGACCGCACCCGCCGAAGGGACGGTACGCGCGACGTGGAGCGGCCTGCGGTACGTCGCCACCGACCCGGTACTCGGCCCCATCCTGCTCACCGTCACCATGCTCAACCTGGTCCTCACCGCCCCGCTCAACCTCGGAACCGCGCTGCTGGCCGCCCAACGCGGCTGGGGAGCGGCAGGCTTCAGCTGGACCATCGCCACATTCGCGGCCGGCGCCGTGGCAGGAGCGGCATGGACAGCAGGCCGCAGCCGCCGCCCCGAAACCCCGGCCGCCGCCGGCCTGAGATGGGTAGCCGCAGGCAGCGTCTTCTTGGCCGCCATCGCCGCCGCGCCCAACCTCCCCACCGCATGCGCAGCCGCTGCCTGTCTCGGCGTCACCACCGGACCCGCGGGCGCCCTGCTGCTCGGCTTCGTACAGATCCGCACCGACCCCGAGTTCATCGGCCGCGTCATGGCCCTCGTCACCTTCTCCGCAATCGGCCTCGCCCCCGTCTCCTTCGCCCTGTTCGGCACCCTGACCGACGCAGCAGGCGTCCGCGGCGCATTCACATGGTCCGCAGCAGCCCTCGCCACCACCACCGCACTGGCCTACACCAGCCGCCGCATCCGCACAGCAGCCATACACCCCCAGCCCACCCCCACCAACAGCCCCCCGAAAAACGCCAGTCCAGCAGCGTGAGCGATCAAAGCCCCCAGCTCGCGGACGATGTGGCGGCGGGCTTCAGCAAGCAGACGCCGGCGACGGGACTCGCCGTGGTGGATGTAGACGACCGTGGCGACGTCGACGCCAGCCGTGGCACCGGGGTGGCGGGGTCAGCGCCGCTCATGCGGCCATAGCGGTGTTCGTACCGAAGACTTCCTCGAAGGGATGAGCCTGGCGTGTGGCGACCAGGAACCAGGCTCCACTGGGGTGATGTCGGGTGTGCGTGCTGTAGTGGTGGACCTCAGAGGGGGTCAGGACGTTCAAGTCACCGAACACGTAGTACAGCGGCGTTGGGGCGTGGGTGGCGGTGAAAAGCAGACCGGCTTTCAGCGCGGCGGTGCTGATCGCGTAGCGGTCCGTGTGGGTGCTCGGCATGCGGTCCTTGGCGTCGATGGTGACCAGTTCACCGTCGCGGGCGGCGATCAGGTCGGGGAAGTACCGCAACGCGGAGTCGGTGCGTGCCAGAGCCTGCCTGATCGCAGGCGGGAAGGAACCCTGTCCGCAGCGCTGGACCGTCCACCCGCGTAACTGCAGTTCTACGGCGACGCGTTGTTCGTGTGCCTCGCCGACTCTCATGCGGTCCTGCCATTGCGTCACCAGTGCCTGCCCTCCCATAGCTTCCATCTGCGTGATACGAACAGCTACCTTTTCGTGCTACTTCTGCATAGCTATGATGCCCTGTATGACGGCATACGTTGACCCACGCTTTCGTCCCACGCTCTGGCCGGGGACACCCGTGCCTGCACCGCAGTTGGAGCCGGTACCCAAAGCACGAGCCGACGGCGACTGGATCGTCTGGGAGCCGCATGTGCGAGGCACCCGAGAGACCAGTCCGCTCCCGGAGGACTTCTACCTGCGTGAGTTCATGGAACTTGACCCCGCCGATCTCGACGGCGTGGCCACCTTGATGCGCACCTACGGACACCTGGGCGGCAGCATCACCACCGGCAGTTGGGACGTCGACGAATACGAGCGCCTCAAGGAGCTCACCGAGCGCCAGCACCCGCGGCACGGGCCGTTCTGCCTGCACGGCGAACTGGCCACGCTCTACATCACGCAGGCCCAGGCGGCCATCACCACCTGGCTTGCCCTGCGGCGCAAAGGCGGACTCGACGCGCTCATCGAGCCCGAAGTCGGCGAGGAGCAGCTGGCGTACTGGCGTTCCCGGAACACACGTCGGAACGAGGCATGGCCACGCGACCTGGGCCATCTGCGCGAACTCGTCCTGGACATCAGGATCGGCGACCTGGTGGCTGAGTTGAATGGCGCGCTGAAACCGTTCAGCATCGGCATCGGCAGCCTGACCGAGCGCTATCCCACCATCCTCTCGGTCGCCTTCCTGCAGCTGTACAACCACCTTGCTGAAGACGCCACGATCCGCGAATGCGCCAACGAGACCTGCCGCCGACCCTTCGTACGCCAACGCGGACGCGCCGAGTACGGGCAAAACCGCACCAGTGGCATTAAATACTGCACCCGGGAATGCGCCCGCGCCCAAGCCCAACGTGCCCTGCGCCGGCGGCGCAAGAACCAGCCAGCCCCACAAGAAAGCTGAGGCCAGCGGCACACGACGCTCACCGAGCTGGGCATATGCCGATAACGCGGCAACGACATGGGCGCCCCGAAGGCGGAGGCCGAACCGTAGGGCACCCCGGGCGGTACCGACAGCCGTACCTAGGAGAGGCCGCTCCTCGGCGCCTGCCGGCGTACGGTCCCGTCCACTCGATCTGGCAGCCCTGTAGGCCACGAAACGAGTAGCAGAGGAAGCCGTCGCGGGCAGCGGTACGTAGGAACAGGGCGGGGCCACAGTGAGGGTGTGGGACACCTGGGTACCGACAGCAGTGTGTGAGAGGAGCGGGCCTTGGGTGAGATCAATGACGGTCTGGAGCGGGCTCTGCGTACCCGGCCTCTGCCGGGAAGCCTCGCCGCCCGCCTTGGCTTCCTGCTCAGGCTGGAGAAAGGCTCCACGAAGAGGCTGGCAGGGGTTCTGGGCGTGTCGCAGCGGACCGTGCAGCGGTGGGTCACGTCCGGTCCGGGACGGCGCCCACCGGGCGCTGCGCAGCTGCGCGTGATCGAGGAGGTCGTCCGGGCGCGGTGGCAGCCCCGGATCCGCGAGCGGTTGCGTGTGCAGGCCGAAGCGCGGGGTTTCTCTGTGCACGCCCGGGCCCGGTTCGGGTTCGCATCCACGGCCGGTTCCTCCGACGATCCCCGCCGGCGGCTGATCACCCAGCACCTGTCCGGAGCGGTCGCGCGGGAGCTGTTCGCCGCCCGGGACGCTGGCGCCGACGAGGCGCAGCAGATGGTCATACTGGCCCGTGCGCTGGGGCACGCCTACTTCCGCGACGGCGGAACGCGGGCCCACGGCCTGCGGGTGGCCTTCTCCGACCTCGAGTTCGCCGACTTCGCCATCGGCTGACCCCCACGCCGGGCCGGCCTGGCGTGGGCGGCGAAGACTACCGGCCGCGGAAAGACGCGGTACGCGGAACGGCCAGCAAGCGCTGGTAGTGCTCGGCTTCCCTGCGCTCCGCCCAGTCCCACACCACCGGCCCGCCGGGGGCGGCCTTGCGTCGTCCCGGAGGCTGGGTCGGGCGCAGCTTGGCGTCCTCGGCAAGGTGCAGGAGGTGGGGGCGTTCGTTCGCACTCGCCAGCAGTTCCCGGCTGTCGGTGAGGGCGGCGAAGCAGGCGGCGGCGAGCAGGAATGGCCGCGTCCACGGCGGGGCGGGGTGGGTGGCGCAGCCGTCGGTGTAGCGGGCGGGGTCGTGGAAGGCGACGGTGACCGCGCTGGGGCCGAGGTCGTCGATACGGACGGTGAGGAGTTGCTGGAACGACGCGCCGGTCAACAGCGTGACGGCCAGGGCAGCGGCCAAGCGCGGGTGGGCGGTCGCCTGGTGGATTCTGGTGGTGGCCTCGCGGATGGCGGGTTCGGTGAGCGGTTGTGGTGCCGCGCGTTGCTTCCACGCGATCGGCGCCGGCTTACAAGGGCCGATGCAGGGGCGGACGACGTCGTAGGAGACGAGACGATCCAGGGCAGGCAGCGTCATCCACCGTGCAGTCGGCGGGCGTGGAAGGAATGCTGGCTCGGGGAGGTCCGCGGAATTGGTGGGGGCGCCGTCGTAGTAGTGGCAGCGGGCGGTGTCCAGGTCGCTGGTGACGGTGTGGGGCACGCCGTGCAGGGCCCGGTGGAGCGCGGCGGGCGGGTGAGGACGGTGGCAGACCAGAGTCAGGCCGATGCCGGTAACGGCGCGCAGGCGCAGGAGGTGCGCGAGGCGGCCAGTGGTGAGGCGGTGGGCGCGCAGGACGGTGAGGCGGGCGGTGGTCATGGCGTGGATCCAGGCGGTGGCGGCCTCCCACGCCGGTTGCCGGCCCGGCGGGTAGCGGCCGGGCAGCAGCGGCGGTTTGCCCAGGGCGGCGAGGAGGTCGTGGGCGAGTGCGGTGTCGCTGGTGGTGCCGGGGCCGGGGTGCAGGGTGATCCGGCCGGCTGCGGGGTCGTGGGCGGCCAGGGCGGCGTGGGTGTGGGCCGCGTCGTCGTACCGGTCCAGCACGAGCACCACCGGCGGCGGGGGCCTGCTGGGGATGTTGGTCGTCATGCGAGGCGGCTGAAGGCCCAGCGCAGCAGCTCCTGGTCCACGCGGGCGCGGCCGGTGCGGGCGAGCGCGGTACGGGTGTGGGCGGTCAGCTGGGCCCAGGCGCGGAAGTTTCCGTGGGCGGCGTGGCTGTCGGCGAAGGCGATGTCGTCGGGGTCGGTGTCGGCCCAGATGGGGTGGAACAGGGGGATGACCTGCTGGACTTCCTTCGGGGTGAGGCGGGTGAAGTGCTGCCAGATGAAGACGCGGGAGGAGAGCATCGGTTCGCGGCGCAGCACGGTGTGGCAGCCCTCGCCGCCGACGAAGACGACTGCGAAGCGGGTGGCGGGTTCGTCCCACAGGTATCGGAAGTATTCGAAGGCCTCGCCATTGAGCCACTGGGCCTCGTCCACGAGGAAGGTGCGGGGGTGCTCCGCCAGGGCGTTCTTCAGCAGGCGGTCGAACTCGCTGGGGTGGCGGGGCGGCTCGCCGGGCAGGTCCAGGGCGGTGAACAGCTCGTAGCGCACCGCGCGGGCGGTGGGGCGGGCGCGAAAAGTGACCCGGCGGACGTCCTCCGCAGGTTCGAGTTCGTGCAGGCAGGTGTTGACCGCGAGGGTCTTGCCGAAGCCGGCGCCGCCGTGGATGCACATCATGGCCCGCGCCGCGACGGTGTCGGCGATGTTCTCCCGCGCAGTCAGCAGCGCCCGGGTGGTGACCACGGCGGCGTCGGGCAGGTCGACGTACTGGTAGGTGGCCGCGGTCATCAGACATCTCCTGCCGGGTTCGTGTCGGGCTCCGGCAGGGTGCCTGGCGGAGCGTCCGTCGGTGCGTCAGCTGGAGTGGAGTCGGGTGGGGGCAGGATGGTGCCAGCTGCGAGGGCGGGCGGGGTGCGCCAGTGCGCCGGCGGCGGGTCGTGCGGGATCAGGTCGGGCAGCGCCAGCTTCGACAGGTCCGTCTCGGTGGCCTCGCCGAGTTCGCGGTCGGCCGCCGCAGCACTGAGCGCGCCCAGGCGCTGCGGCGGGGCGGCTTCGGTGGCGGCGGCGTAGCGCTCGCGCTGAGACGCCTCGAGGTCTTTCCTCAGGCGGCGGGTACGCGCGGCCCGCACACGGCGCACCGCGCTGATCTGCTCTGCGGTGGCCTGGTCGGCCAGGTCCGCGGGACCCAGGTAGCGGCCGGTGGCGGGATCGAAGACCTCGATGCGGTGGTCGTGGTGGGGCATGTACCGCACCTGGACCCGGATCCCGGTCTGGCCGGTCATCCACGCCGCGGCGTAGTCGCGTTTGCGGAAGCGGATCCCGCGCGTGGTGAGCGTGCGGGTGCCGGCGTCCTCCAGGGTGAAGGTCCACAGGTCCGTGGCCGGGATGTCCCGCAGCGGGGTCGGATCGTCCTGCCAGGCCTGAAGCGGGGTCCTGCCGCCCAGCGGCGCCGGCCGGTGGGAGGTGTTCCACCACTGCACCCACTCCAGCAGCCGGGCGGTGAAGTCCTCGAAGTCCAGCAGGATCTCGTCCTTGGGACGGGAGGGGCGTTTGCCGGGGCGGGGCTGGCGGGCGTAGCCGGGCAGCCCGGCCAGGAACATCGGCTCCACCGCCCGGTTCAGGCCCTCCACCGTGCCTTTCAGGTGGGGGGTGTAGGCGGGCAGGTCCTCCACGCCGACGTCCAGGAGATCGAACGCGGCGGTCACCGTCCTGGACAGGAAATCCTTGCCGCGGTCCACCCGGACCTTCTCCGGCAGACCGCCGAACGGCCCGTAGGGGTCCTCGCGCAGGACTGCGGAGCGCAGAGCGGCCAGCACCGACTCCCGCGACGGATGCCCCGGTGTCACAGCAAGGCCGGTGATCGCGTTCGTCGCGCAGTCGGTGAACCACGTGATCCACGGCCGCCGCGCGGTCCCCTCCACATCGACCAGCACCGGCGCCTGGACGTGGTCGGTCTCCCACACCTGGTTGCGCCAGCCCCGCGGCCTCGCCAGGAACACGTCGTGCTTGCGCGCCGCCCGCTCCCCCGCCGCAAGACCGGCCCGCTCCCCCGGATCCATATCCCGCTGGATCGCACGGTGCAGGGTGGGCAGCGAAGGCACGTACCCGGGCGGAGACAGCCGGGCAGCCCGCGCGACCAGTTCGCGGTGAACCGCTGCCACGTTCCCCTTCCACAGCGCGAACAGATGCCGCACCTCAGGCGTGACCGTGAACCGGGTGCCGGTCTGCTCCCGAGGGCCGGTCACAACGACGCCGGCACCGCCCCGCTCGGCATCGGCCAGCCACCGCCACACCGCCCGCTCCCCCACCCCCAGCGCCTCGGCCACCACCCTCACCTGCCGGGAGATGGGCCTGCCCTGACGGCGCACGTCCTGCAGCCGGCGCACCGCCGGCCCACGCAGCGCCGCCAGCGACGCCGCGGGCAGACCCGCATCAGGGGAGGCGGGAGTGGCACCGGGATCGGGAACAGGCGCGCGCCCTGTCGCCGGATTCTGCCGGCCTGGCCCCGGGCGCGCGCTCACAGCGGTCCCGTCAGCCGGCCGCAGACCCGCTGAAGCAACCGCCGGTCGACCACCACCCGGGACCGCCCAGAAGTCTCGGCCGTCAGGTGCGAGGTGACCTTCGCCCAGGTCCGGAAATTGCCGTGCCCCACGTACTCCTCCACCCACGCCATGTCCTGATCGGCCACCTGGGACCACAGGGGATGGAATGCCTGCATCACCGTGGCGACCTCGCCCTGGGCCATGCGCGGGACCAGCTCCCATGTCAGGACCCGCGACGCCAGCGCCGGCACCCTGCGCAGCGCCCGCTCACTGCCCGCCCCCGCAAAGACCAGCGCCGCATCGGTATCCGGGTGGTCCCACAGTCCCCGCAGGAACTCCAGGGCCGACACCGACAGCCGCTGCGCCTCGTCCAGAACCAGCACCCGCGGCTGCCGCAACGCCTCCACCAGCACCGCGTCCGCCTCCCCCGTCCCGTGCGGCAGCCGCCCCCGCAGGTCCAGCGCCTCGGCCAGCGCCCGGCGCACCTCCGCCACCGACGAATGCACACCCACCTGGACCCGCCGCACCCGCGCCGGGCGCGGCAACTGCGACAAGGCGTACTGCAGGGCGACCGTCTTGCCCTGGCCCGCGTCCCCGTACACGCACACCACCGCGCCCACCGCCGCCGCGTGCGCGACCGTCCGCACCACCGACTCCACCACCGGGGTGACCACCACCTGCGCACCCGCCACCAGCACCGGAACCTGCCCCAGGTGCTTCTGCTCCCGAACAACCACCCGCCCGCCGGCCCCCGTAACGACGTCCAGGCCCAACTCCACCAGAGAATCCGGTCGCCGGGCCCCGGCGACCTCAGGCCCCCGCCCGGTCACCAGCACCCGCCCCGCCCGCCGGTCCCTGCGCACCACCCGGCTCAGCGTCGACATCGAGGGCACCGCAGCGTCCCCGCCCGCACCGGCCAACAGCCGGCGCCGCAACTCCGAGACGTTTCCCCCCGCCTCACCCAGCAGCTCCCACACCTCGTCCGACACCGCATACCCCTGCCGGACCCCCGGCTCCACCCGCCCGGTCGCCTTCGCCTGCTCCAGCCAGCGCCACACCGTCCGCTCGGACACACCCACCGTCTCAGCAACCGCAACCACATGCCGGGTCGACAACTCCCCCGCCCGCTGCCGCTCCAGCAGACGACGCACCACCAACCCCCTGGGCAGCACCGCCCCACGACCGGCTCCTACACCTTGATCCACCCCACGATCACACCGGCCTCACCCGCCCCACCGCATCAGAACCCTCAAACCTGAGACAGCATCACCCCCCATCAGATAACGCACCCCAGACAGCACCCCACCCCCGCTCTCTCACCCACAAAGACAGTCACCACCAACCCACAAAAAGGCCACTGACCAGCAACAACACCCCAACGGCCAACCGTCTCTCACCACCACTGCCACAAACCCGAGAGATCGCAG
>NZ_DATDBG010000308.1:0-31080 GCF_036524955.1 Streptomyces sp.
CGGTGACGGTCATCCGCTGCTCCTTGCCGGTGCCCAGGTCCTTCGCGCCGACGTGCATGATGCCGTTGGCGTCGATGTCGAAGGTGACCTCGATCTGCGGCATCCCGCGCGGGGCCGGCGGCAGACCGGTCAGCTCGAACACACCGAGTCTCTTGTTGTAGGCGGCGATCTCCCGCTCGCCCTGGTAGACCTGGATCTGCACCGACGGCTGGTTGTCCTCGGCAGTGGTGAAGATCTCCGAGCGCCTGGTCGGGATCGTGGTGTTGCGCTCGATCAGCTTGGTCATGATGCCGCCCTTGGTCTCGATACCCAGGGACAGCGGGGTGACGTCGAGCAGCAGGACGTCCTTGACCTCGCCCTTGAGCACACCGGCCTGCAAGGACGCACCGACCGCCACGACCTCGTCCGGGTTCACGCCCTTGTGCGGCTCCTTGCCGCCGGTCAGGTCCCGTACCAGGTCGGTCACGGCGGGCATCCGGGTCGAGCCGCCCACCAGGATCACATGGTCGATGCCGGCCACCTCGATGCCGGCGTCCTGGACGGCGTTGTGGAACGGCGTCTTGCATCGGTCCAGCAGGTCCGCGGTGAGCTGCTGGAACTGGGCACGGGTCAGCTTCTCGTCCAGGTGCAGCGGACCGTCCGCGGAGGCGCTGATGTAGGGCAGGTTGACGGTGGTCTCGGTCGCCGCGGACAGCTCGATCTTGGCCCGCTCCGCGGCCTCGCGCAGCCGCTGGATGGCCATCTTGTCCTTGGTGAGATCCACGCCGTGGTGGTTCTTGAACTGCTTGGCCAGATGGTCGACGACCCGCTGGTCCCAGTCGTCACCGCCCAGATGCGTGTCGCCGTTGGTGGCCTTCACCTCGACCACGCCGTCGCCGATCTCCAGCAGCGAGACGTCGAAGGTGCCGCCGCCGAGGTCGAAGACGAGGATCGTCTGGTCGCCCTCCTTGTCCAGCCCGTACGCCAGGGCCGCGGCCGTCGGCTCGTTGATGATCCTCAGCACCTTCAGCCCGGCGATCTCGCCTGCCTCCTTGGTGGCGGTGCGCTGCGCGTCGTTGAAGTACGCGGGCACGGTGATCACCGCGTCGGTGACGTCCTCGCCCAGGTACGCCTCGGCGTCCCGCTTCAGCTTCTGCAGCACCCGGGCCGAGATCTCCTGCGCGGTGTACCGCTTGCCGTCGATGCCGCCGCTCTCCGGGAACCGCCACTGGGCCTCACCCATGTGGCGCTTCACCGACCGGACGGTTCGCTCCACGTTCGTCACCGCCTGGCGCTTGGCGATCTCGCCCACCAGGATGTCGCCGCCCTTGGCGAACCCCACGACCGACGGCGTGGTCCTGGCGCCCTCGGTGTTGGTGATGACCGTCGGCTCGCCGCCCTCCAGCACACTGACGACGGAGTTGGTCGTCCCGAGGTCGATACCGACCGCACGTGCCATGGTGAGTCCTCCTCGTCTCTCCTGGGCACCCTCCGGAAAGTTGCCTTACCTTCGTAATAAAACTTGAGTCGCATGATGTCAAAGCAACCGGCTCACCAGCACGGGTTCCGCTCCCCGCGGCCGAGGGAGCCGCACCCGCCTCGGGAGAGGGCGGGGCCGGCCCCACCCGCCGCGGCGGTCGGGCCCCGGCGGGTGCGTTGCCATGGGCCACCTGCGCGAGCGGGTGGCGGAAGGCGGGGAGGTGCAAGCGGCCGGTCGGCGGATGACCCGGCCGGCGAGCGGGCACGCGTCGCTGAGCGCGCCGCGATGCGGGCGGCGCGGCGGGCGTTCGAGCATCCCCCGGTACTGCGCCGGGGCCGGCGCTGGGCCGTCAGGGGCTGACAGACGGGGGCTGGTTCGCCGCGGCGTCGGCCGTTCCGGCGCGCACCAGTTGTCTGCCCAGTTCGAGCAGGGCCCGGCCTGCCGCGTACTCGTCCCCGATCTCGGGGACGGGCCGATCGTGCGGGTTGCGGTGCGCGGTGGCGTGCGTCACCAGGGTGTTGTCACCCGTGTCGAGCGCCGCCCGCACCGAGGTGACGTCCTCGTCCTCCTCGAAGATGTCCAGTCGCAGGGTCCACGTCTTGGTGCGGGCCGGTTCCGCTGATTTCTGCTGAGTCATGACGTTGTCCGCCCTTCCGCCGAGGTGGGGCTGGGGTTCCCGTCCCGCCCGCCGCTCCGGGCGGGCGGCGCGAGGGCCACCGGTGGGGACGAGGCCTGCGCGGCGGGCCGGTTCTCGTCGGCGATGAACCGGGTGACGGCGCGGGCGCTGTCCAGGAACTGCGCGGGGAAGACGATGGTGCTGTTCTTCTCCGCGGCGATCTCGGCCAGTATCTGGAGGTTCCTCAACTGGAGGGCGATCGGGTGATCGGCGATGACGTCGGCCGCCTCGCCGAGCCGCCCGGCGCTCAGCGCCTCACCCTCGGCCGCGATGATCTTCGCGCGCTTCTCCCGTTCGGCCTCCGCCTGGCGGGCCATCGCCCGCTGCATGGTCACCGGGAGCTCGATGTCCTTCAGCTCCACCAGGAACACCGACACGCCCCACTGCTGGGTGATGCCGTCCAGGATCTCCCTGATCGCCAGGTTCAGGGTGTGGGTGTCGGTGAGCACCTGGTCCAGCAGCGACCGCCCGACGATGTTGCGGACCGTCGTCTGCGCGATCTGCCCGACCGCGGCGCCCACGTTCTCGATCTCGACGATCGCCTTGACCGCGTCCACCCGCCGGAAGTACGCCACGGCGGCCACGCCGATCGACACGTTGTCCCGGGTGATCACCTGCTGCGACGGCACCGGCATGGTGACCGTCCGCAGGCTCACCTTCCACATGCGGTCCGACAGCGGGATCATGAAGTGGATGCCCGGCTTGCGCACACCCCGCAGCCGCCCGAGCCGGAACACGACGCCCCGCTCGTACTGCCGCACGATGGCGACTCCCAGATTCGGCATGACCCCCGCCTCCTCCTGTGGTCCTCCTTCCAGCATGCCTCGGTCGGGGCGGTGACGGCGGGCCGGGCTGCGGCGGTGACGGTGGGCCGGGCAGCGGGCCGCCGGCCTGGCGCGGTCAGCCCACGGCCGCCCGGGCCTTCTTCCGCCGTGCGAACAGGGCGAGCGGTCCGGTGCCGGGCCCGGTGCCGGGTGCCGAGAGCGGGCGCAGACGCAGCGCGTCGTCGAAGAGCTGACGGGTCATCAGTTTCCCGACGAGGACGGCTCCCATGGCGGGGGCGCTGAGCGAGATGTAGACCACGACGAGCTGGTAGCGGATGGCGAGCAGGGGCGGGACGCCGGCCAGGATGAGGCCGGTCATGGCCCCCGGCAGCGTGATGAGTCCGACGACCTTCGTGGCGTCGATGGGCGGCAGCAGCGCCGTGCGCAGGACCGCGCGCAGGCGCGGCCTGACGGACTCGGCGGCGGACAGACCCAGGACCAGCCTGGCCTCCACCTCCGCCCGGTTCCGCTCGACCTCCTCGCGCAGCCGGGCGAGGGCCACCGAGCAGATCGGCAGGATGGCGTTGACGACCATCCCGCCCACCGGGACCACGGTCCGGGGAGCGCCGACGATGTGGGCGGCGAGCAGAACCGCCATGGTGGCACCGGTCGCCACACCGATGGCGAGGGTGGCGACGAGCCGGGGCCGGGGAAGGCCGGCGCCGCGCCGGCCGGCCACCTGCCCGGCGATGAGGACCATCGCCGCGACCCAGGCGAGGCTGCCGGGCAGTCCCGCGTGTGTGAACAGCCAGGACAGGATCGCGCCGATGGCGATCAGTTGCACGGCGGCGCGGCAGGCGACGACGAGCACGTCGCGGCCCAGTCCGAGCCTCCCGCGCACCACCAGGGCGTAGCCGGTGGCGACGAAGACCACGGAGAAGGCCACCGACAGCCAGTCCGGCACTTCGTAGGCGGACGCCTGCGAGCTCATGTCAGGCTCCCTTTCAGATAGAGGCGAGCGCGTTCGTCGGCCGGGCCGGCGAAGACCTCGTCCGCCGGGCCGGTCGCGGCGAGTTCCCCGCCGCTGAGAATGATCACGTCGTCGGCGAGCCGCTTGGCCTGGTCCAGGTTGTGGCTGACCAGGACGGTGGTCACGCCACTCGCCTTCAGGCCGTGCAGCACCTCTTCCACGGCGGCTCCCGCGACCGGGTCGAGTGCGGCGGTCGGCTCGTCGAGCAGCACCGCCTCGGGGCCGACAGCCAGGGCGCGGGCCAGGCAGACGCGCTGGGACTCACCGCCGGACAGACTCCGGCGGTCCCGGCCGAGCCAGTCGCCGGTCAGGCCGACCCGCTCGAGCAGGTCCACCGCCTCCTCCTCGGTCAGCGCCGGCCGGCCGACCCGCAGGTCGGCCAGCACGGTCGGCATGAGGGGGATCGGCTGCTGCTGGACGAACCCCACCCTGCGGCGCAGTTCGCGGACATCGTGCGAGGCCAGCGGGCGGTCGTCCAGCATGATCCGCCCCTGCGCCGGCTCCTCCAGCCGGACGAGGAGACGCAGCAGCGTGGACTTGCCCACGCCGCTGGGGCCCAGCAGGGCGGTACACCGCCCGGAGCGGATCCGCGCGTGGAGGCCGCGCAGGACGACCGTCCCGCCGCGGGCGATGCCGATGTTCTCCAGCCTGAACAAGGTGGGCAAGAAGAGCTCCTTCGACTGCGCTGTGCGGCCGTGGCACGGCCGCTCGCCGGCCGGACACGGGCGGCCGCGAGAATCGGCCGAGAGCATGCGTGTGCGGTCCGGTCGACAGAAAGGTAGGATCTACTACAGAGATAGTCAACACTTGTAGTGATTCCGACAACACGTCGCACGAGAAGTAACAGGGGGTTCATCCGATGAGTTCGTCATCCGGTGGCGGCGACACGCAGCCGTCCGCGGACACGGCCGGCGGCTCACTCGACGAGCGCATCGCCCGGCACGGCGGGAGACTGACCGCGTCCGAGCACCGGGTCGCGGCGTACCTGCGGGAGCACGTCGACGAGGTGGCCTTTCAGAGCGCCGGTGAACTGGGTGCCTCGACGGGCACCAGCGACGCCACCGTGATCCGGACCGTCAAGTCCCTGGGCTACCGCGGCCTTCCGGATCTCAAGCGCGCGCTGCGCAGCGCCGTGAAGCAGCGGATGTCGCCGGCGGAGCAGCTTTCGCACAGTATGGACTCGCTGGGCAAGGACCCCGCGCAGATCCTCAAGCACGCGCTGGCCCTGGCCGTGGACCAGATGGCGGCGGCGGCCCGGACGGTGAACCCGGACGCGTTCCGGGTGGCGACCGAACTGGTCGCCGGCGCCCGGGATGTCGTCGTCCTCGGGGCCGGTCCGCTCGGGTCGGTCGCGGAGTACCTGGCGCTGCGGCTGTCCCGCGTCGGCGTACGGGCGCATGCCACCACGACGACGGGTTACCTGCTGGCGGACGGGCTGGTCAACCTGCGCGAGGGCGACGTGCTCGTGGTCGTGACGGCCGGTCTCACCACCCCGGAACTGTCCGCCGCCCTGGACCACGCCCACCGCGCGGGGGCGTCGGTCGTCGCACTGACCGACACCGTGCCCGCGGTCACCGCGGGCCGGATCGCCGCGAGCCTCGTGGTCCCGACCGCGCCGGCCCGCCGTATCAGTGCGGTCTCCACGATCACCATGCTCGCCGAGGCACTGGTCATCGCGGTCGCCGCGCAGGATCCGGAGGGTTCGCTGTCCGCCGTGGAGAGCCTGATCGCGCTGCGCGGCCGGTTCACCGGCGAGCCGCTGGGCGAACCCGGGCCGGTCGCCGACTGGCCGCTGGTCAGCGACCGGGAGGGGAAGGAGCGGCGAGCATACGGCTGAGGCGGGCCTGGATCCGCTCCCAGGAGTTGAACCAGTTCGTCTTGGCGGCCTCCCGCGCCCGGGCGGCGTCCCGGGCGGTGAGCGCTTCGATGATCGCGACGTGCTCCCGGTGCGCCTCCTCGCGGATCTGCGCGTCCTGGAAGGCGACGTTCTCCAGCCGGCGCAGTTCCGACTGGACCTGACCCATCATCTCGATCAGCGGCTGGTTGCCCGAGGCGCGGTGGTAGACGCCGTGCAACTCCGCGTCGAGCAGCCGGAGCCGCGCGGGGTCGCGCTCGGCGGCCAGCCGGTCGAGGATGCCCCGCATCTCCGCGATCTCCGGGTCGGTCAGCTGCCCGGCCGCCAGCTCGGCGGCCAGGCCGTCGAGTTCACCACCCAGCCGGTAGAGGGAGGGCGCCCGCTCGTACCGCAGTGCGGCGACCCGGGTACCGCGGCCCCGGGCGAACTCGATCAGCCCCTCCTGCGAGAGCCGGATGAGCGCCTCGCGGACGGGGGTGCGGCTGACTCCCAGGAGCTGGGCGATCTCCACGTCCCGGACGGCCTCGCCGGCCTCCAGGGGGCCATCGATGATCCACTCCCTGAGCTGCTGGTAGGCAACGTCCTGAGCGTTCTCATGGGTGCTTGCCCGGTCCCTGTTCGGCAACGGCATGTCGGTCCAGAACCTCCACAGCGGCGGCATTCTTCATACAGCATGCGCCGACGGCCCCAGCGCGCGCTTGCATCATCTTACGTTGCCCCCTCTTCAGGCGTGCAATATATCGCATACGGAAGCGCAAGGATGCAATTATGTCCGATATGCGAGTTCCTGCTCGGTCGGCAACCTTGACGGAACCTCGGCTTCCGCCGAGGGCACCGCAGCGCCGGCACTCAGGTTACCGTCGTGGATCTGCGCGTTAACGCTGGTCAGCCCTACTGGCCAGTCCGCGGCCCCGAATATTGACAGCAGGTTAACGATAGGCGAAGGGCTTGACCGAGGATGGCGTGGACACCCAAGCTTCCGCATATCGCATACGCCATATCTCCCGCCTCTGAGCGTCAGGAGTGAACATGGTCGACATCTGTCGCCTCCCCTTCCGCAGACTGGCCGCGCTGGTCGTCGGACTCGTACTCGTCACGCTGGCCGCCTGTGCCCCCAGCAGCGACAGCGCCCCGTCCTCGGCCGCGCCGGCAGCGTCGGACTCCCTCTCCGTCCAGCACGCCGGCGGCACCCTGAAGCTGCCCAAGCCGGCCGTCCGGGTGGCCGCCATGCAGTGGCAGTTCGTCGAAGACCTGGTCGCGATGGGTGTACAGCCCACGATGATCGCCGACGAACAGGTCACGGGGTCCGCCGCCCCGATCCCGCCCCAGGTGAAGGGGAAGATCCACGACTACGTCTCACTGGGCAGCCGGGTCTCGCCCAACCTCGAAGTGCTCGCGTCGCAGCCGGTCGACCTGATCATCGCGGACAAGAACGAGCACCTGAAGGACTACGCACAGTTCTCCAAGATCGCCCCCACCCTCATTCTGGACACCACCAGTTGGGCCGACTTCTTCCCCAACCTGGAGAAGATCGGCCAGGCGGTCGGCCGGTCCGACAAGGCCGCCGAGGTGGAGAAGTCGGTCAAGGACAAGCTGGCGGAAGCCAAGGCCGAGCTCGGCACCCAGACCTCGCGTGCCCTGCTCGCGGTGCCCACACCGGACAAGTTCTTCGCCTTCACCGCCAACTCGATGCAGGCCGGCATATTGGGCGCGATGGGCCTGACCTACGCCTACCAGCAGGTGCCGGGCCAGCTCTCCGTCCCGGTCGACCTGGAGAAGCTGCCCCCGACCAAGCCCGACGTCGTCTTCCTGGCCGCCTTCGCCGGTGACCCCAAGATCACCGACAAGTGGAAGGGCAACCCGCTCTGGACGGACCTGCCCGCGGTCCGGCACGGCCGGGTGGCGCTCGTGGACCGGGGCATCTGGTCGCTCGGCCGCGGTCCCCTGTCGGTGCCGCTCGTGGTGGACCAGACCCTCGACACGCTGCACGCCGGCTGAGCGGGCGGCAGCCCACGACGAGGAGCAAGCCATGACGACGATGACGGCCCCCGTGGCCGCAGAGAACCCGGCCACACCCGCCGGCACCGACCGGCGCTGGGCGGCCCCGCTGCTCACCGTGGTGGTGGCACTGGCCGCGGCGGCGCTGCTCAGCCTGATGATCGGCGGCGGCCGGACGCTCTCCCCCGGTGTGGTCTGGCACGCGCTGCTGGGCGGCACCGACGCGCAGACGCACGCGACCGTCCATGACATCCGCCTGCCTCGCACCCTGGTCGCGCTGCTGGTCGGGGCGAGCCTGGGCGTCGCCGGCGCCCTGGTGCAGGGGGTCACCCGCAACCCGATCGTGGAACCGGCGGTCGTCGGGATCAACTCCGGTGCGGCCCTGGCGATCGCCGCCACCACGTACGTGATGGGCGCGGCGACCTTCCAGGTGGCCGGTCTGGACCTGATGCCCCTGGTGGCGCTGGCCGGCGCCGCCGCCGCCACCGGGCTGGTCTATGCCGTCGTCTCCGGGGCGGACATGACGCCCGGCCGGATCGCCCTGGCCGGGGTGACCATCGCGATGCTGGCCAACTCGCTGGTCATGAGCATCGTGATACTCAACGACGCGGCGGTGCGGTTCGTGCTGCACTACCTGGTCGGCGGGATCGACGGCGTCACCTGGGAGAGCGTCCGGACGCTCGCGCCGTACACCGTGGTGGGCATCGCCGGCGCGCTGCTGCTCGCCCGGTCGGTGACGCTGCTGGCCCTGGGCGACGACGTGGCCCGCTCCCTCGGCGTCCGGGTGGAGCGGATCCGCCGTGCCGTGCTGGGCCTGATCGTGCTGCTGGCCGGCGCGGCGGTGGCGGTGGCCGGCCCGATCGCCATGGTCGGGCTGATCGTGCCGCACATCGCCCGGTGGTCACTCGGCAACGACTACCGGCGGGTGCTGCCGTTCGCCGCGGCAGTCGGGGCACTGCTGCTGATCTGCGCCGACCTGGTGACCCGGCTGCTGCCGTCCCCGGTCGAGACCCCGGTCGGCGTGCTGACCGCGCTGCTCGGCACTCCCTATTTCGTCTACCTGGCCCGGCGTGGAAGGGGCGCGGTATGACCGCACAGGCCGTCAACACCTACGCACATGTCAGGGCCCGCCGCCGGGTGACTCTGCTGGTGCTGTTCCTGTTCGTGATCGCCATGGGCGTCGCCGGCGTCGGCATCGGCGCGGTGCCGCTGGGGCTGGGCCGGGTGGTCCGGGGGCTCACCGGGGCCGGCAGCTACGCCGACTACCAGGTGGTGGTGAACTTCCGGCTGCCACGGATCGTGGTGGGTGCCTGTGTCGGCGCCGCCCTTGCCGTGTCCGGCGCTATTTTGCAGGCGGTGACCCGCAACCCGCTCGCCTCACCGGCGATCATCGGCGTGAACGGCGGCGCGGGTGTGGGCGCCCTGGTCGCGCTGAGCTTCCTGCCCGGCAGCGTGGCGGGCTGGCTCACCCCGGCCGCCGCGTTCGCCGGCGCGGCGGTGACCGGCGCGACGGTGTACCTGCTGGCCCGCCGCGACGGCATCGTGAATCCGGCGCGGCTGGCCCTGGTGGGTGTCGCCGTCGGTGGTGTGACGCTGGCGATCATCCAACTCGTCCTGGTGCTCACCGCCTTCACCGGCGACGTGCAGGCGTCGATGCGCTGGCTCACCGGCAGCCTGTGGGGCCGCACCTGGGAGAACGTCTGGCAGGTCCTGCCGTTCACCGCGGTGCTGCTGCCGCTGGCGTGGCTGATGTCCGACCAGCTCGACCTGCTGGGCCTCGGGGACGACGTGCCCCGGTCCCTCGGCTCCCGGCTGGAACGGCTCAAGGGCCTGCTGCTCGCGCTCGCGGTCGCGCTGGCCGCTTCGGCGGTGGCCGTCGCCGGCACGATCGCGTTCGTCGGGCTGCTGGCTCCGCACCTGTGCCGACGGCTCGTCGGCCCGGGGCACCGGCTGCTGATCCCCACCACCGCGTGCGCCGGCGCGCTGCTCGTCCTGCTGGCCGACGCGGCCGGGCGCGGCCTGCTCCCGCCGACCGAGATACCGGTCGGCCTGTTCACCGCCGTCCTCGGCGCCCCGTACTTCCTGTTCCAGATCCGCCGCGGTCTCGGCCGCGCCTGATCCGCAACAGGTCCTAGCTGGAGGAATTCGTGACACTCGAAACCAGCCACCTCGAACTGGGTTACGGCTCCACCGTGGTCATCCACGACCTGTCGTACACGGTGCCCGAGGGGCGCATCACCTCCCTCGTCGGCCGCAACGGCTGCGGCAAGAGCACTCTGCTGCGGGCGATGGGGCGGCTGAGCCGGCCACGGAGCGGGGCGGTCCTGCTCGACGGCCGCTCGATCGCGCAGACCCCGCCACGGGAGCTGGCCAGGAAGCTGGCGATCCTGCCGCAGTCGCCCAGCGCGCCCGAGGGCATGACCGTCCGCGAACTGGTGCGGCACGGCCGTTACCCGCACCGGCACCTGCTGGGTATGGAGGGTGCCGAGGACCGGCGCGTCATCGCCTGGGCGCTGGAGCAGACCGGCATGCGGGAGCTGGCCGACCGTCCGCTGGACCGGCTGTCCGGCGGCCAGCGCCAGCGGGCGTGGATCGCGCTGGCGCTGGCCCAGGACACCGGAATCGTGCTGCTCGACGAGCCGACGACCTACCTCGACGTGGCGTACCAACTGGAGCTGATGGAGCTGCTGCGCACGCTGAACGCCGAGCACGGGACGACCGTCCTGATGGTGCTGCACGACCTCAACCAGGCGGCGCAGTTCTCGCACGAACTGGTCGCGGTGCGGGGCGGAACGGTGTACGCGGCGGGACCGCCCGCCGAGGTGCTCACCGAACGGATGGTCCGCGACGTGTTCGGCCTGGAGTCCGACATCACCACCGACCCGCGCACCGGGTCCCCGCTGTGTCTCCCGTACGCCCTGGCCCGCACGGAGGGCACGCCGAAGAAGAGCGCCGACAGCCCGGCCGACGCCCACGACGCCGACGACGCCGACGACGCAGCCGGCACGGTCCAGCCCGTCTCCACGGGGGTGGGTGCGTGATGCGGGTCGGACTGGTGCAGTTGCGTTCCGGGGAGGACCGCAACGCGAACCTGGAACGGATCGCCGAGGCGGTACGGCAGGCGGCGGCCTCCGGCTGCGAGCTGGTCGCACTGCCCGAGGCGTGCACGTACCGGGGGCCCTTCGCGGCGGACCTCGTGGAGGACCTCGGCGGCCCCGTGCTGAGCCGGATCGGGGCGCTCGCCGCCGAACACGGCATCCGGGTGCTGGTCGGCGGGATCTGGTTGCGCTCGCCCCGCCCGGACCGGCCGTACAACAGCGCGGTGCTGATCGACCGCGACGGGCAGCCGGTGGCGGTGTACCGCAAGGTGCATCTGTTCCAGATCGACGACGACGATGTGGTGGAGCAGGAGTCGGCGTTCACCTCACCCGGCGACGAACTGGTCGCTGTCGGCTGCGGCGAGCACACCCTCGGTCTGTCGATCTGCTACGACCTGCGCTTCCCCGAGGTCTACCGGAACCTGGTGGACGTGGGGGCCACGGTGCTGTGCGTACCGGCGAACTTCGCCGTGCGCACCGGGCGGTCCCACTGGGAGGCGCTGCTGCGCGCCCGGGCCATCGAGAACCTTTCCTACGTCGTCGCGCCGGCCCAGATCGGACCGGACAGCACCGGGTTCGAGGCGTACGGACACAGCATGGTCGTCGATCCGTGGGGCACCGTGCTGGCCACCGCGGCCGACGACGAGCTGCTGATCACGGCCGACCTTTCCGGCAAGCGGGTGGCGGACTGCCGGTCCACGCTGCCGGCCCTGGGCGACGTCCGCCCCGATGTGTACGCCAAGCCGGTACGAGGGGAGCAGTACGGTGAGTGACACCCAGACACTGCGCCTGGTGAACGCGACCGTGCCCCCCGGACCGTGGGTGGGCCGGACCGGTCCAGGGCGGGTCACCGTCGATCTCCGGGGCGGCCGGATCAGCGCCGTGACATTGGCCGGTGAGCGCCCGGACGGCCCCGCCCCGGACCGCGTCATCGACCTCGCCGGCGCCCACCTGCTGCCGGGATTCGTCGATTCGCACACCCATCTCGGCTGGGCGGCCGAGGACCAGTGGACTGTGAACTGGGCGGGCGTGACCACCCGCGCCGCGGCCCTGGCCCGCGTGCGCACCGTCGCCGCCCGGGTCGACCCCGGGCTCTGGGTCACCGGCGGTGGCTGGCTGCCGGGCACGCCGGCCCCCCAGGAGCTGCCCGACCGCACCGAGCTGGACCGGGTGTCGGGGGACCATCCGCTGCTGCTGGTCAGCCGGGACCGCTCCACCGCCCTGCTCAACTCCCGGGCGCTGGCACTGTGCCGGATCGACCGCCACAGCGCGGACCCGCCCGGCGGCCGTATCGAGCGGGACGAACACGGCGACCCCACCGGGCGGCTGACCGGGGAGGCCGTCTGGGGCCGGCTCGCGCTCGGCGTGGTGCCGCCGCCCAACCGCCACCGCCGGCTGGCCGAACTGCGCGCCCTGCTGCGCGACATGGCCGCGCGGGGCATCACCGAGGTGCACGACATCGCCACGGTTCCCCGGGAGGACGGCCCGGCCGAGATCCACGAGGAGCGCAGCTTCACCGATGTACGGCTGCTCGCCGCGCTGGCCGACCGCGGCGAACTGACCGCACGTGTCTCCTACCGCCCGTCGCTGCGACGGGTCGAGGAGCCCGCGGACCTCACGGTCGGCGACGGCGGCGGACTGATCGGTTTCGCGGGCTACAAGCTCTCCCTGGACAACGGCTGGTTCTCCCAGCCTCCGGGGCAGCCGCGCATCGACTCGTTCCGCTATCCGGGCCTGGAACAGGCGGTCAAGCTCGCGGCGATGGCCGACACCGCCGGCGCGCCGACGTCGATCCACGCGATGGGCGACCTCGGTGTGGCCGAAGCCCTCGACCTCTACGGGTGCCTGCCCGGCCGTCTCGGCACGGCCCGGCCCCCGCACCGGCTCATCCACGCCCGCCGCATGTCGCCCGCCGACATCGCCCGGTGCGCCGGCCTCGGTGTGGTGGTGGAGGCACAGCCGTGGGAGGTGATCGGCGCCGGCCCGAAGAACGCCCGGCGCGGTGACGAGGCGTTCGGCGCGATGCTCAGTCCGTTCCGCAGCCTGCTCGACGCCGGCGTCACCGTGTCGTTCGGCAGTGACCGGCGGATCGGCATGCGGACCGACCTGCTCGACGCCGACCCCCTGACCGGGGTCCAGATCGCGGTCACCCGGCAGGACCCCACCGAAGACGCCGACAGCCCGGTGTGGCAGCCCGAGCAGCGGATCACGGTCACCGAGGCGCTGGCATGCGCCACCGTGGCCGGCGTCCGCGCGGCCGGGGCCGCGTACCGGCGGGGGCGGATCGAGCCCGGCCACGACGCGGATCTGACGGTGCTGGGCGGCGATCCCCGGCGGATCGCCCCCGGCGACATCTCGACCCTTCCCGTGCTGCTCACCGTGAGCGCCGGCCGGATCGTTCACGAGGAGGTGGGCGCGTGACCGGCTTGCGCATCCCACGGACCGACCACCGCTTCTCCTTCGCCGCCGACGCGGAACCGTACGCCCGCGTCCGGCCCGGCGGCCGGGTCGTGGTGGAGACACTCGACTGCTTCTCCAACAAGATCACCTCGGAGAGCCAGGTGTTCGAGCGGGAGTCGGACCTGCTCGACCTCATCGGGGCCTTCAACCCGGTCAGCGCGCCACTGTACGTGGAGGGCGCGCGGCCCGGCGACATGCTGGCCGTGCACATCGAGGACATCCAGGTCGGCACCGTGGAGCCGTACGCGGTCACCGTGGTCACCGGGGACCGCGGATCGGTGTGCGGGCGGCAGTCGCACGTGGTCGGCGGTCGCGCGCGGACCGCGGTGTGCGCGATCGAGGACGGCGAGGTGCGGCTGGCGACCGGCCGGGGCACCGCGCGCCTGCCGGTACGGCCCATGGTCGGCACCATCGGCACCGCCCCCGCCGCAGGGGAGCACATCTCCCTGGTGTTCGACCCGGGCCACTGCGGCAACGTGGACTGCCCCCAGGTGACCGTCGGGGCGACCGTCCTGCTGCCGGTGAACGTGCCGGGCGGGCTGGTCTCCCTCGGCGACGTGCACGCGCTGATGGGTGACGCGGAGGTCACCGGTATGGCGCTGGAGACACACGCCGACGTGACCGTCCGGGTGGACCTTCTGCCCGCCGGCTCGGTGACCGGACCGGCCGTGCCACGGCTCGACGACGCCGACCACATCGGCTCTCTGGGCTGCCGGTTCGGCGACAGCGTGGACGGCAACCTGCACGCGGCCTTCGAGGACCTGCTGCGGCGGCTCGGCGAGGAGTACCGGCTCGCGCCCGACGAGGCGTTCGTCCTGCTCGGCTCGATGGCCGAGGTGACCGTCAACCAGTGCGTCGGGGGCGGCTGGACCGCCACGTACGTCCGCGTCCCGCGTGCCGCCCTGCCCGGCGGCCGGTACTGGCACTGACCCGGCCGGGGGTCCTGCCGGGCGGGCCCCGTACCCGGCGGGCGCCACACCCCGCCGGAGGCAGAACCGGCCGGCGCGCCACGGGGCGCCACTTCAGGAGGTCCCGCCGGATCTCCGCCACGCCCGAAAGGAGAATCTCGGATGCTGCCTGTCCGCCCCGCCGCGGCGCCGGAGCCGTCGCTGCGTCCGGTTGAGGCTGCCCTCGCCGGCCTGCGGCGGCGCGGGCTCGGCCCGGCCGGCGTCGCCGATCCCCTGGTGGTCGCCGACACCCGGGGCTGGGAGCCCGCCACCGGTCTGCTCGACGGCTCGCGGCTGCCCGCGCTGCTGGAGTACCCGGCCGCGCGGTGGAACGCGGCGCCGCACGCCTCGGCCACACTGGCGTGGAAGGCGTACACCTACTGGCTGGCCCACCTGGTCCTGCTCGGCTGGACCAGCCGCCGGGTGCCGCGCCTCTCGGCGGAGAACACACTGGTCCGGCTGGACGGCCGGCCTCCGTACGTGACCGTCGGGCTGCGGACGGGGGCGATGACCGCGGTCGGCACCGACCGCGGCCGGCCAGGCGCCGAGGTGACCACCGTGGGAGCCGACGACGAACTGCTCGCGGTCCTCCGCGAGGAACTGCTGGAGCGTCACCTCATACCCCTGGCCGCCGCGATCCGGCAGCGGACCGCAGTGGGCAGCCGGACGCTGTGGGGCGAAGTGGCCGCCGGCCTCGGCCGGGTCGCCGACCGTACCCGGCCGGTCCGCGGCGGACCGCCGGGCGGTGACCTGGTCGCCCTGCTGCACACGCTCGGCGTCGACCACCTGGTCGGGCTGCGGTCCGAGCGGACCGGCCGGGTGACCGTACGGCGGCGGACCTGCTGCCTGGCGTTCACCGTCTCCGGCCTGGACGGCCCGTGCGCCGACTGCCGTATCCCCGCTTCCCGCACCACCACCTCACGACAGGAGAGATCTCGATGACCACGACGGCCGACAAGCCGGTGGAGATACACCGGCATCACCGCGACGTGACCGGCGGCTGGCTGCGGCCGGCCGTGTTCGGGGTCATGGACGGGCTGGTGTCCAACGCCGCGCTCATCGCCGGTGTCGTCGGAGGCGGCGCTCCGGCCTCCGCCACGGCGGTGGCCGGGCTGGCCGGGCTGGTGGCCGGCGCCTGCTCAATGGCCACCGGGGAGTACACCTCCGTCGCCTCGCAGAGCGAACTGGTCCACGCCGAGATCGCCGTGGAGCGGGCGGAGTTGGCCAAGCATCCCGAGGACGAGCAGCGGGAGCTGGCGCTGCTGTTCCAGACGCGCGGCCTCGACGCCGAGCTCGCGGCCGAGGTGGCGGAGCGGCTGCACCGCGACCCCGACGTGGCCTGGCGCGTTCACGTGCGCGAGGAGCTGGGAGTCGACCCGGACGATCTTCCGTCGCCGTGGGTGGCGGCCGGTTCGTCGTTCCTGGCGTTCGCCCTCGGCGCGCTCATCCCGCTGCTGCCGTTCCTGCTGGGCCGGGCGAGCCTGGGTGCCGCCCTCACCCTGTCCGTGATCGCGCTGTTCGTGGCGGGCGCGGCGGTGGCCCGGCTGACCGGCAGGTCGGTCTGGTTCGGCGGCGGCCGTCAACTCGTACTGGGCGCCGCCGCCGCGGTGGTCACGTTCGGCGTCGGCTCAGTCGTGGGCACCGGCCTCGGCTGAGCCGGGCAGCCCGCGAACGGACCGACCGCACCCACCCCCCCAGAGCTACGGAGTCCCCTCATGAAGGCAGAAGTTACCGCGCCCAGGCTGGGCGTCTGGCTCGGCAGCGGATCGGTCGTCGCCGCTGAGATCGCCGCGAGAAGCGGATTCGACGTCGTGCTGCTCGACGCCGAACACGGACCGGTCGGTGACGCCGACCTCAACCTCCTCATCCCCTTGATCTCCTCGCTCGGGCCGGAGGTCTGGGTGAAGACGGCCTCCGGCGCACGCGAACACGTCCAGCGGGCCCTGGACTTCGGTGCGGACGCCGTGGTGATACCGCACGTCGCGGGAGCCGACGAGGCCCGGCTGGTCACCTCCTACGGCAAGTTCCCCCCGCTCGGCGACCGCAGCCTCGCCGCCGAGCGGGCGGTCGGATACGGCCCGCTCACCGCGGAGTGGATCGCCCGCCAGGACACCGCCACCCACTGCATCGTGATGGTCGAGGACGAGGCCGGACTGGCGGAGGTCGAGGCGATCGCCGCGCTCCCCACCGTCGACGGGGTGATGCCCGGCCCCTCGGACCTCGCCGTACGCCGCGGACGGGGCCACTACTCCCGGACCCCGGAGGACTTCGAGGACCTCCGGCGCGTCGCCGAGGCGTGCCGGGCCGCCGGGACCCCGTGGATCCTGCCGGCGTGGGCGCGGAGCGAACAGGAGTTCGCGGTCCACCACGGTGCGTCGGTGATGATCGTGGCGAGCGAGTACGCGGCGCTGCACGCCGGCCTCGCCGGGGTCCTCAAGGACGTCGGCGCCCTGCGGGCCGCGGGCACGCCCCGGCCTGCCGTCCCCGCCGGACGGATCTGAGGAACGCGTCCGGACACCGTATGCCCCCTGCGGGCCCTGGTGGTGGCCGGTGCCGCATCGGTCGGGGTGTGCCCGGCAGCGAGCGGCGTCCGGTGCGGTACGTCGCAAGACACCGGACCGGCCTCGTGGGCCTGCCCGGTCGATGCGGCAGCGCCGCGAGGCGCCGTGCCGGACGCGGCGACGGGGCGAACCCCGACTGACCCGGCCGACGCGGCGCTAGGCTGCCGGTGAACCCCCGTCCCGCTCTCCCGTGACAGCTCGCGACCGTGACCGGCCCGGCCTGGCTCCCCCGCCGTGCGGCCGGCCGTACGGCGCCGATCCCCCTCCCAGGAGATCCATCCGTGACCCGTTACACCGCAACCGTCCGGGGACGCGGCTACCGCTTCGCCGGCCTGAAGGACCTGATGGCCAAGGCGTCGCCGCCGTGCTCGGGCGACGCCCTGGCCGGGGTCGCCGCCGAGAGCGCCCTGGAACGCCTGGCGGCCCGCTCCGTCCTGGCCGACCTGCCGCTGCGCACCTTCCTGGAGGAGCAGGTCGTCCCCTACGAGACCGACGAGGTCACCCGGCTGATCGTCGACCGCCACGACCCTGTGGCGTTCGCGCCGGTCTCCTCGCTGACCGTCGGCGGCTTCCGGGACTGGCTGCTGTCCGATGCCGCGGACGAGGCGGCCCTGACCGCCCTGGCGCCGGGGCTGACGCCGGAGATGGCCGCGGCCGCGGCCAAGCTGATGCGCAATCAGGACCTGGTCGCGGTGGCCCGCCGCTGCCGCGTCGTGACCCGGTTCCGTACCACCGTCGGCCTTCCGGGCCGGATGGCCACCCGGCTCCAGCCCAACCACCCCACCGACGACCCGCAGGGCGTGGCCGCCGCCATCGTGGAGGGACTGCTCTACGGCTGCGGGGACGCGGTCATCGGCATCAACCCCGCGGGCGACAACGTCACCGCGACCGGGGACCTGCTGCACCTGGTCGACGAGATCCGCCAGAGCTACGCCATCCCCACCCAGTCCTGCGTGCTGGCGCATGTCACCACCACCATGGAGCTGATCGACCGCGGCGCCCCGGTCGACCTGGTCTTCCAGTCCGTGGCCGGTACCCAGGCCGCCAACGCCTCGTTCGGCGTGGACCTGGCGCTGCTGGCCGAGGCCCGGCAGTCGGCCGCCGCCCTGGGCCGCGGGACCGTCGGCGGCAATGTGATGTACTTCGAGACCGGTCAGGGCAGCGAGCTGTCCGCGGGCGCGCACCACGGGGTGGACCAGCAGACCCTGGAGGCCCGCTCCTACGCCGTGGCCCGCGAGTTCGACCCGCTGCTGGTCAACAGCGTGGTCGGCTTCATCGGCCCGGAATACCTCTACGACGGCAAGCAGATCCTGCGGGCGGGTCTGGAGGACCATTTCTGCGGCAAGCTGCTCGGCCTGCCGATGGGATGCGACATCTGCTACACCAACCACGCCGAGGCCGACTCCGACGACATGGACGCCCTGCTCACCATGCTCGGCGTGGCCGGCTGCTCGTTCGTGATCACCGTTCCCGGAGCCGACGACGTGATGCTCAACTACCAGACCAACGCCTTCCACGACGCGTTGTACGTGCGTGAGACGCTCGGCCTGCGGCAGGCACCGGAGTTCGAGCAGTGGTGGCAGGCGGCGGGCCTCGGCGACGAACGCGGGCGCCCCCGGCTGGCCGACCCCGAGCACCCGGCGCTGGGCGGGATCGGCGCGATCGGCGAACTGGCCGCGGGGATCGTACGGTGAGCGCCTCCTCCACTCCCGCCGACCGGTCCGCGGACGACGCCGCCCGGCAGGCACGTGCCTGGCAGGCGCTGCGGCGGCACACCCCGGCCAGGATCGGCCTGGGCACCACCGGCAGTGCGATCCCCACCCGCCACCTGCTGGAGTTCCAGCTCGACCACGCCGAGGCCCGCGACGCCGTGCACCTGCCCCTGGACGTCGACCGCCTCGCCGGCGGGCTGACCGGCCTGCTCGGCGGCGCGCCCGTCCTGTCGGTGCGCAGCGCGGCGGAGGACCGGGCGAGCTACCTGCAGCGCCCCGACCTCGGCCGGCGGTTGCACCCGCGGGCCGCGGCCACGCTGCCGCACGGGGAGTACGACATCGCGTTCGTGGTGGCGGACGGGCTCTCCGCCCGCGCCGTCCACGACCACGCCCCCGGTCTGCTCCGGGAGGTGGCCGCCGCGCTCCCCGACTGGCGCGCGGCCCCCGTGGTCGTCGCCACCGGGGCCAGGGTGGCGCTCGGCGACGAGGTCGCCCGGGCCCTCGGCGCACGCATGGTGGCCGTCCTGATCGGCGAGCGCCCGGGCCTGTCCTCGGCCGACAGCCTCGGCGTCTACCTCACCTACGACCCGTCGGTGCCGCGCACCGACGCCGAACGCAACTGCCTGTCGAACATCAGGCCCCCGCACGGCACCGATTACCCGACCGCCGCCGCCACCCTGGTCCGGCTGATGACGCAGGCCCGCCTGCGGCGGCTGACCGGAGTCGCCCTCAAGGACGACTCCCCCGCCCTGCCCGCCCCGCCGGACCGACCGCTCAGCAGATGAGCCCGGAGCCCAGGGGCCGGGAACGCAGGTGGCGGCCGCGGGGGGCGGGGTCCAGCAGTCGCCCCTCGGAGACCACCGGGCGGCCGGCGACCAGGACCGTGGTGGGGCGGCCGGTGATCTGCATGCCCTCGTACGGGGTGTAGTCGGTCGCCATGTGGAGGTCGGTGGCCCGCAGTTCCGTGGTGGCGGTGGGGTCCCACAGGACGAGGTCGGCGTCGGCGCCGGGCGCGATGACGCCCTTGCGGGGGTAGAGGCCGTTGAGGCGGGCCGGGTTGGCGCAGAGCGCTTCCACGAAGCGGCCGACGGGCAGGCCGCGCTTGACCACGAGTTCACTGAAGATCACCGGCATCCGGGTCTCCACCCCGGGCAGGCCGTTGGGCATCGCGCGGACGTCGTGGCGTACGGACTCCTTCTGGGCGGTGTCGTAGCAGCAGTGGTCGCTGCCGATGGTGGCGACCTGGCCCATGGAGACCCGGGACCGCAGCGCGCCGACCGTGGTCGCGGAGCGCAGCGGGGGGCAGCACACGAAGCGCTCGGGGTGCGGGCCGGCATAGGCGGAGTCGTCCAGGACGAGGTGGTGGGCGACGGCCTCGGTGTAGGCCCGTACGCCCCTGCCGCGGGCCCGGGCGACGAGGTCGACGGCTTCGGGGGTCGACTGGTGGACGAAGTAGACCGGCGCCGCGACGGACTCCGCGACCGCCAGGATCTCCGCGACGGAGGCCGCCTCCGCCAGCTCGGGCCGGGTACCGGCGTGGTGGCGGGCGCCGATGGCGCCGGCCGCGGCGCCGCGCTCCTGCACGTCGGTGATGATGTGGTCGGCCTCGCAGTGGATGACGACCATGCCGCCGAGGTCGCGCAGCGAGGTCATCACATTGAGGATGGTCTTCTCGTCGGCCATCGTCTCGCCGCGGTACGTGGTGAACATCTTCACGGTGACCACGCCGTCGGCGGTCAGCGCGCGCAACTGCTCGGGCACCGTCGCGTCCCAGTCGACCACGCAGGCGTGCAGCGCGCTGTCGCACAGCCCCTGGTCCGCCTTGGCGCGCTGGGCGGCGGCGACATCGGCCGGGTTCTCGCCGGGGCGCGGGATCGCGAAGTCGACGATGGTGGTCGTGCCGCCGAAGACGGCGGCGGTGGTGGCCTGGCGGTAGTCGTCGAGCGAGGTGAAGTCGCCGGAGGTGAAGCCGACGTGGCAGTGCGGATCGACGCCGCCGGGCAGCACCAGGTGGCCGCCGGCGTCGATCTCGGTCGCCCCGCGGACGTCCGGCGACCGGTACGAACCGGGTTCGGCCAGGGCGAGGACCCGCCCGTCCCGGACCAGGACATCGGCCTCGCCCTGCCAGTCGGCGTTGACCACGGTGCCACCGCGGACGATGAGGTCGATCGGCTCACGGACTGCCATGGCTCTCCTTCTGATTGCTGGGTGTCGGGCGGGTCGGGCGGGCTGAAGGGGTCCGGCGGGCCGGGCGCGTCGGGCGGGTCGGGTGCGGTGCCGCGGTCAGCGGGCCGGCGCCGAGCGGGCCGCGAGATACGCGCGCCAGCCGCCGGCGGCGCTGATGTCGAGCACGCCGGGCGCGTCCAGCGCCGTCTCACGCATGCGCATCGACAACGACGACGTCCCGTCGGCGAGTTCGATGACGCCGAGTTCCAGTTCGGGCGGCTCCTCGGGCAGCAGCCGGTCGCGCAGCGCCTCGTAGCTGAGCTCGTACAGTTCGCCGGGGACGGCCGTGCCCGCCTCCTGGACCGGGTGCAGGCCGGGGAACTCGTCGCGTACCGAGAAGAACCGGTAGCGGGGCGCGGTGTCGACCGGGCCGACGAACCGGGCGTCCCGCAGCGCGTGGTTGATGCTGCCGCCGGACATCGCCTGTCCGTTGACGAACATGCGGAGAACAGTCATGTCGAAGCCTTTCTGTGAGTCCGGGGTGCGGGGAATCAGACCGTGGGGGTGACGACGTCGCGCAGCAGCCGCCCGGGGCCGAGGTCGTCGACCGGCTCCGGTGGTGTGTCGCCGGCGATCTGCGCGGTCAGCGTCTCCCCCCAGACCGGGGCGAGCGTGAACGCGTACGTCCCGCCGGCGACGAAGAAGCCGGGGTGGCCGGGGACCTCGCCGATCACCGGCATCTCGTCGGGGGTCGCGGCGAGGGGTCCCGCCCACATGCGCAGCAGGCGCAGCCCGGCCAGGAACGGCAGGACGCGGCCGGCCTGCGCGAGATTGCCCGCCATGCTGGCCACGCTGACCGTGCTGCGCCCGTCCAGGTCGAGCCGGCCGGCCGGCCAGCCGCCGCCGATGAGCATGTTGCCCGCGCTCACCTGCTTGACCGACATGCCCTCGCCGATGTGCTGCACCAGGTGGTGCATGACCGGGGGGACGCGTACGGTCACGTGCATCTGGATGGCGACCGGGGACATGTCCACCCGGATGCCGGCCATGGCGGCGATGTCCGCGATCCACGGCCCGGCGGCGTTGACGACGTACGGCGCGGTCCAGCTCCGGTCGCCGGAGCGGACCTGGTACTCGCCGCCGGCCCTGCTGATGCCCGTCACCGGGCTGAACGGGTGCAGTTCGGCGCCGCGCCGGCGGGCCGCGTCCAGGTACGCCGGGGTGATCAGCAGCGGATTGGCGTAACCGTCGAGCGGGCACCAGGTGGCGGCGCGTACGCCCGGCGACAGCAGGGGCAGCCGTGCGCGGGCCTCGTCGCCGGTCAGCAGTTCGGTGGGGATGCCGGCGTCGCGTTCCATCGCCGCCTTGTGGCGGAGTTCGAGCTCCTGCTCCGCGGTCTCCGCGACCATGAACCCGCCGCCGCGCCGCAGCTCCACGGAGGTCCCCAGGTGGTCCTCGATCACCGACCAGCGCTCCGACGCCCGGCGTTGCAGAGGCAGCAGGCGCTTGTTGTCCACGGGTACGTCCTGGCCCGGGCGCCGGGTGTGGATGGCCTGGATGTGCAGGTTCCCCGCGGTGGTGCCCGACCCCTCGCGGTTGGGTGCGCCGCGCTCCAGTACGGCCACGCGGTAGCCGCGTTCGGCCAGGTGGCAGGCTGCGGAGGCGCCGAGGATGCCTGCTCCCACGACGATGACATCGGGCTGGCGGCTGTCGCCGGTCATGCGGTGCCGCCCTTCGTGGCGTCGGGTTCCGCGGGCCGGCCGGCCGCCATGGCGGTCGGCACGGGAACGGGTTTGAGGGGGAAGCGGGCGGCGAAGGAGGCCGGCCCGCACGGCCGGCCCGTAGCCTGCCCGGCGAGCGCGGCGACGACGTGCCCGCACTCGCGGCCCTGGCAGGGGCCCATGCCGGCGCGGGTGGCGCCCTTGACACCGTGCAGGTCGTTCCAGCCGGTTTCCGCGGCGCGGCGGATCTCACCCGCGGTGATGCCCTCGCAGCGGCACACCGTGGTGCTGTCGGCCAGCGACGCGGTGAGACCGGCCGGTACGGGGTAGAGGCGCTGGTTCAACTCGGCGAACCGGTCGAGCGAGCGGGCGCGCCGCCGTAGCGCCGCGAGGCGGCGGCCGTCGCCGGTCGCCGGACTCCCGTCGCCCGACGCCCCGCCGAAGCGGCGCAGGATCGCCAGGGCCGCCGACTCGCCGCGCACCTGCGCCGCGTGCACGCCGGCGATGCCCGCGCACTCCCCCACCACGTACAGCCCGTCCACCGAGGTCGCGCCGTCCGGGCCGGCCTCGGGAAGTTCCTCCCCGGTGGCCGCGTCGACGCGGGTCCGGCAGCCCAGCAGGCGCGGCAGTTCGGTGCTCGGGCGGAACCCGAAGCCCACGCACAGCGCGTCGACGTCCACCCGCCGCGTCGCACCGCCGGCGGCCGGATCGGCCGGTCCGATCTCGACGGAACGTACGCGGTCGTCGTCGCCGTACGCGGCCAGCACCCGCCGGCCCTGCTCCACCCGTACGCCGTGCCTGGCCAGGGTGAGCAGGTAGCCGGCCGCCTCGGTGAGGCGGGCGGGGTGGCGCAGGGCGCCGAGCGCGGCGAAGCCGGGACGGTAGGGGTGGTTGAGTTCGAGGAGCGCCTCGACACGGGCTCCCACGTCGAGCAGCGCGCAGGCGACCGGGAGCAGGAACGGTCCGGTCCCGGCCACGACGACCCGGCTGCCGACCGGCACCCGGTCCATGGTGGCCAGGTGCAGGGCGAAGCCCGGGGTGACGACGCCGGGCAGCACCCAGCCGGGGAACGGCGCGGTGCGTTCGAAGGCGCCGGTCGCGACGACCGTGGCGCGGGCGTGCACCTGCCCGGCCGCACCGGTACGGGCGTCGGCCGTGAAGAGGGTGCGGCCGTCGTCCTCGGCGCCCCAGACCAGCGTGCGGGTCAGGCAGTCCACTCCGGCGGCGCGTACCTCCCGGATCAGGGCGGTGCCCTTGGGCCGGAAGTCGCCGAAGGCGGCGGCCAACGGCTCGGCGCGGCGCTTGTAGTACTGGCCGCCCAGCGTGTCGGACTCGTCGATCAGGGTGACCCGCAGCCCGCCCCGCGCCAGGACCAGCGCGGCCGTGAGCCCGGCGGGCCCGCCGCCGACGACCGCGACGTCGGTCTCGACGTGCCGCACGTCCTGGGCCGGATGCCCGCTCATACGGCGGCGCCTTCACCTGTGCCGGGGCCCTGCCGTACGGCGCCGCATTCGCCCGCGCCCTCGCCCTGCCGTACGACGCCGCCGTACGCCAGGGTGCGGATCTCCATGCCGTCCGCCACATGCTCCGTGCAGGAGCGCGAGCCGGGCCGGCCATCGATCACGACCTCGCACTCCAGGCACACGCCCATCCCGCAGAACGGGCCGCGTGTGTCCCCGGTCACCGGGTTCCGGCGCAGCGCCCAGGTGCCGCCCGCGACCAGGGCCGCGGCCACCGACTGGCCTTCCCATGCCCGCCGCGGGGTGCCGTCGACGACGACGGTCACCGTGCGCGGGCGGGCCTTCTTCTTCGCTGTCATCAGGGTGCTCACAGAATCTTGCCGAGGAACTGGCGGGTGCGTTCGTGCTCCGGTTCGGAGAAGAACGGGTCGGGGGCCTTGTCCTCCACCACCACGCCGTCGCTGATCAACACCACGCGATCGGCCGCGGCCCGCGCGAACCCCATCTCGTGGCTGACCACGACCATGGTCATGCCCTCGTCGCGGAGCCGGACCATCACGTCGAGGACCTCCCGGACCATCTCCGGGTCCAGGGCCGAGGTGGGTTCGTCGAAGAGCATCAGCTCGGGCCGCATGGCCAGGGCGCGGGCTATCGCCACGCGTTGCTGCTGGCCGCCGGAGAGCTGGGAGGGGTAGCGGTCCGCCTTGTCGGCGAGTCCCACCATCTCCAGCAGCCCGGCGGCGTCGCGCCGCGCCTCCGCCTTCGGGGTGCGGTGGACGTGTACGGGGCCCGAGGCCACGTTCTCCAGCGCCGTCATGTTCGGGAACAGGTTGAACTGCTGGAACACCATGCCGGTCTTGCGGCGGTGGACGGCGACCCGCCGCTCCGGCATCGGCACCCTGCGGCCCCGGCGCTCGCGGTGGCCGACCGTGTCTCCGCAGATCCGCAGGGACCCGGAGTCGATGTCCTCCAGGTGGTTGAGGGTACGCAGGAAGGTGCTCTTGCCGCCGCCCGAGGGGCCCAGGATCAGGACCACTTCACCCTGACGGACCGTCAGGTCGACGCCCTTGAGCACCCGCACGTCGCCGTACGACTTGTGGACGCCCTTCGCCTCGACCGTCACGGCACGGTCGGCCGCCTGCTGAGTGCTCATCGGTTGTCCATCTCCAGCTGTCGGTCCAGGTCCAGGTCGGGGGCTTCGGCGGCGGCGGACCCCGCCTTCGGCCCGGGCTTCGGCCCGAGCCGAAGCACCTTCCGGCCGCCGCGGCGGCCGGGCCGCGGTGCGTGCCCGCGGCCGACTTTGGCTTCCAGCCAGCGCTGCACGAAGCCCCAGAGCGTGGTCATCGCCAGGTAGTACAGGGCCGCCGCGGTCAGACCCTCCAGCACCCGGAAGTCGGTCTGCACCGCGAACTGCGTGCGGCGCAGCAACTCCTCGACCGAGATGACCGAGACCAGCGTGGTGGTCTTGAGCAGGCCGTTGAAGCTGTTGCCGAGCGGCGGCACCATCACCCGCAGCGCCTGCGGCATGACGACCACACGGAACACCCGCCACGGCGACATGCCCAGCGCCCGGGCCGCCTCGGTCTGCCCGCGCGGTACCGACATGACACCGGCCCGCACGATCTCCGAGAGATACGCCGCCTCGTTGAGCACCAGACCGGTGAGCGCCGCGGTGATGACGCCCAGCCGCAGCCCGAGCTGCGGAAGTCCGGTGTAGATGATGACGAGCTGCACCAGCAGCGGCGTCCCGCGCATCAGCCATACGTAGAACCCCGTGACCGCCCGGGCGGGCGCGAAGGACGACGCCCTGCCCAGGGCGACGATCACGGCGAGCGGAAGGCCGAGCGCCATGCTGACCGCCGTCAGCCAGACGGTCGTCCACGCTCCGCGCAGCATTTGGGGGTTGTGGAGGAATGAGAAGAAGGCATCCCAGGACCACATGTGACTCGACCTTTCCGTTCCGTCCCGTTGTCGTACTGTCCGTGCTTGCGGTTGCTGTCCGTTCGCCCGGGGCTACGCGGCGGGGATGGTGCCGGTGGTCACCTTCACGGCCCCCTTGTAGGGGGTGACGTTGTACTTCTTGAAGAGCTCGGTCAGGAAACCGTTCTGCTGGAGCTTGTTGAGGGCGCCCGCGACGGCGTCGGCCGTCGGGCCCTTACTGAAGCCGAGGGCGAGCGGGGCGGGGTTCATGCCCTTGACGGCGGTCTCGAACCGGCCGTCCTTCTGGTAGTACGTGGTGACCGACTCCACGATGGCGACGCCGTCCGCCTGCCCGGCGGACAGTGCCTGGTACGCCTCTGCGTTGGTCTGGAAGGTGCGGACGGTCATCTGCTTGCGGCCCGCCGCCTTGAGCTTGGCGTTGAGCGCCGTGAGGGTGTCGAACTCGTAACCGGGGGCCTCGACCGCGACGGTCCGGCCGGAGAGGTCGTCCTCGGAGTGCACGCCCTTCGGGTTGCCCTTCGCCACCGAGACGGAGACGCCCTGGACCTCGTAGGGCACGAGCTTGATGGTCTCGGCCCGCTCCGCGGTGTAGAACATGCCCGTGTCGATCATGTCCCAACGGCCGCTCTGCACGCCGGGGATCTGCGCGTCGAACGGGATGTTGACGAACTTCGGCGTGAGGCAGAGGGTCTTGGCGATCTCGTTGCCGAGGTCGACCCGCATGCCGACGATCTTGCCGCTCGGGTCGACGTACTGCATGGGCGGCAGCGTCGCGTTGGTCGATATGGTCAGCGTCTTGTCCTTCACCAGGTCCTGGGCGCCGAGTTCGGGCGTACAGGAGGAGGCGGCGGACTTGGTGTCGTCGGACGAGGAGTTCCCGCCGCCGCACGCGGCCAGCGGCAGCAGCAGGGCGGCGGCGGCCGCGGGGATGATCAGCTTGCGCACGGTGGGTTTCACCTTTCGGAGGGTCTGTCGGGGGGTGCGGGGGTCAGGCGCGGGCGGGGACGGTGTCGCGCAGGCCGGCCTCGTCGAGCGCGGCCGACAGCAGGCCGAGCGCGGCGGGGTCCTCCAGCGGGAGCAGCGGGGGCCGTACGTGGCCGCCGGGCTGGCCGAGCAGGCGCATCGCCGCTTTCAACTGCGAGGTGGGCGAGGCGAAGCGGGAGCTGTAGTCGGAGTTGACGAGCAGGTTGACCAGCCGCTCGTACCGGGCGGACCACTCGCGGGCCCGGTCGAGGTCGCCGGCCCAGTACGCCTCGTAGAAGCGGACCGCGAAGGGGGCGCCCAGCCCGCCGCCGTCGATGTTCCCGTCGCCGCCGAACTCGGCCATGACCGCCATGCCGCGGCGGTGGATGAACCGTCCGAACACCCGGACGCTGCCGGCCAGAGCGGCGCAGGTCTCCGCCACCTTCAGCTCGTCGCCCGAACTGTCCTTGACGGCCACGACGTTGTCGAGCGCGGCCAGACGTACGAGGGTGTCGACGCCGATGTCCACGGCGGTGCCGCGCGGCCAGTTGTAGACCATCAGCGGGGCGTCGACCGACTCCGCGAGGGTGCGGTAGAAGGCGTAGATCTCGTCCTGGCTGGGGTGTACGTACGGAGGCGGCGTGGTCAGGATGCCGTCGGCGCCGATCGCGCGTGCGTGCTCGCCGAACTCGACGCACTCGGCGGCGGTGAACGCGCCGCAGCCGATCACCACGGGTACCCGCCCGGCCAGTTCGGCCACGGCGATCTCCGCGACGCGGCGGCGCTCGGCCGGGGTCTGGGAGAACCACTCGCCGGTGGTGCCGTTCACCAGCACTCCGTGGACGCCGTGCTCGGCGTAGAGGTTCAGCAGCGCCCGCCAAGCCGCCTCGTCCAGCGCGCCGTCGGCGGTGAACGGCGTGGGCGCGGCCGGCCAGTAGCCGTGCCAGGTCACGTCACCCCGGTTCATCAGGTCTCCAATCACGCCGCGTCCCACAAGTTGTGGGATCGATTGCACAGCACAGTCACAGCCCAGATGCGACGGCGTCAAGCCCGTTCTGACTGAAATATGCTGGTGAAACCTGTTGTTTACATCGAGGTGTTGGGGGCTTCTGGCATGATGGGGTCCGCCGACGACGAGAGCGACGGCCAATTGAATGGGATCGATTCCAAGATCGGGGCGGGCCAATGGCGGTCACGTTGGACCAAGTTGCCGACGCGGCAGGCGTGTCGAAGAGCACGGCATCACGCGTGCTGAGCGGGTCGCACCGGGTCAGCGCGACGACCCAGCGCGCCGTGATGGCCGCGGCGGAACGCCTGGGCTACCGCCCCAACCGGATAGCCAGCGGACTGCGCACCCAGCGCAGCAACCTCGTCGGCCTCGTGGTGACCAACCTCGTGAACGCCTCGTTCCACACCATCACCGGCGTCGTGCAGCAGCGGCTGGACGAGCTCGGCTACCAGGTGCTGCTCTGCATCACCGACGCCGATCCCGCCCGCGAGCGCCGCTACCTGGAGATGCTCCTCGACCACCGGGTCGCGGGGCTGATCATCGTCGGCACCGGCCGGAACACCGCCACGGTCCAGGAGGTGAGCGCGGCCGGCGTACCCGTGGTGAACCTGATGCGCTCCCCCGACGGCGCCCCCGGCGACGCGATCATGTCCGCGGACCGCGAGGGCGCGGTGCTGGCCACCCGGCACCTGCTCGACCTCGGCCACCGCCGGATCGGCTTCATCGGCGGTCCCGCCTCCGTCGACTCCGGCCGCGAGCGCTACGCCGGCTTCGCGGAGGCGCTGGCCGACGCGGGGCTGACTCCCGATCCCGCACTGGTGGCCCGCGGTCCGTACGAGGTCCCCTTCGGTACCGAGGCGGTCACACGGCTGATGGCCGGCGAACCGCGCCCCACCGCCCTCTACAGCGCCAACCACGAGGCGACCTTCGGAGCGCTCAGCGCCCTCGTCCAGTACGGGATACGCGTCCCGGACGAACTCTCCCTGGTCTGCCACGAGGAAGCCCCCTGGTTCCCCTACTGGCACCCCCCGATCACCGTCGTCGACAACAGCGCCCGGGACCTGGGCGAACTCGCCGCCGAGCAGCTGCTGCGCCGCATCTCCAAGGGCGAGGGCACCCCGGACGGCACCGGGCGCGCGATCCGCGTCGGCTCGAAGCTCGTGGTACGGCAGTCCACCGCGTCCCCGGCCGGAGCGCGGTAGCCGGGCGCGGCGCCGGGGGACGTCCCTCACGGTGGTGGAACCCCGCGTGACCTGCGGCGCGGCGCGACCGGCCGTAGCGTGGACCCCCGGCCTCCCGCTGGCTCCCGGCGAGGACGCCGACCTCAGTGGTGAGCCTGCGACTGTCCGGGGCGGCCCGGCCAGGAGTGAGCCGTCCCCACCTGGTGACCTCGGCCGTAGGACTGCCGGGTGACCCCGGCCGTCCGGCCGCCCGGCCCGCGCCCACCACGACGCGCATCGCCCCACACCCCGGAGCGCCCCCACACCCCGGCGGCTCGCCGTACCCCACCCGTGCCGTACCCTCCGAACGCTTCACACCATATTAGTTCCGTGACAGCATGAATTAACATGCCGGACCCAACCACCACCGCAACCCGGTGATGCGTCACCCGCTACCGCCCGGCGCCTCACCCCATCACCGGCGAGACCCACCTTGCGTCGCCACCGCGACGAGGCCGCGGCCCACGACACCCCACCCCCACCGGGTTCCGCCACCCCGAAATCCGGCTGTGACATGTGTGAATAGATTGCTTGACGCAAGAAATTAATTCCACTACTGTCCCGACCCACCGGACGATGGCGGCCCCCTCCGCGCCCCGCGCGACCGGCCGTTCGAGGCTTGACCACTCCGCGTTCCTCCCCTCCCCCTGATCCAACCGATCCCCTCCGAGACTCACCACTGGAGTACCGACATGAGACGTCATCGCAAAGGAGCGCTGGCGCTGGGAACGGCCGCGCTCTGCACGGCACTGCTGGGCGCCTGCTCGACCTCGGGCTCGTCCGGATCGTCATCCGGCCCCGCCACGCTGACCTTCTGGGGCACCTACGGCAACGGCGGCAACAAGGTGCAGACCGACGCCCTGGAGAAGACGATCATCCCGGCCTTCGAGAAGGCCCACCCGGACATCAAGATCAAGTACGTCGATGTCCCCTACGACTCGCTCCTGCAGAAGCTCACCACCGCCGCGGCCGGCGCCAAGCTGCCCGACCTGGTGCGGGCGGACCTCGGCTGGGTGCCGAAGATGGGCGCGCTCGGTGTGTTCGCCGCGCTGGACGAGAAGATGACCGACTTCCAGGCGCTGGCGAGCAAGACCTACCCGGGCAGCCTGGCGACCAACAAGCTCGGCGACCACTACTACGGCCTGCCGCTGGACAGCAACACCCGGGTGCTGATCTCCAACCCGGACGCGCTGAAGAAGGCCGGCCTGTCCGCTCCGCCCGCCACCTTCCAGGAGTTGAAGGCCGCCGCGCCCAAGCTGGCCGCCGCCAAGGTCTCCGTCTTCGCCGACTCCGGACTCCAGGGCTGGAACATCTACCCCTGGATATGGTCCGCGGGCGGCTCGGTCACCGACGCCGACCAGACCAAGGCCACCGGATACCTCAACAGCCCGGCCAGCGTCGCCGGCGTGCAGTTGCTGGCCGACCTCCACAAGGCCGACGCGATCCCGAACCTGATCACCGGTGACAAGGGCGGCACGCAGACCTCCGACGGGCTGCCGAAGGGGCAGTACGCCACCATCCTCGACGGGCCGTGGATGACCGGCGTCTGGTCCGGCCAGTACCCGAAGTTCAAGCCGGTCTACTCGCCGGTGCCGGCCGGTCCCGGCGGCTCCGTCTCGGTCGTCGGCGGTGAGGACATCGCGATGACCTCGGCCTCCCGCCACCAGGAGCAGGCCGAGGAGTTCATCCGCTTCACCCAGACAGCCGACTACCAGCTCACCATGGCCAAGACCGGCCAGATGTCGGTGATCAAGTCCTTCGACAGCCAGGAGGCGGCGCTGGTCCCGGAGTTCGCGCCGTTCATCAAGCAGCTCGCCACCGCCCGGCCGCGTCCCTCGGTCCCGCAGGCTCCGCAGATCGACACCGTCCTGCAGAACGAGCTGACCCTCGCCTTCCAGGGCAAGCAGTCCGTCCGGAAGGCGCTCGACAAAGCGGCGGGCGAGATCGACTCGCTGCTGACGGCGACCCACTAGGCCACGGAATCCATGACCACACAACTCCATTCCGCCGCGCCGCGCACCGGCGCGGCCGGGCGCCCCC
>NZ_DATDBG010000309.1:0-2851 GCF_036524955.1 Streptomyces sp.
CGCGCGCGGTGACGACACCCTGAGCATGGTCGTGGCCCTCGCCGGCGACCTCCCCGTCTCGGCGGCCCGCATGGAGTTCCACCCGGGGACGGACTTCGCGAGCCTGTGGGGCGGCGGCACCGCCCCGCCCTGGCGCGGCCGCGGGATCTACCGTGCGCTCGTCGCCCACCGCGCCCGTATCGCCGCGGCGCGCGGCTACCGATACCTGCAGGTCGACGCCTCCGACCAGAGCCGCCCCGTCCTGGAACGGCTCGGCTTCACCGCGCTGAGCGTGACCACGCCCTACCTCAAGCGCGCCTGACCCCCGCACGCACACCCCGTACGGACCGCGAGGAGACCCCGGCCATGAACGTACTCAGCGTCAACGTGGGCCGTCCGCGCCCCAACCCGTGGAAGCGGCTGCCGGCCACCGGCATCGACAAGCGGCCGGTCACGGGACCGGTCGCGGTGGCGGCGCCCGGCCCGAAGGGCACCGGCGCGGTCGGGCTGGCCGGGGACCGGGTGTACGACGTCAAGCACCACGGCGGCGACGACCAGGCGGTGTACGCCTACGCCCGCGAAGACCTCGACCACTGGGAGGCGGAGCTCGGCCGCACCCTCGGCAACGGGTCCTTCGGGGAGAACCTGACCACGGCCGGGATCGACGTCAACGCGGCACTGATCGGGGAGCGTTGGCGGATCGGGGCGACCGTGGTCCTGGAGGTGTCCTGCCCGCGCATCCCGTGCGCGACGTTCGCCGGGTGGCTGGACGAGCACGGCTGGATGCGGCGCTTCACGCGGGCCGCGCTGCCGGGGCCGTATCTGCGGGTGGTCGAACCCGGGGAGATCACCGCCGGCGATCCGATCACGGTGGTCGGGCGGCCGGCGCACGAGGTGACGGTCGCGGTCTCCTTCAGGGCGTTCACCACGGAACCGGAGCTGCTGCCGCTGCTGAGGGACGCCGAGGGGCTGCCGGCCGCCGACCGGGAGGCGGTCCGGCGACGGCTCGACCGGGGTACGGCCTGAGCCGACGGGGTCCGGGACCCCAGCGTCTCGGGCCCCGGGGCGCCCGTGGGGGTCCTAGGGTGCCTCTATGACGACTGCACTGGTGACAGGGGCCACCGCCGGGATCGGGGCGGCATTCGCGCGACGGCTGGCCTCCGGGGGTACCTCCCGTGCCGGAGGCCATGGGGGAGGGCACGACCTGGTGCTGGTCGCCCGGGACGAGAAGCGGCTGGCGGCCTCCGCGGCGGACCTGCGGGAGCGGTACGGAGTCGGGGTGGAGGTCCTGCCCGCGGACCTCGCCCGGGAGGACGGCATCGCGACGGTCGAGGCGCGGCTGCGCGACGCCGGGAAACCGGTGGACGTGCTGGTCAACAACGCGGGGTTCGGGAACCGGGGCACCTTCCTGGACGCGCCGCTCGCCGACGAGCTGCGGATGCTGAGGCTGCACTGCGAAGCGGTGCTGCGGCTCACCGCCGCCGCGGCGGAGGGGATGCGGGAGCGGGGACGCGGGTCCGTGATCAACGTGGCGTCGGTCGCGGCGTTCATGCCGCGGGGAACGTACTCGGCGAGCAAGGCGTGGGTGGTGCGGTTCACCGAGAGCGCGGCGCACGACCTGGCGGGCTCCGGAATCCGTTTTCTCGCCCTGTGCCCCGGGTTCGTACGGACCGAGTTCCACGAGCGGGCGGGCATGAACGCGGGCAACGTACCCTCCTGGGCCTGGCTGGATGCCGACAAGGTGGTCTCGGCGGCCCTCCGCGACCTCGCGCGCGGCAGGACCGTCAGCGTGCCCGACCCCCGGTACAAGGTCGCCGTGGCGGTGGCCCGCCACACCCCCGCCAACCTCCTCGGCGCCCTCTCCTCGAAGGCGGGCCGCCGCTACGACCCCAAGGGCCCGAGCGCCAGACCCGACAATCCGACCTAACCTGGACGAAAGAGTACGACGCATGGACGCGAGGAGGCGCCATGACATTCGTCCAGCTCATCGACTGCAAGACCACCAGGTACGACGACATGGACCGGCTCATGGACACGTGGGTCGAGGCGACGCAGGGCAAGCGAACCGCGACCCACTCCATGATCGGCAAGGACCGCGCCAGGTCCGGGCACTATGTGGAGATCGTCGAATTCCCCTCGTACGAGGAGGCGATGAAGAACTCCCGACTCCCGGAGACCAACCGGATCTTCGAGGAGATGGTCGCGCTCTGCGAGGAGACGCCCACCTTCACGGACCTGGACGTGGTCCGTGACGAGCAGCTCAACAAGGCCGCGGTCCGCCGCTTCTTCCTGGAGATCTGTGGCCGGGAGGACCCCGGCCCCTACCGAGAGCTGTTCGCCGACGGCTACCGCGACCACGACATCGGCAGCGAGCAGGACACCATCGGCCCGGACGCCCTGCGCGAACAGACCCTCGGCTACCGCCGCGCCTTTCCGGACTTCGAGTTCACCCTCGAGGACCAGATCGCCGAGGGCGACCGCGTCACCACCCGCTGGTCCTGGCACGGCACGAACACCGGCGAACTGCGCGGCATGCCCCCCACCGGCAAAGAGGTGAACATCACCGGCACCACCACCTTCGCCTTCCGCGACGGCAGGATCGCCGAGGGCTGGTGGCACTGGGACACGCTGGGCATGCTCCGTCAACTGGGCGTCGTCGAACTGCCCGCATAACCGCGGCCGCGGGACCGAGGAAACCGCGCCCGGCGCGGCGACCAGGGACGTGGCCCCACCGGGGCCCGGGGGCAACGCCCCACCGGGGCTGGGGTTCGGAACCCCACCCGGCCCAGGGCGCAGCCACCCCGGTGGCCAACGCCGCACCAGGGGCCGGAAGTCGGAAGCCCACCCCCGAGCCGGGGATCGGAACCCGGCT
>NZ_DATDBG010000310.1:0-6954 GCF_036524955.1 Streptomyces sp.
CAGCCGTACGGTCCAGCCTTCCGCGCGGCCGAGTCCGGTACGGACGACCTCCGGCGGCACTCCCCGGACGAGCAGCACGCCTTCCCCGCAGTGGACGTCGAAGACCTTCTCGGCCACGCTGGTCCTGCACCCGGGCCAGTCGGTGGCCTCGGACCGGACGACCCTTGCCCTGCGGGCGGACGGAAATCTGGTCGTCGTCGACGAGAACGGCGTCGTCCGGTGGTCGTCGAAGACCGCCGGACCGAACCGTCAGGCGGTCTTCCAGAACGACGGGAACCTGGTCGTGTACGACAGCGCGTGGCAGACCCTGTGGTCCACGCGCACCGACGGGCACAACGGAGCCGAGCTCGTCCTGGCCGCCGATGGCAACGTACTGATTCGATACGGGACAACCGCCTTGTGGCAGACGGGCACGGCACATTGACACCCGATATCGGAAGCGGACGAGTCGCACGGTTGCGGGCGAGCCGCGCCGGCGACGCCTGGTTGCTCCATCCGCCCGGCGCGATGGACCGGCAGTCGTGGGTGTTCGCCGCCGGGCTGGCGCCCGACACGGAGTTCACCGTCGTGGTGGTCGACCTCCCGGACGGTGCGGGCGAGCCGGAGCTGGAGGCGGCGGCCCGCGCCGTTCCCACGGGGCGGGGCGGTCTGCGGCTGCTGTTCGGCCGTGCACCGGCCCAAGGGCCCGTGGCAGCCGGGCAGTGGCTGGCCGACCGGCTGGGCCGGACCGTGGTGACAGCGGCCGGCCTGCCCTGGCCGACGGCCGGCGGGGGGCTCTTCATCAGCGCGGACCGCGGCCAGGGCTGGGTGCGCTCCGAACCGGGGGGCCGGCCGGAGGCGGAGGGCCGCCGCTTCCCCAAGCCGTCCTGGGAGGGCGACGTTCCCGATCATCCGCAGCCGGTCGGGGCGACGACGGTGGCCGAGCCGATCGCCCCCGGCGTATGGCTGCGTTCGGCACACGAAAGCGACGAACAGCAGCGGCACCGGCTGTTTCTGGCGTCGCACCTGCACACCCGGCCGGACCTGATCAGCGTGGTGGCGGGCGTCCCCGGGGCGTCGGCGGCAACCGTGGCGGACGTCGCCCTCGTGTGGCATTCCCTGCCCGAGCGCAGTCGGCCTCTGGTGCGCTTCGTGTGGTACGGGCCGGTGCTGCGGCCGGCGGGCATCTCCTTCGAGGAAGCACTGTCCCAGGCGATCGGTGCGCCGGTACGGCTGGGCAACAGCCCGTTCGACGGCGGGTAGGCGTGCCCGTGCCGGCGCTTCCCGGGCAGCCGCCGGGACACCCGGCCGCCCGGCCCGGGCAGGCGGCCGTCAGGTACGGACGCCGTCCTTGGGACCGGGGGCGTAGGGGAGGTCTTCGGGGAGGAGGAGGGTGAGGGCCCGCAGGTCGGGGGTGGCGACGCTGCCGAGGCGGCCCGCCTGGCGGGTCATCATCGACTCGACCAGTTGGCGGGCCAGCCGGGCGTTGCCGAACGAACGGGTGCGCGGCAGCGCGTCCAGGTGGACCCGCAGGGCGTCCAGGGTCTCCGGGGCGCATTCGTAACCGGCCGTGGAGGTCTGCTCCTTGATGATGGCGAGGAGTTCGTCCGTGGAGTAGTCCTCGAACGAGACATGGCGGGAGAAACGGGACGCCAGTCCGGGGTTGGAGTCCAGGAAGCGGCCCATCTCGTCGGGGTAGCCGGCGGCGATGACGACCACCTCGTCGCGGTGGTCCTCCATGAGCTTCAGCAGGGTGTCCACCGCCTCGCGGCCGAAGTCCTGCGGGGAGTTCGCCGGGGTGAGGGTGTACGCCTCGTCGATGAACAGCACACCGCCCATGGCCTTTTCGAACGCCTCGGTGGTGAGCTGCGCGGTGTGGCCGATGTAGCGGCCCACCAGGTCGGCGCGCGCGACCTCGACCAGTTGGCCGCGCGGCAGGATGCCGAACGAGCGCAGCAGGTCGGCGTAGAGACGGGCGACCGTGGTCTTGCCGGTTCCGGGCGGGCCGGAGAAGACCAGGTGGTGGCTGACCTTGGGAGTGGGCAGGCCGACCGCGGCGCGCTGCCGGGAGGTGGTGAGCAGGTCCACGATGCCGCCGACCTCGCGCTTGACCGCGCCGAGCCCGATCATGCCGCGCAGCCGGGCCAGGACGTCCGAGTCTCCGGGAGCGCTCACCGAGCCGCCGCCCCTGACCTCGGCGGCCTCCTCGTCGCCGACGTCCTCGGGCAGGATCAGCATCAGGTCCGCCTCGCCGACCTCGGGCTGCGAGGCCAGCCGGAACGACTGCCGGTCGACCATCTCCTCGAAGACCTTGCGGGCGGCGCGGCCGTTGCCGAACGTGGCGTCGCGGCGCATCCGGGAGAAGTGCACATGCAGCGCCTGCACGGCCAGCGGGTCGAGAACGTAGCTGTGGCCGGTGCACATGTTCTCGGTGATGGTGACGAGTTCGTCCACCGAGTAGTTCTCGAACTCGATGGTGCGGGTGAAACGGGACGCCAGGCCGGGGTTGGCGGCGAGGAAGTCCTGCATCTCCTTGGAGTAGCCGGCGACGATGACGACGGCCTCGTCGCGGTAGTCCTCGATCAGTTTGACCAGCGTGTCGATGGCCTCCTGGCCGAAGTCGGCGCCCGAGCCCTTGCTGTCCGACAGCAGGGTGTACGCCTCGTCGACGAACAGCACACCGCCCAGGGCCTTTTCGAACACCTCGGTGGTCTTGATGGCGGTGCCGCCGATGACCTGGGCGACCAGGTCGGAGCGGGACACCTCGACGATGTGGCCGGAGGGCAGCATGCCGAGGTCGGCGAGGATGCTGCCGTACAGGCGGGCGACGGTGGTCTTGCCGGTGCCGGGCGGGCCGGCGAAGACCAGGTGCCGGCTCATCGGCGGGGCGGGGATGCCGAGCTGAGCGCGCCGCTGGGCCAGACGGCCGAGGCTGACGAGGGTGCTGACCTGGTGCTTGACCCCGGCCAGGCCGACCAGGGCGTCGAGTTCGGCGAACGGGCCCTCGGGGGCGGCGGGGGTGTTCTCGGGGGTGGGCGCGCCCTCCGCGGGGGTGCCGCCCGGCTGCTCACCGGGTTCGGCCGGCTGCGCTCCCGGCCAGACGTCGGCGACCTTGTTGTCCGCGCTGGTCAGGCCGTCCACCGAGAACTTGGGGCCGGGCTTGGAGTGCCGCAGTCCCGCGCCCAGGTTGGACCGTACGGTGCAGGCGGTGACGGAGACCTGCTCGGCGCTGTCGACGCGTATGCCGTCGCCGCTGTTGCCGCTCATCTCGGAGCCGTTCAGGGTGGCCCGGCCGCCGGCCGAGACCAGCACGCCGTGCCCGCCGGAGCGGGTGATCCGGGCACGTACCAGGGACAGTTCACCGCCGTCCTCGATGGCGACGCCCGAGCCGGAGCTTCCGGTCACCTCGCAGTCGCGCAGCGCGCCCAGCCCCCGGGCGCCGACGGAGACGCCGGCTTTCCCGGCGCCGCGGAACACGGAGTTGCCGACATGGGGATTGCCGTGGCCCTCGATCCGCAGCGCGGGCCCGGCGGAGTCGTGGACCTCGCAGTCCTCCAGGCGTCCCCTGCCGTCCTCGGCGACCAGCACACCGGGGCCGCGGGAGCCGGTGACCCGCAGGCGGCGCAGCAGCGGGTTGGCTCCGGCGCGTACGCACACTCCGGCACCGCCCGCGCCCGCGACGTCCAGCCGGTCGAACTCGGCCCCGGACTCGTCCACGAGCAGGACGCCGATCCCCTCGCTGTCGGCGACCTTGGTGCCGGTCAGGACCGGGGTGCTCGACTCGTCGACGTAGATCGCGGGCTGGGCGGCGGCGGTGAACGCGCACTCGGTGAAGTGGCCGCGGGCGCGGCCGGTGACGAACAGGCCGCTGCCGCGCGTACGGGCGGTGTCGCAGCGCGACACCTGCGGGTCGGAGCGGGCCGCCACGACGATCCCGTGGGCGGACGTGTCGTACACGTGGACCTCTTCGAGCACCGTACGGGCGGTGCTGGCGAGGTAGACGCCGATCGCGGAGTCCTTGACCAGCGTTCGTATCAGGCCGACGCCGGTGGCGCCCTCCAGGGCCACGGCGGGCTTGTCGGTGGACGAGATCTCGCAGTCCTCGACGGAGCCGCGGGACTGGCCGTTGGCGAGGACGCCGTTGCCCCGGGCGTCGCGCATCCGGCAGCCGCGCACGGTGGCCCTGCCCTGCTCGGTGATGACGACGGCGGAGGTGCCGAGGTGCTCGATGAGGCAGTCCTCGATCACGCTGCCCGCCGAGCCGGCCTCGACGATGCCGGCGCCGGCCGGGTTGCTGACCCGGCAGCCGCGCATCGCCAGCGAACCGCTGTCGCGGCTGAGGAGCGCGGTCCAGCCGGTGCCCAGCACCTCGCAGCCGTCCAGGGCGGCCTGCCCGCGGACCGCGTCGATCACCGGCAGGTCGCCCTCGCCGCCGCGCAGTACGAGGTCGGTGAGCATGACGGCGTCCGCGGCGAGGGTGACGGCGCTGCCCCGGTGGGGGGCGATCTCCACGCTGCCGCGCGGGCCGTCGGCCACGATGCTGACCCGGGTCCGCACGGTGAGGTTCTCGGGGTAACTGCCGGGCCGTACGCGGATGAGCGCGCCGGAGCGGGCCCGGGCGAGCGCGTCGCCGATCGTCGGGTAGTCGCCGGTGCCGTCCTGGCCGACGGTCATGAGCTGGCGTGCCACGCCCGATCCTCCTCAGTCCTGGTGCCGCCCGGTGCGCCGGAGCGCGTTCGCGCGGGTACGACAGGGACCATCCTGCCTGGACGCGGTGCCCGCCGCATACCCGGACCGGCGGCGGGTTCCCGGTTTCCCGGACGGGCCGCGTGCACCGGGACGCGGCGGACGGACCAGCCGACTCGTTTCTCCGGACGGCCTGTCACCGAGCGGGAGGTGACCAGGATACTCACCAGGTGCTTCGGCACGCGCGGCTCGCCCGGCTCACCCCCCGGCCGGAACAGGCACGCGGCTTCCCGTCACGCGCCGTGCACCACGATCTCCAGGTCGTCGCGGCGGATCTCCAGGACGTGCCGTTCGGGGAGCGCGGTCCACCGCGGCTCGGGCTGCGCCCACCCCGTGGAGGCCACCACGACCCTGCCGCTGTCCTGTCGGTAGTGCAGCCCGAAGTAGCCCGCTCCCCGGCGCTCGATGACCTCGGAGTGCGGGTCGTGCTCGGTGTACGCGTACAGGGCGGACGGGGTGAGCAGGAGGCAGTTCAGGGCGGCGAACCGGGTCGCCAGGGAGCGTATGTCGTCAGCGGTCTGCCGCAGCGCCTTGGCGGGTTCCATGCCGTCGTCCATGTACCGCCGCACGGCGAGGTAGTACCGCTCGCTGTCGGTGTCGCCCTCGGCGGTGACGAGCAGGGTGGGGCCGATCACGTCGTCCAGGCAGGTGGCGGGGTTGAAGTCGCCGTTGTGCGCGAAGGCGGCGCTTGTGTCGCCGAACGGGTGGGTGTTGGGCACGGAGACCGGGAACTGCGGGCTCGCCATCCGCAGGTGCAGCAGCGCCGCGTCGGTCGTGCACTCGTCGAGCAGCGGACGCAGAATCGGGCTGACGTCGGCCCGTACGGGCTCCTTGACGGCCTTCACGGCGTGAGTGGCGTCGCGGAAGGCCAGACCCCAGCCGTCGGCGTGCTCGCAGGCCAACTCGAGGAACGGGTCGAGGTCTTCGGCCAGCAGTTCGCTGACGGCGGCGGGCTGCCTGGCGACAGCACCGAGAAGTCGGCACATGGTGAGCACTCTTTTCATCGCACGGTGGACCGCGGCACGGTGAGGCACCGTGCCGCGCGGCTGGCACTCGCTGAGGGAGACAGGTGGTTCGGGGCATGACGGACGGCCGGCGGTGTGTCCGCGGCGGGCGGGCCGGCTGATCGAGGGATGGCGGAGGTACGGGGCTGGGTGCGGGCGGTCGGCGCTCCCGGCCCGACACGGAGGGCCGGAAACACGGGGCCCATGACCCGGGCCCGGGGCATCCGGCCGAGGGCGGCGTCCCGCAACCGCGTGCGGCACCGCGGCCCGGCGACGCCCGGGAGCCCCGTCCCGCTCTGACGGGACCCCCGGGGGTTGTGGACCGGGTCGGTCAGCCGGTGCCGGGGCTCCGGCCGGCGACCCGGCGCTCCAACTGGCCGGCCGCGAAGGCCAGCGCGGCGTTGACCAGTACGTAGACGAAGGCCACGACCAGATAGCTCTGGACGACCGTGTGGTTGAACTCGCCGAGTACCTTGGCCGAGTTGAGGAGTTCCAGGAAGCTGACGACGTAGCCGAGCGTGCTGTCCTTGAGCAGCCGGATGAGCTGGCTGATCAGGGACGGTGAGGCCTGCCTGACGGCCTGGGGCAGGACGATCAGGCGCATCGTCGGCCAGTGGCCCAGCCCCAGCGCGTGCCCGGCCTCCGTCTGCCCGGCCGGCAGGGCGCGGACCGCGGCACGGAAGATCTCCGCGAAGACGGCGGCGTTGGTGAGCACGATCGGCCAGACCAGCATCCAGAACAGCGGCAGGCGGACCCCTGCGTTGGGCAGGCCGAGCAGGAAAACGTAGATCAGCAGCAGCAGCGGGACGGCCCGCATCACCTCGACGTAGACGCCGGCGGGCCAGCGCAGCAGCCGGGTGCGCGCCAGGCGGGTCAGCGCCAGCAGGGCGCCCAGCGGCAGCGCCAGCGCGCCGCTGACCAGCGTGATGTGGACGGTCGCCCACAGCCCGGTCAGCAGGTACCGGACCACCGGCCACTGGACGAACAGGCGCCACTTGTCGGCGTCCAGCTGCCCCTTGGCGGCGAACTGGTGGAGCCCGGCCCAGACCAGTGCGGCCAGGACCAGAAGCGAGCACACCGTGGCCACCGCGATACGCCGCCGCCCGCGCGGTCCCGGCTCGTCGAAGAGCGGGTCCTCGCCCTGCGGCATCCAGGACGACAGCGAGAACCGGCCACCGCGGGCGCGGGCGCCGCGCACCGGACCGGTGCGCTCGACCAGGCCGAC
>NZ_DATDBG010000311.1:0-27118 GCF_036524955.1 Streptomyces sp.
TTGAAGCGGGCAGCGTGTCGCAGCATCTCGCCCGAGAGGTCCAGACCCACCGGCCATGCGCCCTGGGTCGCGAGCCAGCGCGCGCACGGCGCGCTCCCGCAGCCGACCTCCAGAACGCGGCGCCCGGACACGTCGCCCAGCAGGCGCGCGTCGGCTTCCCGCAGGCCCTCCGGGCACCAGACGAGGTCGACGTCGCCGATGTCCGCGCCGTGCTCGGTCAGGTAGTCGTCGGCGTCGGCGTCCCACCAGGCGCGGCTCGCCCGTTGCGACTCCGCGGAGCCGACGGCGCGGCGCGCGACGGCCGCCGTGCCGAGCTTCTCCTCGGCACTCGGGCTCCCCGTGTCCACCTGGCCATCGTGCCCGTGTATCTCCGCTGTTCGGAGGCGGGGGCGCGTTGCCCCGGCCACACCGGGCCGCGTAGCATCGTCCACGCACTGTGGTCAACGTGGCGCCTGCTCGCAGACCGTCGTCCTGCCGTGCGCCACGCTCCACCGTAAGGCCACGTGCTCACGCACGTCGTCATCACCATTCAGCACGAATCAGCACGTCACAGCCAGAACAGGGTGACAGCACCACGTCACAGTCAGTCCCACATCAGAGCCCCACCAGTCGAACATCCACTACCGGAGCACCCCACTACATGTCCACCGACACCACCTTCTCCTCCGCCGCCTCGACCACGCCCCAGGTCGCGATCAACGACATCGGGTCGGAGGAGGACTTCCTCGCCGCCATCGACAAGACGATCAAGTACTTCAACGATGGCGACATCGTCGAGGGCACGATCGTCAAGGTCGACCGCGACGAGGTCCTGCTCGACATCGGCTACAAGACGGAGGGGGTCATCCCCTCCCGCGAACTCTCCATCAAGCACGATGTCGACCCCGCAGAGGTCGTGTCGGTCGGCGAGTACGTCGAGGCCCTCGTCCTCCAGAAGGAGGACAAGGAAGGCCGCCTGATCCTCTCGAAGAAGCGCGCTCAGTACGAGCGTGCCTGGGGCACCATCGAGAAGATCAAGGAGGACGACGGTGTCGTCCGCGGCTCCGTCATCGAGGTGGTCAAGGGTGGCCTCATCCTCGACATCGGGCTGCGCGGCTTCCTGCCGGCGTCGCTGGTCGAGATGCGCCGTGTTCGGGACCTCCAGCCGTACGTGGGCCGGGAGCTCGAGGCGAAGATCATCGAGCTGGACAAGAACCGCAACAACGTGGTCCTGTCGCGGCGTGCCTGGCTGGAGCAGACCCAGTCCGAGGTGCGGCACACCTTCCTCAACACCCTGCAGCGCGGCCAGATCCGCTCGGGTGTCGTCTCCTCCATCGTCAACTTCGGCGCCTTCGTCGACCTCGGTGGGGTGGACGGCCTGGTGCACGTCTCGGAGCTGTCCTGGAAGCACATCGACCACCCGTCCGAGGTGGTCGAGGTCGGCCAGGAGGTCACCGTCGAGGTGCTCGACGTCGACATGGACCGCGAGCGCGTCTCGCTGTCCCTCAAGGCGACTCAGGAAGATCCGTGGCAGGCCTTCGCCCGGACCCACCAGATCGGGCAGATCGTGCCCGGCAAGGTCACCAAGCTGGTGCCGTTCGGTGCGTTCGTCCGCGTGGAGGAGGGTATCGAGGGTCTGGTGCACGTCTCCGAGCTGGCCGAGCGTCACGTGGAGATCCCGGAGCAGGTCGTCCAGGTCAACGACGAGATCTTCGTCAAGGTCATCGACATCGACCTGGAGCGCCGCCGGATCTCGCTGTCGCTCAAGCAGGCGAACGAGTCGTTCGGCGCCGACCCGGCCTCGGTCGAGTTCGACCCGACCCTGTACGGCATGGCCGCGTCCTACGACGACCAGGGCAACTACATCTACCCCGAGGGCTTCGACCCCGAGACCAACGACTGGCTGCCGGGGTACGACAAGCAGCGCGAGGAGTGGGAGGGCCAGTACGCCACGGCCCAGGCCCGCTTCGAGCAGCACCAGGCGCAGGTCATCAAGAGCCGCGAGGCCGACGAGCAGGCGGCGGCCGAGGCCGGCTCCGCCACGCCTGCCCCGGGCGGCGGCACCGGCGGCGGCTCCTACTCCTCGGAGTCCGACGACAACTCCGGCGCCCTCGCCTCCGACGAGGCCCTTGCCGCTCTCCGCGAGAAGCTCGCCGGCGGCCAGTCCTGACCGCCCTCCGCTAGCCGGAACACGCACCGCGGGCCCGCAGTGCGCGGACGCGGTTCTCAAGGGATCCTGGGGGTTCTCCGGGAGGCTCCGGTCCTCACCCGGTCGCTCCGGGAGTGCGGAAACCGGTTTTCGGGTGGTGGGGTGGGAATGGCGAGCCGGTTCTGTTCGTTGTGCGTGACAGAGAGCGAGGAGGACGATCACCGTGCTGGATCCGCAGGGACTGTACGAGTACGTGCCGGGCGGGGCCGAGATTGTCGACGAGGCGGTCGGTGACGCCGGGCCCGTGTTGCTGTACCACTTCGAGGGGTACATGGACGCCGGCGAGACCGGCGAACAGATCACCCAGCAGGTGCTGGACCGCCTCGACAACCAGCTCATCGCACAGTTCGACGCCGACCGCCTGGTGGACTACCGCGCCCGCCGCCCGCTGATGACCTTCGAACGCGACCACTGGGCGTCGTACGAGGCACCGGCCATCGATCTCTACCTGGTCCGCGACACCACCGGCACCCCGTTCCTGATGCTCACCGGCCAGGAGCCGGACGTGGAATGGGAGCGGTTCGCCAGTGCCGTCCTCCAGGTCATCGAACGGCTCGGTGTCCGGATGGCCATCAACTTCCACGGCATCCCGATGGGCGTCCCCCACACCCGCCCGGTGGGCCTGACCCCGCACGGCAACCGGGTCGACCTGATGCCCGGCCACCGTGCCTGGTTCGAGGAGGCCCAGGTTCCAGGCAGCGTCGCCGCCCTGATCGAACTGCGGCTCGCCGAGGCCGGCCGTGACGTGCTGGGCGTCGCCGCCCACGTACCGCACTACCTGGCCCGCTCCCCGTACCCGGACGCGGCCCTGGCCGTGCTGGAGACGATCACCGCCGCCACCGGCCTCGTCCTCCCCGAGATCGCGCACGCGCTGCGCAACGAGGCACACACCGTACGGGTCGAGATCGACCGGCAGGTCGCCGAGGGCGACGGCGAACTGGTCTCGGTCGTCCGCGGCCTGGAGAACCAGTACGACGCGGTGGCCGGCGCGCAGACCCGCGAGAGCCTCATCGCCGAGCCGGTCGACCTGCCCTCGGCCGACGATCTCGCCGCGGAGTTCGAACGCTTCCTGGCCGACCGGGAGGACGACGGGCGGTAGGCCCCGCGCTCGGGCGGCGGTCGCCGAGCCGGTGCGGCTCCGCACGCCCCTGGTCGCCTTGCGGGTCACCCCGCGGGTCAGCAGTGGGCGGCGCGCTCCCTCAGCGTGTCCCACACGGCACGGACCTGGGGTTCCAGCGACTCGAGCGGGCCGTCGTTGTCGATCACCAGGTCCGCGATCGCGAGGCGCTGCTCACGGGTGGCCTGGGCGGCCATCCGGGAGCGGGCCTCCGCTTCGGTCATGCCGCGCAGGCGGACCAGACGGTCGAGCTGGGTGGCGGGCCGCGCGTCCACGACGACCACCAGGTCGTACAGGCGTGCGAGGCCGTTCTCGGTCAGCAGCGGCACGTCGTGGACGACGATCGCATCCGGGCCCGCGGCCCCCTGGAGTTCGGCGGCTCTCCGGCCGACCAGGGGATGGACGATCGCGTTGAGCGCCCGGCGGCGCTCCTCGTCGGCGAAGACGATCGCGCCGAGTCCCGGACGGTCCAGGCCGCCCTCGGGGGTCAGGATCTCCGGGCCGAACTCCGCCACCACGGCCCTCAGCCCCTCCGTGCCGGGCTCCACGACCTCGCGGGCGATCCGGTCGGAATCCACCAGCACCGCCCCGTAGGACGAGAGCAGCCGCGCCACCTCGCTCTTGCCGGCCCCGATGCCGCCGGTCAGCCCCACTGTCAGCATGCGCGACAGCCTAGGGGGTGCGGTGGGGGTGCCGGCGGCACGGGTGCCGGGGGTTCGACGGGGGTCGTACGGTCGCGCCGGCGGCGGGGCCGTGCAGGCCGTTTTTTCGCGTGGTCGGCGCGGGCGGGGGCCCACAAGGGGCGCAACCCCCGGGGAATGGTGTTGTCGCCGGAGACGTTGGGTATGTCTGACCAGACGATCAGTCGTCACCCCGTGCCCGAATCAGGGAGGCGGCCTTGGCCGAGCGGACCCCCGAGACGCACGTCATCGACTACCGCGCCGCGGAGCAGCTCCTGGCCGCGCGTGACCCGCGCGGCGCCGTCAAGCTGCTCGACTCCGTGATAGCCGCGCATCCCGAGAACACCGCGGCGCGCCTGCTGCGCGCCCGTGCCTTCTTCGCCGCCGCCCAACTGCGGCCGGCGGAACTGGAGTTCCAGATCGTCCTGGAGCGCGAGCCGGACAACGCGTTCGCGCACTTCGCGCTCGCCCGCACGCTGGAGCGCGCCAACCGCGCGGACGAGGCCCAGCGCCACTTCAGGCTGGCCGCCGCGCTCGACCCGCGCCCCGACTACGTGGCCGCGGCCCGCTTCGACGCGCACTGACCCTTCCCGGGCCGCTCAGAAGAGGGGCGCGGGCAGGACGCCCTCCAGGGCCAGCAGTGAGCGCTTGATCTCCAGACCGCCGCCGAAGCCGCCTATGCCGCCGTCGCTCTCGATCACGCGGTGGCACGGCACGACGACCGGCAGCGGGTTCGCGCCCATCGCGGAGCCGACCGCCCGGGCCGCGCCCGGCTCGCCGACCCGCTCGGCCAGGTCCTGGTAGGCGACGACCGTCCCGTACGGCACGGTCGTCGCCAGCTCGCGCAGCACCCGCCGGGCGAAACCCGTGATCAGTGACCAGTCGAGGTCCAGTGAGAACTCCCGCAGCGTGCCCTCGAAGTACGCGTCGAGCTGGGCGGTGACCGGTGCGAGGAGCTCCGCGTCCGCCACCGGCACGCAGGCGAGCCGCCGCTGCACCGACTCCAGGGCGCGCTGTACCGTCGCCTCCTCGGCCCGGAAGCACACGAGAGCGAGCCCCGCGTCCGTACCCGCCAGCAGCAGCGGCCCGACCGGGGTGTCCCGCACCGTCCACGCAACGTTCGTCACGCCGCCCAGCGTAGGGCCGGGGTCCGACAGCGGGGCCCCGTTCGTCCCCGCCGTCCTCCCACCGCCGTCCTCCCGCCGCCGTGCGACCGCCTCGGCGGGGGCTCCACGGCCGCCCGGACCCGGCTGCGACCGTCGATGTCAGTGCGGGGTCGTACGGTGGTGTCATGCGGCCCGTATCAGACATCGAACGCAGTGTGGCGCCCTTCCAGGTCGTCAGCCATTACCAGCCGAGCGGCGACCAGCCGACCGCCATCAACGACCTCGAACGTCGTATCTCCGCGGGTGAGCAGGGTGTCGTGCTGCTCGGCGCGACCGGCACGGGCAAGTCCGCCACCACTGCCTGGATGATCGAACGGCTCCAGCGCCCCACCCTCGTCATGGCGCCGAACAAGACGCTGGCCGCGCAGCTCGCCAACGAGTTCCGCGAGCTGCTGCCGAACAACGCGGTCGAGTACTTCGTCTCGTACTACGACTACTACCAGCCGGAGGCGTACGTCCCGCAGACGGACACCTACATCGAGAAGGACTCCTCCATCAACGAGGAGGTGGAGCGGCTGCGCCACTCCGCCACCAACTCGCTGCTGACCCGGCGGGACGTCGTCGTGGTCGCCTCGGTCTCCTGCATCTACGGCCTCGGCACCCCGCAGGAGTACATCGACCGGATGGTCCGGCTGAACGTCGGGGACGAGATCGACCGCGACCGGCTGCTGCGCAAGTTCGTCGACATCCAGTACACGCGCAACGACCTGGCCTTCACCCGCGGCACCTTCCGGGTCCGCGGCGACACCGTCGAGATCTTCCCGGTCTACGAGGAACTGGCCGTCCGCATCGAGATGTTCGGCGACGAGATCGAGGCGCTGTACACCCTGCATCCGCTCACCGGCGAGGTCATCACCGAGGACCGCCAGATCTACGTCTTCCCCGCCAGCCACTACGTGGCGGGACCCGAGCGCATGGAACGGGCGATCTCCGGCATCGAGAAGGAGCTGGAGAGCCAGCTCGCGCTGCTGGAGAAGCAGGGCAAGCTGCTGGAGGCCCAGCGGCTGCGGATGCGCACCACGTACGACATCGAGATGATGCGGCAGATCGGCACCTGCTCGGGCATCGAGAACTACTCACGGCACATCGACGGCCGTGAGGGGGGCTCCGCGCCCGACACCCTCATCGACTACTTCCCCGAGGACTTCCTGCTGGTCATCGACGAGTCGCATGTCACCGTGCCGCAGATCGGCGCGATGTACGAGGGCGACGCGTCCCGCAAGCGCACCCTGGTCGACCACGGCTTCCGGCTGCCGTCCGCACTCGACAACCGGCCGCTGAAGTGGGAGGAGTTCCTGGACCGGGTCGGCCAGACCGTCTACCTGTCCGCGACCCCCGGGCCGTACGAGCTCTCGCGCGGCGACGGCGTGGTCGAGCATATCATCCGCCCCACCGGGCTGATCGACCCCGAGGTCGTCGTGAAGCCCACCGAGGGCCAGATCGACGACCTGGTGCACGAGATCCGGCTGCGCACCGAGAAGAACGAACGCGTGCTGGTCACCACCCTCACCAAGAAGATGGCCGAGGACCTCACCGACTACCTGCTGGAACTCGGCATCCAGGTGCGCTACCTGCACAGCGACATCGACACCCTGCGCCGGGTCGAGCTGCTGCGCGAACTGCGGGCCGGCGAGTACGACGTCCTGGTCGGCATCAACCTGCTGCGGGAGGGCCTGGACCTGCCCGAGGTGTCGCTGGTCGCCATCCTCGACGCCGACAAGGAGGGCTTCCTGCGCTCCGGCACCTCCCTGATCCAGACCATCGGCCGCGCCGCCCGCAACGTGTCGGGCCAGGTGCACATGTACGCGGACCGGACCACGCAGGCGATGGAGAAGGCCATCGACGAGACCAACCGCCGACGCGCGAAGCAGATCGCGTACAACACCGAGAACGGCATCGATCCCCAGCCGCTGCGTAAGAAGATCGCCGGCATCCTGGACTCCTTCGCCCGGGAGGACGCGGACACCGACGAACTGCTCGGCTCCGGGCGGCAGCGCTCCCGCGGCAAGGCGCCGGTGCCCGGCCTGTCCGGGCGGGGCGGCGAGAAGCGCGCCACCGCCTCGCTGCCCGCCGAGGAGCTGGCCGGCCTCATCGGCGAGCTCACCGACCGGATGCACGCCGCAGCCGCCGAGCTCCAGTTCGAGGTCGCCGCCCGGCTCCGGGACGAACTCGGCGAGCTGAAGAAGGAGTTGCGGCAGATGCGGGAGGCGGGGATCGCCTGACGGGACACACAGGGGGTGTACGGGACGCTCGTACGGGCGGCCGGCCGGGAACCGGCCACGAATCGGCTGAAATCTCCGGGTGACGAACCGGGATACCGTCGGCCGGCGTCTTGTTAGGGTGCGGGACAACCGCGAAACGGAATACCGCACAGCGAAGTGCACGGTGAGAGGGGACAGCGCGTGACGGTCAATATGACCAAGGGCCAGAGGATCAGCCTGAGCAAGGCCGACGGGGGGAAGCTGACCGCGGTCAGGATGGGGCTCGGCTGGCAGGCCGCGCCGCGCCGCGGGCTCTTCGGCAGCCGCACCAGGGAGGTCGACCTGGACGCCTCCGCCGTGCTCTTCGCCGACAAGCAGCCGGTGGACGTGGTCTTCTTCCAGCACCTCACCAGTGACGACGGCTCGGTCCGGCACACCGGGGACAACGTGGTCGGTGGCGCCGGACAGGGCGGCGACGACGAGTCGATCCTGGTCGACCTCCAGCGCGTCCCGGTCCACGTCGACCAGATCGTCTTCACCGTCAACTCCTTCACCGGCCAGAGCTTCGCCGAGGTGCAGAACGCGTTCTGCCGCCTGGTGGACGAGACGACCGGTGAGGAACTCGCGCGGTACACGCTCACCGGCGGTGGCGCGTACACCGCGCAGATCATGGCCAAGGTCCAGCGCGGCTCGGACGGCTGGTCGATGACCGCGATCGGCACGCCCGCCAACGGGCGCACCTTCCAGGACCTGATCCCGGCCATCCTGCCCGCCCTGTAGCGGGTCGGCGCGTCGGGTAGGAGGGGTCCATCGGCCGGCCACTGCGTGAGTTCGTGCGTCAGCCCGGCGATGGTTCACCCGGGCTTCGTGCTCACTCACTCCGCGGACGGCCTTTCCCTTCTTGCCCGCCTTCGGGTAGGAGGGGTCCATCGGCCGGCCACTGCGTGAGTTCGTGCGTCAGCCCTCGACCACACGGATCACGAGACAACGGAAACGGGGGCGGCGGACATGACAGCCGAACTGATCCGCGGGCAGAACCATCCGCTGCCCGGCAACCGGCTGGAGATCCGGGTGTCCGCGGGCACCCAGGTGGTGGCCGCGGTCACTCTCGGGGACGAGCAGGGCCGCATCGTCGGCGGCCGGGGCGCGGGCGGGCCGGAACCGGACGGCCGGGAGCCGGGCCCGCCGGGGTGGCTCGCCCATCCCGGCGAGCCGCAGCTTCCCGGTGTCGACGTGCCCCGGCAGGCCGCAGCCGACCAACGGCTCGCGGTGGACCTCGGCGCGATGCCCGAATCGGTGCACCGGGTGCATGTCCTGCTCGCCCTGCCCGAAGGCCGCCCGGGCGGACCCCTGAACTTCGGGGCCGCCCCCGCCCCGCACCTCGCCGTCACCACCACCGAGGGCACCGTGGCAGCCGGTTTCACCATCACCGGTCTCGGCGCGGAGACCGCCCTGCTCGCCGTGGAGCTCTACCGGCGGCAGGGCGCGTGGAAGGTACGCGCGGTCGGCCAGGGGTTCCAGGGCGGGCTCCCCGCGCTCCTGCTCGACCTGGGCGTACCGGAGCCGGCCGCGGTGGCGGAGAAGATCCACGCGGCGGTGGACCGGGGGCGCTCCCGTTCGGTGACCGCGCCCGCCCGGGCCGACGGGGAGGCCACGACTGGCGTCGACTACCGGCACCCGGGCCGGCGTGCGGAGTCCGTGCCCTCCGCCTCTTCCGCCCCGGCCGGAGCGGAAGCCGGGGCCGGAGCGGGTGCCGCAGCGGGAGCCGGGACCCCGCCCGTGCCCGTCGCGGGGGACGCCACCGGCTGGACGATGGAGGAGCGGCTGCACAACCAGGTGTGGGGGATGTTCGAGGACCTGGCCCGGTCCGTCGCCGCCTACCGCAGCGCCGAGGACTTCGCGCAGTCGCGGTACGAGCAGGATCTGGACCGGCTGCTCGCGGACCCCCGCACCCGCGGCGGCGCCGGCGCCGAGTCCGCCCGCGAGCAGGCCGAGGCCAGGCGGCTCGCGCTGATCGACCAGGCCCGCGCCGTACTCGACCGCGACCTCGCCCAGCTCGCCGCCGAGTCCGAGGTGGTCGAACCAGCGCTGCCGCCCGCCTTCGCCGGCTGGGAGAACCCGGCATGGCACGGTTACCGGGTGCCCACCGAAGCCCCGCTCGCGGTCCGCCTCGGCAGCCTCTCCCTGTCCGAAGCGCCCGAGCTGCGCATACCCCTGCTGGCCCGGCTCCCGCTGGAGCGCGGCCTGTGGATCGACAGCGCGGAGGACCGGCGGCTGGCCATGGAGACCGCGGTGGCGCTCGCCGCCCGGCTGCTCGCCTCCTACCCGGTGGGCGGGTTCGCCGTGCACGCCCTGGACCCGGCTGGTTCCGGTGCCCCCGCGCTCGCGCCGCTGCACGCCGGCGGCGCCCTCGTACTGCCGCCGCCCGCCGCCGGCGCCGCCGGGGTCAGCGACCTGCTCGGCCGCCTCACCGGACGGGTCGATCTGCTGCACATGGCGCTGCGCGGCGACGCAGCCGACGCGCTGCCGCCCGGCTTCGACACCGCCCAGCAGTTGCTGATCGTCAACGAGTTCCCGTACGGCTTCGACGACCGGGCGGTCAACCAGCTGCGTTACCTCGCCGACGAGGGCCCCGCGGTCGGCGTCCACCTGATGCTGGTGGCCGACCGCGAGGACGCGTCCGCGTACGGCCCGGTGCTCGATCCGCTCTGGCGGTCGATGCTGCGGCTCACCCCGCTGCCCAGCGACCACCTCGCCGACCCGTGGGTCGGGCACGCCTGGACGTACGAGCCGGCGCTCGTGCCGCCGGGCAGCCAGGTACTCGCGCAGGTGCTGCGGCAGCTCGCGGCGGCGCGGCCGGCCTTCGGGACGTAGCACCGACGGCGCTCGACGGGACGGGGCGTACGCATCGGCCGGGGACCCGGGGGCGGGGTTCCCGGCCGATGCGCGTACGCCCACATCTGCGAGCGCCCGGGTGGCTGCTGCCTGCGTTCCTGCACCCGCGTTTCCCGCGCCCGCGCGGCAGCCTGACACGGCCGGGCGCGTGTCACCCGATCGATGCCTTCATCTCTTTTCGGAGCTCCGAACCCTCTGTACCTTGGCATGCCTCCGACCTGCTGACTTGGTGGAATTTTTACCATTCCTTGGGCATTCATGTACCCTCGATTTCGCGGAGTGAGGCTCTCCGGTGGTCGGTTGACGCCGTCCATCGACATGTGAGGCGAGCTCCGGCAGCGACGACGCTGACAGTTGCGCTGACACGTGCCAGTTGCCGTACCCATCTGCCGGAGGAACCGTGGACGTCTCGCTCACCCTGTGGGCGCTCACCATCGCAGGACTGTGCGCCCTGATCGCCGCCGACTTCGCCATCGGCCGCACCCCGCACGACGTCTCCGTGCGCGAGGCCGGCATCTGGACGGTGGTCTGGGTCGTGCTCGCCGGGCTCTTCGGTCTCGGCCTGCTGGTCTTCGCGGGTGGGCAGCCGTCCGGCGAGTTCTTCGCCGGGTACATCACCGAGAAGTCGCTCAGCGTCGACAACCTCTTCGTCTTCGTCCTGATCATGGCGAAGTTCGCGGTGCCGTCCGCGTACCAGCAGCGCGTCCTGCTCGTCGGCGTCCTCATCGCGCTCGTGCTGCGGGCCGTCTTCATAGCCGCCGGCGCCACCATCATCGCCAGCTTCTCCTGGGTCTTCTTCCTGTTCGGCGCCTTCCTGATCTGGACCGCCTGGAAACTGGTCCAGGAAGCGCGCTCGGAGGAGGAGTCCGCCGAGTTCGAGGAGAACCGGCTGCTCAAGGCGGTCGAGCGGCGCATACCGTCCACCGACCAGTACCACGGCACCCGGCTGTTCGTCATGGAGCGGGGCAAGCGGCTGATGACGCCGATGCTCATCGTGATGCTCGCGATCGGCACGACGGACGTCCTCTTCGCCCTCGACTCGATCCCGGCGATCTTCGGTCTCACCCAGGACCCGTACATCGTCTTCACCGCGAACGCCTTCGCGCTGATGGGCCTGCGGCAGCTCTACTTCCTCATCGGCGGCTTGCTGAAGAAACTGGTCCACCTGTCGTACGGGCTCTCCGTGATCCTCGGCTTCATCGGCGTCAAGCTGGTGCTGCACGCGCTGCACGAGACCGGCGTGCACGTACCGGAGATCTCGATCCCGGTCTCCCTCGGCGTCATCGTGGCCGTCCTCGCGGTGACGACCGTCACCAGCCTGGTCGCGGCGCGTCGGCAGGAGGCGGAAGCGTCGGCCTCGCCGAAGCACGAGGAGGAGACCGCGGATGTCTGAGGCCGCTTTCCCCGCGGGGCCCCGCGTCCCCTCCCGTATGCGCTGACGCGCGCCTTCGCGCGCGGATCGGCCCCCCGCCCGGTAGATCCGGGCGGGGGGCCGATCCGTTTCGGGGAACGCCCACACCCCGCTCACGTGTCGCGTTCTGCCGGGCTACCAGCCCCGTTGGCGCCATTCCTCGAGGTAAGGGCGTTCCGTGCCGAGGGTGGTGTCTTTGCCGTGGCCCGGGTAGACCCAGGTCTCGTCCGGGAGGGGGGTGAAGAGTCTGGTGGTGACGTCGGAGAGGAGGGAGGTGAAGGCGGCCGGGTCCTGGAAGGTGTTGCCGACGCCGCCCGGGAAGAGGCAGTCGCCGGTGAAGAGGTGGGGGTGGCCGTGCGGGTCGTCGTAGAGGAGGGCGATACTGCCCGGGGTGTGGCCGACGAGGTGGCGGGCGGTGAGCCGGATGTGGCCGAACGCGATGGTGTCCTCGTCGTCGACGAGGACGTCGGTGGGGACGGGGATGCCCTCGGCGTCCGCGCGGCCGGCGAACGTGCGCGCGCCGGTGGCGGAGACGACGTCGGCGAGGGCCTGCCAGTGGTCGCCGTGGCGGTGCGTGGTGACGACGGCGGCGAGGCCGTCCGCGCCGATGACCTCCAGGAGGGTGCGCGGCTCGTTCGCCGCGTCGATCAGAAGCTGCTCGTCGGTGGCGCGGCAACGCAGTACGTACGCGTTGTTGTCCATCGGGCCGACCGCGACCTTGGTGATGATGAGGTCTCCCAGTTCGTGCACGTCGGGGGTACCCCCGACCGAGACCTCTCCCGTGTACGCCATGGCGTCAGCCTAGCGGGGGCAGGGCGGGCAGCGGCGCCTCCTCGGGGTTGACGGACAGGTCCTCGCCCTTGCTGCGGCCGGAGACCCAGGCGAGCAGGGCGTGGCGGGAACCGGTGACGGTGAGGTCGGGTTCGGTGGCGGCGCCGAGAGTCCACTTCTGTCCGCTACCGGTGTCGTGCAGGCGTACGGCGGCGATGCCCTCGTGGGCGGTCAGGTCGTCGAGGAGCCAGGCCAGTTCCCGGGCCGCGAAGTCGTCGGGCAGGTCGGCGCAGCCGTAGCCGATGCCCAGGTCCACGTGGTGCAGCCGCAGCTCGGCCAGGCGCCGCCAGGGGATCTCGGCCGCCGCGATCACCCGGCCGGAGCGCAGTGAGACCTGCGCCGCCCAGGCGGCCGGCGGCATCCGGTCCACCTCCTCCGCCAGCCGGTCGGCGGAGGTGTGCAGATCCTCCAGGTGCTCGGCCTGGGCGCGATCGGCGCCCGCCTCGATGGCCTTGTCGCGCTCTGCGGGGTCGGCGTACATCGGGGTCTCCACGCCGGTACGGGCCCAGGTCAACAGGTTCGCCAGGCCGTCCGCGTTGCGGGCGAGGTGGGTCAGTACATGGCCGCGGGTCCAGCCGGGCAGCAGCGACGGCTCGGTGAAGGCGGACGCGGGCAGTGCGGCCACGGCGGCCAGCAGCTCCGCGGTGGCTTCCTGTGCGGCGGCGGCGTCCCGCTCCGGGTCGGGTCGTTGGACGGTCACGATGCCTCCAGGGGTACGTGCTCACGTACGACGTCAGCAGTCAGTGCAACGCGGCCGTCCGTACGGCGCCCGTGCTTGCGTGCGACTGCTTGCGTACGACGCAGGCGCTCACGTACGACGCTAGCGCGCGCCACACGATCGGGTGAACCTGGCGGCGGGAGACCGTTAATCGAATGTCCGTGCTATAAGGTCGATCTCGCAGCGACTTGCGAGGACCCGCAACGGCCCGCGAGGAGCGGCGGCGCGAGCCGCAGTACGAACCGCAGCACCGACCGCAACCAGGAAGAAATGCCGAGGGCACCCCGTTTAGGCTGGCTGGGGGCTCCGATCCTCTACCCCCCCGCTTCTATGAAAGGTGCGCACTGGCGTGGCCGATCGACTCACCGTCCGTGGCGCTCGCGAGCACAACCTCAAGAACGTCTCCCTCGACCTGCCACGGGACTCGCTCATCGTGTTCACCGGGCTGTCCGGCTCCGGCAAGTCTTCGCTGGCCTTCGACACGATCTTCGCCGAGGGGCAGCGCCGGTACGTCGAGTCGCTCTCGTCCTACGCCCGCCAGTTCCTCGGCCAGATGGACAAGCCCGACGTGGACTTCATCGAGGGCCTGTCGCCGGCCGTCTCGATCGACCAGAAGTCCACCTCGCGCAACCCGCGCTCCACCGTCGGCACCATCACCGAGGTCTACGACTACCTCCGGCTGCTCTTCGCCCGGATCGGCAAGCCGCACTGCCCCGAGTGCGCGCGCCCGATCTCCCGGCAGTCCCCGCAGGCCATCGTGGACCGGGTGCTGGAGCTGGAAGAGGGCAGCCGCTTCCAGGTGCTCTCCCCGCTGGTGCGCGAGCGCAAGGGAGAGTTCGTCGACCTCTTCGGCGACCTCCAGACCAAGGGCTACAGCCGCGCCCGGGTGGACGGCACCACCGTCCAGCTCACCGACCCGCCGAAGCTGAAGAAGCAGGAGAAGCACACGATCGAGGTGGTGGTGGACCGCCTCACCGTCAAGGACTCCGCCAAGCGTCGCCTCACCGACTCCGTGGAGACGGCGCTCGGCCTGTCCGGCGGCATGGTCATCCTCGACTTCGTGGACCTCCCGGAGGACGACCCGCAGCGCGAGCGGATGTTCTCCGAGCACCTCTACTGTCCTTACGACGACCTCTCCTTCGAAGAGCTGGAGCCCCGCTCCTTCTCCTTCAACTCACCCTTCGGCGCCTGCCCCGAGTGCACCGGCATCGGCTCGCGCATGGAGGTCGACCCCGAGCTGATCGTCCCGGACGAGGAGAAGTCGCTGGACGAGGGCGCCATCGCCCCCTGGAACGGCGGCATGTCCAAGGGCTACTTCGACCGGCTGGTCGAGGGCCTCGCCGCCGAGCTGGGCTTCCGTACCGACATCCCGTTCGCCGGCCTGCCCGCCCGTGCCAGGAAGGCCCTGCTCCACGGCCACAAGTCCGAGGTGCGTGTGGCGTACAGGAACCGGTACGGGCGCGAGCGGGTCTACAACGCCCAGTTCGAGGGCGCCATCCCGTTCGTCAAGCGCCGTCACCAGGACTCCGAGAGCGACTCCAGCCGGGAGCGCTTCGAGGGGTACATGCGCGAGGTGCCCTGCCCCACCTGCGAGGGCAGCAGGCTCAAACCGATCGTGCTGGCCGTCACCGTGATGGACAAGTCCATCGCCGAGGTCTCCGCGATGTCGATCAGCGACTGCGCCGAGTTCCTGGGCGCCATGAAGCTGGACGCCCGCGACAAGAAGATCGCCGAGCGGGTGCTCAAGGAGGTCAACGAGCGGCTGCGGTTCCTGGTCGACGTCGGCCTCGACTACCTCTCGCTCAACCGCGCCGCCGGCACCCTGTCCGGCGGCGAGGCGCAGCGAATCCGGCTCGCCACCCAGATCGGCTCCGGCCTGGTCGGCGTGCTCTACGTCCTGGACGAGCCCTCCATCGGTCTGCACCAGCGTGACAACCACCGCCTGATCGAGACCCTGGTACGCCTCCGCGACCTGGGCAACACCCTGATCGTCGTGGAGCACGACGAGGACACCATCAAGACCGCCGACTGGGTGGTCGACATCGGCCCCGGCGCCGGCGAGCACGGCGGCAAGGTCGTGCACTCCGGCTCGCTCAAGGAGCTGCTGGCCAACGAGGAGTCGCTGACCGGCCAGTACCTGGCGGGAAGGCGGGCCATCCCCACCCCGGAACTGCGCCGCCCCGTCGACCGCGCGCGGCGGCTGACCGTGCACGGCGCCCGCGAGCACAACCTCCGGGACATCGACGTCTCCTTCCCGCTGGGCGTGCTCACCGCGGTCACCGGCGTCTCGGGCTCCGGCAAGTCCACCCTGGTCAACGACATCCTCTACACCCACCTGGCCCGCGAGCTGAACGGCGCCCGCAGCGTGCCCGGCCGCCACACCCGGGTGGACGGCGACGACCTGGTGGACAAGGTCGTGCACGTCGACCAGTCGCCGATCGGCCGCACCCCGCGGTCGAACCCGGCCACGTACACCGGCGTCTTCGACCACGTCCGCAGGCTGTTCGCGGAGACCATGGAGGCGAAGGTCCGCGGTTACCTGCCCGGCCGGTTCTCCTTCAACGTCAAGGGCGGGCGCTGCGAGAACTGCTCCGGCGACGGCACCATCAAGATCGAGATGAACTTCCTGCCGGACGTCTACGTGCCGTGCGAGGTCTGCCACGGCGCCCGGTACAACCGGGAGACCCTGGAAGTGCACTACAAGGGCAAGTCCATCGCCGAGGTACTGGACATGCCGATCGAGGAGGCGCTGGGCTTCTTCGAGGCGGTGCCCACCATCGCCCGCCACCTGCGCACCCTGAACGAGGTCGGTCTGGGGTACGTGCGCCTGGGGCAGTCCGCGCCGACCCTGTCCGGCGGCGAGGCCCAGCGGGTGAAGCTCGCCTCCGAACTGCAGAAGCGCTCCACCGGACGGACGGTCTACGTACTGGACGAGCCGACCACCGGCCTGCACTTCGAGGACATCAGCAAACTGATCAAGGTGCTGTCCGGGCTGGTGGACAAGGGCAACTCGGTGATCGTCATCGAGCACAACCTGGACGTCATCAAGACCGCGGACTGGGTCATCGACATGGGCCCCGAGGGCGGCAGCGGTGGTGGCCTGGTGGTCGCCGAGGGTACCCCCGAGCAGATCGCGGGCATCCCGGCCAGCCACACCGGCAAGTTCCTGCGGGAGATCCTGAACCCCGAGGCGGTGAGCGACGCGGCCGTGCCGGCCCCCCGCAAGCGGGCGGCCGCCGCGAGCGCGCCCAGGAAGGCGGCGTCGCGCAAACGCGTGGCGAAGCCGTAAGGAGCGCGCCCCGTCAGGGGCGGGGAACCGCGCGACCGGGCCCACCCTCCGATACCGGCCGGTACCCCGACAGGACCGGGACGGCCCCGGCGGGTCCCCGTCCGTCCCGGGCTGCGGCGTCATCATGGCTGAGCGCCGCAGTTCCCCGCGCCCCGGCAGGACGCCGCCCGAGCCGGAACCGGATTTGTCACATCCCGCCAGTAGGGTGGGAGCCATGGCAGACCCCAGCAGCTACCGACCGAAGCCGGGACAGATCCCCGACTCTCCCGGGGTCTACAAGTTCCGGGACGAGCACCGCCGGGTGATCTACGTCGGCAAGGCGAAAAGCCTGCGCCAGCGCCTGTCCTCGTACTTCCAGGACATCGGCGGCCTGCACCAGCGCACCGCCACCATGGTCACCACGGCCGCCTCCGTGGAGTGGACGGTGGTCTCCACCGAGGTCGAGGCGCTCCAGCTCGAATACTCCTGGATCAAGGAGTTCGACCCGCGATTCAACGTCAAGTACCGCGACGACAAGAGCTACCCGTCGCTCGCCGTCACCATGCACGAGGAGTTCCCCCGGGTCCAGGTGATGCGCGGTCCCAGGCGCAAGGGCGTGCGGTACTTCGGTCCGTACGCGCACGCGTGGGCGATCCGCGAGACCGTCGACCTGCTGCTGCGGGTCTTCCCGGTCCGTACCTGCTCCGCCGGAGTGTTCAAGCGGTCCGCGCAGATCGGCCGCCCCTGCCTGCTCGGCTACATCGGCAAGTGCTCCGCGCCCTGCGTCGGCCGGATCAGCCCCGAGGACCACCGCGAACTCGCCGAGGAGTTCAGCGACTTCATGGCCGGTCACACCGGTACGCACCTGCGCCGCCTGGAACAGCGGATGAAGGACGCCGCAGCCGCCCTGGAGTACGAGCAGGCGGCCCGGCTGCGCGACGACATCGAGGCGCTGCGCCGCGCCATGGAGAAGAACGCGGTGGTGCTCGCCGACGCCACCGACGCCGACCTGATCGCCGTCGCCGAGGACGAACTCGAAGCGGCCGTGCAGATCTTCCACGTCCGCGGCGGCCGGGTGCGCGGCCAGCGCGGCTGGGTCACCGACAAGGTCGAGGCGGTGGACACCGCGGGCCTGGTCGAGCACGCCCTCCAGCAGCTCTACGGGGACGAGACCGGTGACGCCGAGCAGTCCGGCGGCAGCGGTGGCGTCCCCAAGGAGGTGCTGGTTCCCGCGCTGCCCGAGCCCGCCGAGCCGCTCGCGCAGTGGCTCGCCGCCCGCCGCGGCTCCCAGGTCAGCCTGCGGGTGCCGCAGCGCGGCGACAAGAAGGACCTGATGGCCACCGTGCAGCGCAACGCGCAGCAGGCCCTGGCCCTGCACAAGACCAAGCGCGCCTCCGACCTGACGACCCGGTCACGGGCCCTGGAGGAGATCGCCTCCGCCCTCGACCTCGACACCGCGCCGCTGCGGATCGAGTGCTACGACATCAGCCACCTCCAGGGCGACGACGTGGTCGCGTCCATGGTGGTCTTCGAGGACGGCCTGGCCCGCAAGAGCGAGTACCGCCGCTTCCAGATCAAGTCGTTCGCCGGACAGGACGACGTCCGCTCGATGCACGAGGTGATCTCCCGCCGGTTCCGCCGCTACCTCCAGGAGAAGCAGCGCACGAGCGAGTGGGAGGAGGAGCCGGGCGGCGAGACCGCGGAGGCCGCCGGCGGCCCCGTCGACCCCGACACCGGCCGCCCCCGCAAGTTCGCCTACCCGCCCCAGCTCGTCGTGGTGGACGGCGGGCAGCCGCAGGTCGCCGCCGCCGCCCGCGCACTGGCCGAACTGGGCATAGACGACGTCGCGGTGTGCGGCCTCGCCAAGCGCCTGGAAGAGGTCTGGCTGCCCGGCGAGGACGACCCGGTGATCCTGCCCCGCACCAGCGAGGGCCTCTATCTGCTCCAGCGGGTGCGCGACGAGGCGCACCGGTTCGCCATCGCCTACCAGCGCACCAAGCGCTCCAGGTCGATGAGGGCCGGCGCGCTGGACACCGTGCCGGGCCTCGGCGAGACCCGCAGGCAGGCGCTGCTCAAGCACTTCGGATCGCTGAAGCGGCTGCGTGCGGCGACCGTCGAGGAGATATGCCAGGTCCCGGGGATCGGCCGCCGTACGGCGGAGACGGTCGCCGCGGCGCTGGCAGCCGCGACTCCGGCCGCACCCGCGGTGAACACCGCGACCGGAGAGATCATGGAAGAAGCAGACGGGACCGAGGCCGTACCCGCGGCCGGAGCCCCGTCCCACCATCGGGGGAAGAGCAGATGAGCGAGCAGGACGAACAGGACAACACCCATATGACCGGCGGCGGAGCGGGCGAGGCCATCGAGGCCATCCCGGAACTGGTGATCATCTCCGGCATGTCCGGGGCCGGCCGCAGCACCGCGGCCAAGTGCCTGGAGGACCTGGGCTGGTTCGTGGTCGACAACCTGCCCCCGGCCCTGATCCCCACCATGGTCGACCTCGGCGCGCGTTCGCAGGGCAACGTGGCCCGCATCGCGGTCGTGGTGGACGTCCGCGGGCGCCGGTTCTTCGACAACCTGCGCGAATCCCTCGCCGACCTCGCCACCAAGAGTGTCAAGCGCCGCGTCATCTTCCTGGAGGCGTCCGACGAGGCGCTGGTCCGCCGCTTCGAGTCGGTACGGCGCCCGCACCCGCTCCAGGGCTCCGGCCGCATCGTGGACGGCATCGCGGCCGAACGCGACCTGCTGCGCGAACTGCGCGGTGACGCCGACCTGGTGATCGACACCTCCAGCCTCAACGTGCACGAACTGCGCGCCAAGCTCGACGCCCAGTTCGCCGGTGACGAGGAGCCGGAACTCCGGGCCACCGTCATGTCGTTCGGATTCAAGTACGGGCTGCCCGTCGACGCCGACCTGGTGGTGGACTGCCGCTTCCTGCCCAACCCGCACTGGGTGCCGGAGCTGCGTCCCTTCACCGGGCTCAACGACGAGGTGGCCACGTATGTGTTCAACCAGCCCGGCGCCAAGGAGTTCCTCGACCGGTACGCCGAGCTGCTGCACATCATCGCCACCGGCTACCGCCGGGAGGGAAAGCGGTACGTGACCATCGCGGTCGGCTGCACCGGCGGCAAGCACCGCAGCGTGGCGATGTCGGAACGGTTGTCGGCCCGGCTGGCGGCGGACGGAGTGGAGACGGTGACGGTGCACAGGGACATGGGGCGCGAGTGATCAGGACGGGTCGGCGGCGGCGCCGGGCGACCGGCCGCCGCACCGGAGGACAGCCCAAAGTGGTCGCGCTCGGTGGCGGCCACGGGCTGTCCGCCTCTCTGGCGGCGCTGCGCCGGATCACCGGCGATCTGACCGCGGTGGTCACCGTCGCGGACGACGGCGGCTCCAGCGGCCGGCTCCGCACCGAGCTCGGCGTGCTGCCCCCCGGGGACCTGCGCCAGGCCCTGGCCGCCCTGTGCGGCGACGACGAATGGGGCAGGACCTGGGCCCGGATCGTCCAGCACCGCTTCGACGGCGAGGGCGAACTCCACGGCCACGCCGTCGGCAACCTGCTGATCGTCGCCCTGTGGGAACAGCTCAACGACGAGGTCGCCGCCCTGGAGTGGGTCGGCCGGCTGCTCGGGGCGCACGGCCGGGTACTGCCGATGTCCTCCGTCCCGCTCGACCTGCACGCCATCGTGCGCGGCCACGACCCCGAGAAGCCCGAGTCGGTCTCCACCGTGCGCGGCCAGGCCACCGTGGCGCTCACCCCCGGCGAGGTCCAGCAGGTCCAGCTCGTGCCCGCCGACCCGCCGGCCGTCCCGGAGGCCGTACAGGCGGTCATGGACGCCGACTGGGTGGTGCTGGGCCCCGGCTCCTGGTTCTCCTCCGTCATCCCGCACCTGCTGGTACCCGAACTGGCCGAGGCACTGATGTCCACCCGGGCCCGCCGCGTGCTCACCCTCAACCTCGTGCCGCAGCCCGGAGAGACCGACGGGTTTTCTCCGCAGCGTCACGTGGAGGTTTTGGGCCGACACGCCCCTAAACTCACCATCGACGTGGTTCTCGCCGACGAGGCCGCCGTACCCGACCGCGACAGCCTCGCCGAGGCGGCACAGCGGCTGGGAAGTACGGTCGAGCTGGCCCCGGTCGCCGCCCCGGACGGGCCGCGGCACGACCCGGAGCTGTTGGCCGCCGCGTATGACCGGATTTTTCGTATGCGTGGAAGGATCGGCCCATGGCGATGACGGCAGCGGTGAAGGACGAGATCTCCCGGCTCCCCGTCACCCGGACCTGCTGCCGCAAGGCGGAGGTCTCGTCGATCCTGCGCTTCGCGGGCGGGCTCCACCTGGTGAGCGGTCGGATCGTGATCGAGGCGGAGCTGGACACCGGGATCGCGGCCCGGCGGCTGCGCAAGGACGTTCTGGAGATCTTCGGCCACACCTCCGACCTGGTGGTGATGGCCCCCGGCGGCCTGCGCCGCGGCAGTCGGTACGTGGTCCGGGTGGTGGCCGGCGGCGACCAGCTCGCCCGGCAGACCGGCCTGATCGACGGCCGCGGCCGTCCCGTCCGGGGCCTGCCCCCGCAGGTCGTCTCCGGAGCCACCTGCGACGCCGAGGCCGCCTGGCGCGGCGCGTTCCTCGCCCACGGCTCGCTCACCGAACCCGGCCGCTCCTCCTCCCTGGAGGTCACCTGCCCGGGTCCCGAGGCGGCCCTCGCCCTGGTCGGCGCCGCCCGCAGGCTCCAGATCCCGGCCAAGGCCCGCGAGGTCCGCAACGTGGACCGCGTGGTGGTACGGGACGGCGACGCGATCGGCGCGCTGCTGACCCGGCTGGGCGCCCACGACTCCGTACTGGCCTGGGAGGAGCGGCGGATGCGCCGCGAGGTACGGGCCACCGCCAACCGGCTGGCCAACTTCGACGACGCCAACCTGCGCCGCTCGGCGCGCGCCGCCGTCGCGGCCGGCGCCCGGGTGCAGCGTGCGCTGGAGATCCTCGGCGACGACGTACCGGAACACCTCGCCGCGGCCGGGCGGCTGCGCATGGACCACAAGCAGGCGTCCCTGGAAGAGCTCGGCTCCCTCGCCGAGCCCCCGCTCACCAAGGACGCGGTGGCCGGCCGTATCCGCCGCCTCCTCGCCATGGCCGACAAGCGCGCCTCCGACCTCGGGCTGCCCGGCACGGAGGCGAACCTCACCGACGAGATGGTCGGCTGACGGTCGCCCGCGCCGCGCGGGGAACCGCGCGACCAGCACACCACCGGCCGGCACCCGGACCGGCAGCGACGGTCCCTGCGGGCCCGGGGCGCGCTCCGGGCCGCGGCGGCGTCGTGGCCGAACGCGCCGTTCCCCGGGTCTTTCGGGGGGCGCACCCGGCGGGGAACGCATCCCATGCCCGGCCGGTGTCACCACGGAGAGCCGGGCGAGGTAGGGTTCATCAGTGGTCGGGGACATCCCATATTTCGCAGCCGGAGAAACGGACTCCGGCAACTGAGCGAGGAGATCGGTTCGTGACGATCCGGGTAGGCATCAACGGCTTTGGCCGCATCGGTCGTAACTTCTTCCGCGCCGCCCTGGAACAGGGCGCGGACATCGAGATCGTGGCTGTCAACGACCTGGGTGACACCGCGACCACGGCGCACCTGCTGAAGTACGACACCATCCTGGGCCGCCTCAAGGCCGAGGTGAGCCACACCGCCGACACCATCACCGTGGACGGCCACACCATCAAGGTGCTCGCCGAGCGCGACCCCGCCGCCATCAAGTGGGGCGAGCTGGGCGTCGACATCGTGATCGAGTCGACCGGTATCTTCACCAAGGCCGCCGACGCGGGCAAGCACCTCGCGGGCGGCGCCAAGAAGGTCATCATCTCGGCGCCCGCCACGGACGAGGACATCACCATCGTCATGGGTGTCAACCACGACACCTACGACGCCGCCAACCACAACATCATCTCCAACGCCTCCTGCACCACCAACTGTGTGGCTCCGATGGCGAAGGTGCTGCTGGAGAACTTCGGCATCGTCAAGGGCCTGATGACCACGGTCCACGCGTACACCAACGACCAGCGCATCCTTGACTTCCCGCACAAGGACCTGCGCCGCGCCCGCGCCGCCGCGGAGAACATCATCCCGACCACCACCGGTGCCGCCAAGGCCACCGCCCTGGTCATCCCGGCTCTCAAGGGCAAGCTGGACGGCCTGGCCATGCGCGTCCCGGTGCCCACCGGCTCGGTCACCGACCTGGTGGTCGACCTGGAGCGCGAGGTCACCAAGGACGAGGTCAACGCGGCCTTCCAGAAGGCCGCCGAGGGTCAGCTCAAGGGCCTGCTGGAGTACACCGAGGACCAGATCGTCTCCTCGGACATCGTCAACACTCCGGCCTCCTGCACCTTCGACGCCTCCCTGACCATGGTCCAGGGCAAGTCCGTCAAGGTCATCGGCTGGTACGACAACGAGTGGGGCTACTCCAACCGCCTCGTGGACCTCACGGTCTTCGTCGGCGGCCGGCTCTGACCGCGTTCCGACCGCGCACAGCGATGTGAGGGACAGGGCCCGGAGGGGCGCGGTGACGCGCTCCTCCGGGCCCTGTTCGCATGCCACTTCCAGCTTGAGCTCACAGGAGACCCCCAGATGAAGACGATCGACGACCTCCTCGCGGAGGGGCAGGTGACCGGCAAGCGGGTGTTCGTCCGCGCCGACCTCAACGTCCCTCTGGCCGGTGAGACGATCACCGACGACGGCCGGATCCGGGCCGCCCTGCCGACCATCACCAAGCTCGCCGAGTCCGGCGCCAAGGTGATCGTCGCCTCGCACCTCGGCCGCCCCAAGGGCGCCCCCGACCCGCAGTTCTCACTCGCGCCGGTCGCCGCCCGCCTCGCCGAGCTGCTCGGCACCGAGGTGGCGTTCGCCACCGACACGATCGGCGACAGCGCCCGGACCACCGTCGAGGGCCTGGCCGACGGCGGGATCGCGCTGCTGGAGAACCTGCGCTTCAACCCCGGCGAGACCAGCAAGGACGACGCCGAGCGCGGCGCCTTCGCCGACCGGCTCGCCGAGCTCGCCGACTCCTACGTCGGTGACGGCTTCGGCGCGGTGCACCGCAAGCACGCCTCCGTGTACGACCTGCCGGCCCGGCTCCCGCACGCCGCGGGCCACCTGATCGCCACCGAGCTCGCCGTGCTGAAGAAGCTCACCGGGGCCGGTCAGGACACAGCCCGCCCCTACGCGGTGGTGCTCGGCGGTTCCAAGGTGTCCGACAAGCTCGGCGTCATCGACCACCTGCTGGAGAAGGCCGACCGCATCCTGATCGGCGGCGGCATGGTCTTCACCTTCCTCAAGGCGCAGGGCCACGAGGTCGGCAAGAGCCTGCTCCAGGAGGACCAGATCCCCGCGGTCACCGAGTACCTGGAGCGCGCCAGGGCCAAGGGCGTGGAGTTCGTGCTGCCGGTGGACGTGGTCGGCGCCACCGAGTTCCCGGACCTGAAGACGAAGAAGCCCGCCTCTCCGGTGATCTCGCCGGTCGACGCCATCCCCGCCGACGTGCTGGGCCTGGACATCGGCCCGGAGTCCCGCAAGCTCTTCGCCGCCAAGCTCGCCGACGCCGCCACCGTCTTCTGGAACGGCCCGATGGGCGTCTTCGAGCACCCCGACTTCGCCGAGGGCACCCGCGCGGTCGCCCAGGCACTGGTGGACAGCCCCGCGTTCACCGTGGTCGGCGGCGGCGACTCGGCGGCCGCCGTCCGCATCCTGGGATTCGACGAGACGGCTTTCGGCCATATTTCCACCGGCGGCGGCGCGAGCCTGGAATACCTCGAAGGCAAGACCCTGCCCGGCCTGGCCGCACTGGAGGGCTGACGGACGAGCTCGCGCGGTGGCCGGCCGAGGAACGAGGCTGTCCGCGGAGCGAGTGAGCAGGAGGCCCGAGCGAGAACCCGAGGGCTGATGCACGAGCTCGCGCAGCGGCCGGCCGATGCCCCTTTCTGCCCGAGGGCGGGCAGGGAGGGAGAGGCCGTCCGCGAAGGGAGTGAGCAGGAAGCCCGACCCAGAGCATGGAGAACTGACCGACATGACAGAGCAGAGCACCCGCACCCCGCTGATGGCGGGCAACTGGAAGATGAACCTCAACCATCTGGAGGCCATCGCCCACGTCCAGAAGCTCGCCTTCGCGCTCACCGACAAGGACCACGACGCCGTCGAGGTCGCCGTCCTGCCGCCGTTCACCGACCTGCGCTCGGTGCAGACCCTGGTCGACGGCGACAAGCTGCGGATCAAGTACGGCGCCCAGGACCTGTCCGCACACGACTCCGGCGCCTACACCGGCGAAATCTCCGGATCCATGCTGGCCAAGCTGAAGTGCGCGTATGTCGCGATCGGGCATTCCGAGCGCCGCCAGTACCACGGCGAGGACGAGCCGCTCGTCAACGCCAAGGTCAAGGCCGCGTTCCGGCACGGCCTCACCCCGATCCTGTGCGTCGGCGAGGAGGAGCCGGTCCGCGAGGCGGGCAACCACGTCCCGCACACCCTCGCCCAGGTGGACGGGGCCCTCAAGGACATCCCCGCCGAGCAGGCCGCCACGATCGTGATCGCCTATGAGCCCGTGTGGGCGATCGGCACCGGCAAGGTCTGCGGCCCGGAGGACGCCCAGGAGGTCTGCGGCGCCATCCGCGGCCGTCTGGCCGAGCTGTACGACCAGGCGCTCGCCGACGGCGTACGCATCCAGTACGGCGGCTCGGTCAAGTCCGGCAACGTGGCCGCGATCATGGCCCAGCCGGACGTGGACGGCGCCCTGGTGGGCGGTGCGGCGCTGGACGCGGAGGAGTTCGTCAAGATCGTCCGCTTCCGCGACCAGTGAACTCCGGGGGCCGGTGAAGTACCCTGACGGGGCCGGAGCGGTGTCGCCGCACCGCTCGCGGCCCCGCGCCGTATCCGTGTAGTGCCGTCATGTAGTCGAGAGAGTTGGTCCAGCCGTGGTCATCGGGTTCTCCATCGCCCTCATCATCTTCAGCCTGCTGCTTCTGCTGCTCGTGCTGATGCACAAGGGGAAGGGCGGCGGCCTGTCGGACATGTTCGGCGGCGGCATGCAGTCCTCGGTCGGCGGTTCCTCGGTGGCCGAGCGCAACCTCGACCGGATCACCGTCGTGGTGGGCCTGCTGTGGTTCGCCTGCATCGTCACGCTCGGCCTGGTGATGAAGTTCCAGAACTGACCGGGACACCGGCGCCCGACTCCCTTTTGTCCAGGGATAGCTGACGCCTCGTCGTCCACCCGACTTATCATGGAACGGCGTCCTGGGATACCGTGCTCTTTCCCCGCAGGTGCGGGGGTGAACCGGGGCTTCCGTAAACCGGGCGACCTCGCAGCACCATCACGCAGGGAGTTACGACCGTGGCAAGTGGCAACGCGATCCGTGGCAGTCGGGTCGGAGCGGGGCCGATGGGAGAGGCCGAGCGTGGCGAGTCCGCGCCGCGCCTTCGCATCTCCTTCTGGTGTTCGAACGGGCACGAGACCCAGCCGAGCTTCGCCAGCGACGCGCAGATCCCGGAGACCTGGGACTGCCCCCGCTGCGGCTTCCCGGCAGGGCAGGACGAGGAGAACCCGCCGGCGCCGCCGCGGACCGAGCCGTACAAGACGCACCTGGCGTACGTACGGGAGCGGCGTTCGGCCGCTGACGGCGAGGCGATCCTCGCCGAGGCCCTGGCGAAGCTCAGGGGCGAGATCTAGGGCCTGTCTGAGACATGGCGCCGTCCGCCCGCAGGGCGGGGCAGGCGGGATGTGTCAGACAGACCCTAGGGGTTCGGCGCCCCGCAGGTTTCCTGGTGCCCTCAATCGCCGGGCGGGTTTCGTTCCTCCTGACCCGCACGGTGGTTGGGGGCATTCCGCTCACCGTCTGCGCGGGCGGGCCGCGTGCGCCTCCGCGATGGGGGATGTCAACGCGATGGCGGCGGTCGCCCGTTCGTAGGTGAGCTGTGCGACCCGGGCGTACAGGCAGTCCACGATGAGCAGTACGGAGTGCCTGCGGCCGAAGTTGCCGCGCCGGAAGCTGGTTTCGCCGGAGAAGGACGCCAACGACACGTCCGCGGCCTGTGCCACGGGTGAGCGCGCGTCTCCGGTGACGGCCACGGTGAACGCGCCGCGCTCCGAGGCCGGCCGCAGCGGGTCCACGACCTCCCGCGTGGTGCCGGAGCGGGAGACCGCCACCACGGCGTCGGAAGGCGTCAGCAGCGCCGCGGAGGTCTCCGCCGCGTGCACCTCCGTCCAGGCGTGCACCGCGCAGCCGATCCCGAAGAGCCGGGCCTGCGTCTCGTGGGCGACGATGCCGGACCCGCCGACGCCGTACACGTCGATCCTGCGGGCCTTGGCGAGCGCCTGAGCGGCCCGTTCCAGGGCTTCCGGTCGGGATCCGGTCGGCGGTGTGCCGCAGCGCCCGCAGATCGGCCTCCGCGACCACTGCGATGACCTGTTCGAGGTCGTCGCCCGGCCCGATCCGCGGTCCCGGCGTGGCACCGCGCCGCTCGGTCCCGGCGGGGCCCTGCTCCCGTGCGGACGTGCCCGGCCGGGGGCACGCCGGACGCCGTGGTGCCCGGCCGGGTGGCGGCGGGCCGACAGCGCGTTGGGCATCGGGCGGGCCGCGTCGCCCGGCTTCTCGCGGCGGCGATCG
>NZ_DATDBG010000312.1:0-14596 GCF_036524955.1 Streptomyces sp.
CCTGCCGAGCCCGGTCTTGTGCTGGTCATCCGTCATGGCCGCATCGTGGCGGGACCACCTTGCCTGCGGAAGACATCCGGCGGCGACCGGAACACGCCCGTAACGCACATCAACACTGCGTAGCCGATGGGTGAACCCGGCGTGCGCGGCACCACCCCGCGGAAGTATCGTCCTCGTGTACGGGTCGGCCCCCTCGGGTGCGGCCGGTCCGGCACACACTCGACCGTCGACCGTACGAGACCGGAGGGTCCGTTGTCCCGCATGTCCCGCAGTGTGCTCAAGGCGATTCTGCTGGTGCTGATGCGTGTCCTGTACCACCCCCGGGTCGAGGGTGTGGAGAACATCCCGGACGACGGTCCGGTGATCCTGGCCGGCAATCACGTGACGTTCGTCGACTCGATGTTCCTGTCGCTGGTGGTCCGGCGGCAGGTGTACTTCATCGGCAAGGACGAGTACGTCACCGGCAAGGGCCTCAAGGGCCGGCTGATGGCGTGGTTCTTCACCACGTGCGGCATGATCCCGGTGGACCGGGACGGCGGGCACGGCGGGGTCGCGGCCCTGATGACCGGCCGCCGCGTGCTGGAGGAGGGCCGGATCTTCGGCATCTACCCCGAGGGCACCCGCTCCCCCGACGGCCGCCTGTACCGGGGCCGTACCGGCATCGCCCGCCTGGCCCTGATGACCGGCGCCCCGGTCGTCCCGTTCGCGATGATCGGCACCGACAAGGTGCAGCCCGGCGGCAAGGGCATGCCCCGTCTGGCCCCGGTCACGGTCCGCTTCGGCACTCCCCTGCACTTCTCCCGCTACGAGGGCATGGACCGCGACCGCTACGTCCTGCGCGCCGTCACCGACGAGGTGATGGCCCACGTCATGCGTCTGTCGGGCCAGGAGTACGTGGACATCTACGCCACGAAGGCGAAGGCCGCCTAGCCGACGCCCAGCCGGACCGTTTCCGGCGCCTCGCGCCGGCCCGGGAACCACCGGGTCGGCGCGAGGGTCGGCCGTACGGGGCGGGGGACCTGTTCGGCCCCCCGCCCCGTACGGCCGAACCGCCAGGTGGTCAGGCGCGCCCGGCGTTCGCCCAGGCGTGCTGCGCGGCCAGGTCCGCCTTGAGCTCGGCGAGCTGCACGGCGACCGCGCTCGGCGCCGTACCGCCGCGGCCGTTGCGGGAGGCCAGGGAACCGGAGACGTTGAGCACGGTCCGCACCTCCGGCGTCAGGTGCTCGGAGATCTTGGCGAACTGGTCGTCCGTCAACCGGTCGAGTTCGATGCCCTCGGCCTCGCACGCCTTGACGCACTCCCCCGCGACCTCGTGCGCGACCCGGAACGGCACACCCTGCCGTACCAGCCACTCGGCGATGTCGGTGGCGAGCGAGAACCCGGCCGGGGCCAGCTCCTCAAGACGCTCCCGGTGGACGGTGAGGGTGGCCATCATCCCGGTGAACGCCGGAAGCAGTACCTCCAGTTGGTCGCAGGAGTCGAAGACCGGCTCCTTGTCCTCCTGGAGGTCGCGGTTGTACGCCAGCGGCAGCGCCTTGAGCGTCGCCAGCAGCCCGGTGAGGTTGCCGATCAGCCGCCCGGACTTGCCGCGGGCCAGCTCCGCGATGTCCGGGTTCTTCTTCTGCGGCATGATCGACGAGCCGGTGGAGAAGGCGTCGTGCAGGGTCACGAAGGAGAACTCCTTCGTGTTCCAGATGATGATCTCCTCGGCGATCCGCGACAGGTTCACGCCGGTCATCGCCGTGATGAAGGCGAACTCGGCGACGAAGTCGCGGGAGGCCGTGCCGTCGATGGAGTTGCCGACGCTGCCGTGTTCGAAGCCCAGGTCGCGGGCGACGGCCTCCGGGTCGAGGCCGAGCGTGGACCCGGCGAGCGCACCCGCGCCGTACGGCGACACCGCGGTCCGCTCGTCCCACTGCCGCAGCCGCTGCGCGTCCCGGGACAGCGACTGGACGTGCGCCAGCATGTGGTGGGCGAAGAGCACCGGCTGGGCGTGCTGGAGATGCGTACGGCCCGGCATCGCCACGTCCGGGTGGGCCTCGGCGAGACCGACCAGCGCGTCCTGCAGGTCGGCGATCAGGCCGCCGATGATCCGGGCGTGGTCGCGCAGGTACATCCGGAAGAGCGTGGCGATCTGGTCGTTGCGGGACCGGCCGGCCCGCAGCTTGCCGCCGAGCTCGGGGCCGACCCGCTCCATCAGACCGCGCTCCAGCGCGGTGTGCACGTCCTCGTCGGCGACGGTGCCGGTGAACTCCCCGGCGGCCACGTCCGCCTCGAGGGTGTCGAGACCGGCGGTCATCCGGTCGAGTTCGCCGTCGGTGAGCAGACCGGCCCGGTGCAACGCCCGGGCGTGCGCCCGGGACCCCGCGATGTCGTACGGCGCGAGGCGGAAGTCGAAGTGCACGGAGGCGGACAGCGCCTCCAGCGCGGCGGACGGCCCGTCGGCGAACCGCCCTCCCCAGAGCTTGGCGTCCTGGTGCCGGCCCGCGCCGGCACCCCGCCTCTCGTCGGTCACTGCGCCAGGTCCCGCTTGGCCGCGATCTTGCTGGACATGCCGAAGATCTCGATGAAGCCCTTGGACAGCGACTGGTCGAAGGTGTCGCCGGTGTCGTACGTGGCCAGGTTGAAGTCGTAGAGCGACGTGCCGGACTTCCGGCCGGTGACGACCGCCCGGCCGCCGTGCATGACCATCCGGATGTCGCCGCTGACGTGCTCGTTGGCCTCGTTGATGAAGCCGTCCAGCGCGCGCTTGAGCGGCGAGAACCACATGCCGTCGTAGACCAGCTCGCCCCAGCGCTGCTCGACCTGCCGCTTGTAGCGGGCGAGTTCCCGCTCGACGGTGACGTTCTCCAGCTCCTGGTGGGCGGTGATCAGCGCGATCGCGCCGGGGGCCTCGTAGATCTCCCGGGACTTGATGCCGACCAGCCGGTCCTCGACCATGTCGATCCGGCCGATGCCCTGGGCGCCGGCCCGGACGTTGAGCTGCTGGATCGCTTCGAGCACGGTGACCGGACGGCCGTCGATCGCGACCGGCACGCCCTGCTTGAAGGTGATGACCACCTCGTCGGCCTCGCGCGGGGTGGCGGGGTTCTGGGTGTACTCGTAGACGTCCTCGATCGGCGCGTTCCAGATGTCCTCGAGGAAGCCGGTCTCGACGGCCCGGCCGAAGACGTTCTGGTCGATGGAGTACGGGGACTTCTTGGTGGTGGCGATCGGGAGGTTCTTCTCCTCGCAGAAGGCGATCGCCTTGTCCCGGGTCATCGCGTAGTCCCGGACCGGTGCGATGCACTTCAGGCCGGGGGCCAGCGAGGAGATGCCGGCCTCGAACCGCACCTGGTCGTTGCCCTTGCCGGTGCAGCCGTGGGCGACCGTGGTGGCGCCGTGCTTCTGGGCGGCGGCGACCAGGTGCTTCACGATGACCGGCCGGGAGAGCGCGGAGACCAGCGGGTAGCGGTCCATGTAGAGCGCGTTCGCCTTGAGCGCCGGCAGGCAGTACTCGTCGGCGAACTCGTCCTTGGCGTCCGCGACCTCGGCCTCGACCGCCCCGCAGGCGAGCGCGCGCTTGCGGATGACGTCCAGGTCCTCACCGCCCTGGCCGACGTCCACCGCCACGGCGATGACGTCGGCGCCGGTTTCCTCGGCGATCCAGCCGATGGCGACGGAGGTGTCCAGGCCGCCCGAGTAGGCGAGTACGACGCGCTCGGTCACGGGTCTCTCCTTACAGTTCTTACGCTGACTGGTATAAGTATGCACTCCGCCGTATGAAACGTCAAAGCGGCAGCTCAACGGCGTACCGCCCGCCTCTCTTGGAGAGTCAGGAGTCCGGGCCGGGCCGGTCGCGCGGAGGCGGGTGACCGGGGGGCGGTCAGTTCGTGGCGGTCCAGGTGACTCGTCGCGGCGGAGTCCGAGGAGGCCCTGGCAGAGGCGGTCGAGGCCCGGGGAGGGTGCCGCCCGCGCCCTTGCGGCGCGCGGTTCCGAGTTCGACGGGCATCGCCGCCGCGTCGTGTCCCCCGGGGGCGGCGGTCGCTCCGCCGCGGCGGAGCCGTTCCTCGGCGCCGGCGAGCACGCCGTCCCGGACGGAGGCCTGACCCCGGCGGTCCGCCGGCCACGCGCTGATCACCGCGCTCTCCGGTATGTGCGGGCGGCTGCCCCGTACGCCGCACCCGCGTCGCCGACGGCGGCCCGTACCTCCAACTCCACTGTGGATTCCCGCTCTTCGGCCACGAGGACCCCCTTCGTGGACTGGCGGGCGGGAGACGTCACAGTGGACCTGGTCGCGCGGTACGCGCTGACCGCGGCGCCGGCCGGTTCGCCGCTCGGGCGGCTGGCGGCGCTCAACGGTTCCGGCACCAGGTCGCTGTACGACCCCGCCCGGCCGGGGCCGGCCGGGCGGCGACGTCACACCGCGCCCTGCGCCAGCCGCAGCAGGTGGTCGGCGAGCTTCTGGCCGCCTGACGGGTCGCGGCTGACCAGCACCACCGTGTCGTCGCCGGCGATGGTGCCGAGGATGTCGTAGACCTCGGCCTGGTCGATCGCGGAGGCGAGGAACTGGGCGGCGCCCGGCGGAGTGCGGACGACGACGAGGTTGGCGGAGGCCTCGGCGGAGATCAGCAGTTCGCCGGCCAGGCGGCGCATCCGCTCCTCCTTGACGGACTCGCCGAGCGGGGCCTGCGGGGTGCGGAAGCCGCCCTCGGAGGGGACCGCGTAGATGAGTTCGCCGTCGTTGGTGCGGATCTTGACCGCGCCGAGTTCGTCGAGGTCCCGGCTGAGCGTCGCCTGGGTGACGCTCAGCCCGTCGTCGGCGAGCAGCTTGGCGAGCTGGCTCTGCGAGCGCACCGGCTGCCGGCCGAGGATGTCCACGATCCGGCGGTGCCGTGCGGTGCGGGTCTGCGGTACGGCATGGCCGCCGCCCTGCGCTTGCGCCTCGCTCATCGTCGCGTCATTCTCCGTCTCACTCTCCGGCCGCCGACCGACCCTGGTGCACGTGATCCCGGTGCACCCGGTCGAGGACACCGGGCAGCGCCCGGAGGAACGCGTCCGTCTCCTCGTCGCCGACGATGAGCGGAGGTGCCAGCCGTACCGTGTCCGGCACGGCCGCGTTCACCAGGAACCCGGCATCCTGAGCCGCCTTCTGGATCCGCGCCGAGAGCGGCTCGGTGAGCACGATACCGATCAACAGGCCCGCCCCGCGCACATGATCGACCAGCGGATGGCCCAGCCCCTCGATGCCCTGCCGCAGCTTCTCGCCCTGCCGCTTGACGTTGTCGAGGATTCCGTCGGCGGCGATGGTGTCCAGGACGGCGAGCGCGGCGGCGCAGGCGACCGGGTTGCCGCCGAAGGTGGTGCCGTGCGCGCCGGGAGTGAGCAGGTCGGCGGCCTTCCCGAAGGCGACGGTGGCGCCGATCGGCAGTCCCCCGCCGAGGCCCTTGGCGAGGGTCACGACATCGGGTTCGACGCCCTGCGCCTGGCACTCGAACCAGTGCCCGGTACGGCCCACGCCGGTCTGCACCTCGTCCAGGACGAGCAGGGCACCGGCGGCGGCGGTGATCTCCCGGGCGGCCCGCAGGTAGCCGGGCGGCGGTACGACGACGCCGTTCTCGCCCTGGACGGGTTCGATGACCACCAGGGCGGTGTCGGTGGTGACGGCCGCCCGCAGCGCCTCGGCGTCGCCGAACGGCACATGGGTGACCTCGCCGGGCAGCGGCTCGAAGGGGGCCCGCTTCTTGGGCTGGCCGGTCAGGGCGAGCGAGCCCATCGTGCGGCCGTGGAAGCCGCCCTCGGTGGCGACCATCCGGGTCCGGCCGGTCAGCCGGCCGATCTTGAAGGCGGCTTCGTTGGCCTCGGCGCCGGAGTTGGCGAAGAACACCCGCCCGGGCCGGCCGAAGAGCTGGAGCAGCCGCTCGGCGAGGGCGACCGGCGGTTCGGCGATGAACAGGTTGGAGACATGACCGAGCGAGGCGATCTGCCGGGAGACCGCGTCGACCACGGCGGGGTGCGCGGTGCCGAGCGAGTTGACGGCGATCCCGCCGAGGAAGTCGTAGTAGACGGTCCCCTCGGCGTCCCAGAACCTGGTCCCCGCGCCGCGTACCAGCGGCAGCCGGGGCAGCCCGTAGGTGTCCATCAGCGAGCCCTGCCAGCGCTGGGCCAGCTCCTGGTTGCCGGTGGTCGGACTGGTGGTCACTGGACTCCCCCTCCTGCGGGCCGGTGCGGTACGAGGGCGGGTCCCCCGTCGTGTGCCGTGTCATGGGCCGGTGCGTCGCCGTTCGACGCGTCGTCGTCCGGCAGGGCGTCGGGCACGACCATCGTGCCCACGCCCTCGTCGGTGAAGATCTCCAGCAGGATCGAGTGCTGGACCCGGCCGTCGATGACACGGGCGGTGTGCACGCCGTTGCGCACCGCGTGCAGGCAGCCCTGCATCTTCGGGACCATGCCGCTGGACAGTTCGGGCAGCAGCTTCTCCAGCTCGGTGGCGGTCAGCCGGCTGATCACGTCGTCGCTGTTCGGCCAGTCCTCGTAGAGCCCTTCGACATCGGTGAGGACCATCAGCGTCTCGGCGCCGAGGGCGGCGGCGAGCGCGGCGGCGGCGGTGTCGGCGTTGACGTTGTAGATGTGGCCGTCGTCGGCCGCACGGGCGATGGAGGAGACGACGGGGATCCGGCCGTCGTCCAGCAGCGCCTCGATCGCACCGGTGTCGATGGCGGTGATCTCGCCGACGCGGCCGATGTCGACGGCCTCGCCGTCGATCTCCGGGTAGTGCTTGACGGCGGTGATGGTGTGGGCGTCCTCGCCGGTCAGGCCGACGGCGAACGGGCCGTGCTGGTTGAGCAGACCGACCAGTTCGCGCTGCACCTGGCCGGCCAGCACCATCCGTACCACGTCCATCGCCTCGGGCGTGGTGACCCGCAGTCCGGCCTTGAACTCGCTGACCAGGCCGTGCCGGTCGAGCTGGGCGTTGATCTGCGGCCCGCCGCCGTGCACGACGACCGGCTTGAGGCCGGCGTGCCGCAGGAACACCACGTCCTGGGCGAAGGCGGCCTTCAGCTCCTCGTCCACCATGGCGTTCCCGCCGAACTTGACGACGACCACCTTGCCGTGGTGCCGGGTCAGCCAGGGCAGCGCCTCGATGAGGATCTGCGCCTTGGGCAGGGCGGTGTGCTTGCGTGCCGTCATGAGCTGTACGCGCTGTTCTCGTGGACGTACTCGGCCGTGAGGTCGTTGGTCCAGATCACGGCGGACTCGGTGCCGGCGGCCAGGTCGGCGGTGACGGTGACTTCGCGGAACCGCATGTCGACCAGGTCGCGGTCCTCGCCGACCGCGCCGTTCCGGCACACCCACACGCCGTTGATGGCGACGTTCAGCCGGTCGGGCTCGAAGGCGGCGCCGGTGGTGCCGATCGCGGCGAGCACCCGGCCCCAGTTGGGGTCCTCGCCGTGGATCGCGCACTTGAGCAGGTTGTTCCGGGCGATGGAGCGGCCCACCTCGACGGCGTCCTCCTCGGTGGCGGCGCCGACCACCTCGACCCGGATCTCCTTGCTCGCGCCCTCCGCGTCGGCGATGAGCTGCCGGGCCAGGTCGGCGCAGACGGTACGGACGGCGTCGGCGAACTCCTCGTACTCCGGGACGGTTCCGGACGCGCCGGAGGCGAGCAGTAGCACGGTGTCGTTGGTGGACATGCAGCCGTCGGAGTCGGCCCGGTCGAACGTCTGCCGGGTGGCGTCCCGCAGTGCCTTGTCGAGCAGGCCGGCGTCCAGGTCGGCGTCGGTGGTGAGGACGACCAGCATGGTGGCCAGACCCGGCGCGAGCATGCCGGCGCCCTTGGCCATGCCGCCGACCGTCCAGCCTCCCCCAGAGCCTCCGGCCTGGGAGGTACCCCCACCCTGGGCGACCGCCGTCTTGTGCACGCTGTCCGTGGTCTTGATGGCGATCGCGGCCTTCTCACCGCCGTGCTCGGACAGTTCGGCCGCCGCCCTCTCGACGCCGGGCAGCAGCTTGTCCATCGGGAGGAGCAGGCCGATCAGACCGGTCGAGGCGACCGCGATCCCGCCCGCGCTGTGGCCGAGGACCTCAGCCGCCTTCTCGGCGGTGGCGTGGGCGTCCTGGAAGCCCTTGGGCCCGGTGCAGGCGTTGGCGCCACCGGAGTTGAGGACCACGGCGGTGAGCTCGCCGCCCATGAGGACCTGCTGCGACCACAGGACGGGGGCGGCCTTCACACGGTTGGAGGTGAAGACGCCCGCGGCGGCGCGGCGCGGACCGGTGTTGACCACGAGGGCCAGATCGGGATTGCCGTTCGTCTTGATCCCGGCGGCGATGCCCGCCGCCGTGAATCCCTTCGCTGCCGTGACCGTCACTGCTTCTCTCCGTTCGCTTCTCCGCCCGCCCGGCACAAAACCGCGGCCATCGCCGCCGCCCGCCGCCCGGCGGCCTCGCGCGCGTCGCTCACGGCGCCACTCCGATCGTGGAAAGTCCCGTCGCCTCGGGGATGCCCAGGGCGATGTTCATGCTCTGCACCGCGCCGCCCGCGGTGCCCTTGGTCAGGTTGTCGATCGCGCTGATGGCGATGACGCGGTGGGCGCTCTCGTCGTAGGCCACCTGGAGCTGTACGGCGTTGGAGCCGTACACGGAGGCGGTGGCCGGCCACCGGCCCTCCGGGAGGAGGTGGACGAACGGCTCCTCCGCGTACGCCTTCTCGTACGCCGCCCGTACCTCACCGGCGGTGACGCCGGGGCGCGCCTTGGCGGTGCAGGTCGCCAGGATGCCGCGGGACATGGGGGCGAGGGTCGGCGTGAACGACACGCTCACCGGCTCGCCGGCCGCCGCGCTGAGGTTCTGGACCATCTCGGGGGTGTGCCGGTGCACGCCGCCGACGCCGTACGGGGTCATGGAGCCCATCACCTCGGAGCCGAGCAGGTGCGGCTTGGGCGCCTTGCCGGCGCCCGAGGTGCCGGAGGCGGCTACGACGACGGCCTCGGGTTCGGCGAGCGCGGCCGCGTACGCGGGGAACAGGGCCAGCGAGACGGCCGTCGGGTAGCAGCCGGGGACCGCGATGCGCTTGGACCCCTGCAGCGCGGCGCGGCCTCCCGGCAGCTCGGGCAGGCCGTACGGCCAGGTGCCCGCGTGCGGCGATCCGTAGAACCGCTCCCAGTCCCCCGCGTCCTTCAGCCGGAAGTCGGCGCCCATGTCGATGACCAGCACGTCGTCGCCGAGCTGTTCCGCCACGGCGGCGGACTGCCCGTGCGGCAGCGCGAGGAAGACCACGTCGTGGCCGCTCAGCACCTGCGCGGTGGTCGGCTCCAGTACGTGTCCGGCCAGCGGCACGAGGTGCGGTTGCAGCCCGCCGAGCGGCTGACCGGCGTTGGAGTTGCCGGTCACCGCCCCGATCTCCACTCCGGGGTGCCCGACCAGCAGTCGCAGCACCTCACCACCGGCGTAGCCACTCGCCCCGGCCACCGCCACCCGCACCGCCATCGCGCACTCCTCCTCGTCCGATAGCATGACTATACGTCCCACCGCACTTTTATGCAACGAGGCGGGGGCCACCGGGGAGAGGTTCCCCACAGGTTGGTGGACGATGGGGGCGCGTTAGGGCGGGCAGCACCCATACTGGCCTCAATGACAAAGCCAGCCGCAGCCCGGCGTCCCCTGCCTTCGAGTCCCTTCAAGCCTCCGGTGCCGACGCCGCCCAAGGTGTTCGAGCCCGGAGATCGGGTCAGCCACGACGGACACGGCCTCGGCCGGGTCATCTCCGTCGAGGAGGAGTCGATCGTCGTCGATTTCGGTTCGATGCCCCGGCGGATCGCCAGCCCCTATACGAAGATGACCAAGCTCTGAGGGGGCGGTAGGAGTACGGTCGCCGGTCCGCGTCACCGACCCGATTTCACCGCTTCACCGCTTCACCGCGCGCAGGATCACGAACTTCGGGTCCGATGCCACCACGTCGCAGGCGCCGAACAGGCGCCGCAGGCGAAGGTGGTAGCCGAGGTGGCGGTTGCCGACGACCCAGAGTTCGCCGCCGGTCCGCAGCGCGGTGCGGGCGGTGGCGAACATGCGCCGGGCCGTGGTGTCCGTGGTGGCGCGGTGTGAGTGAAAGGGCGGGTTGTTCAGTACGAGGTCGGCCGAGGCGGCGGGAATCGCGGACAGGGCGTCCGCGACGGCGAACTCGGCCTTCGTGCCGGGATCGGCATTCGCCCGGAAGGTGGCTTCCGCCGAGGCCACGGCCTGGTACGACTCGTCGACGAACAGGACGTCGGAGGCGGGGTTGGCGAGCGCGGCGGCGGTACCGACCACCCCGTTGCCGCAGCCGAGGTCCACCACCCGGTCCGGGCCGTGCCGCACCGGCAGGTGCCGGAGCAGCAGACGGGTGCCGATGTCGAGGCGGTCGGCGCAGAACACGCCCGCGTGACTGGTGACGGTGCGCCCGGAGAGCGGGCCGATGCCGTCGGGCAGCGCGTACCGCAGCGGCCACGGTCCGGGCGTACGGGACAGCCGCAGGTCCGGGGTGCAGAAGATCAGCCGGGCCTTGCGGACGGCGAGCGAGGTGTTGGTCCGCCCGAGGATCCGCTCGAACAGCCGCAGCGTCGAGGTGTGGATCTCCGTCACCATCCCCGTACCGACGACCACCGTTCCGGCGTGCACGGCGGGCGCCAGCCGGTGGAGTTGGTCCTCCAGCAGCGCGAGGCTCTTCGGTACCCGGATCAGGAGGACGTCGATCCGCTCCGGCGGAGCGTCCTGGGTGGAGATCAGCCGGACCGGAGCGCCTGCGGCCCCGGGCGCCGCGTTGCGCCGCAGATTCGCCAGGGTCGCCTGCTGCCCCAGGTAGGAGTCGGTGATCTGCGTCACCACCGGCCCGGACGGACTCCCGCCCGCACGCGCGGCCAGCGCGGTGGCCAGCGCGCCCCACCGGTCGCCGACCACCACAACCGCTCCGGACATGTCCACCGGGCCCGTCCCCTCGCCGGGCTCCACCAGATACCGCACCAGGTAGTCGTCGGCGGCGTCCCAGGCCCGCAGGGGCTCACGCGGGTCCGCGGGGAAGCGGGTCAGGTCGAGGTCGCCCCACGGCGTGCTGAATCGGTGCATCGTGCCCACAGGCTAGCCGAGCGCACGCGCGCCGAGCCCTCCCGGGACACCACGGCCGCGCACCGCGCGGGGACCACCGCGAACCGTGCCGGGCCCGGACCACCGGAACCGTACCGGCCCGGACCACCGCGGGGAGGCTCCCGTGTCCGCGAGGCGCCCGGCGCCCGGTCGCGCACCTCCCGAAACGCCCGGCCCCTTCCTCTTCCTCGCGCAGCCGCGGCCGGCCGCCCCCTCACCTCACGGCGTACGCACCCGCGCCGGATAGTGGTCGGCGACCACACGGCTCATCGCGCCGAGCGGGTCGGACACCACGTGCCGGGACGAGAAGTAGACGTTCCCGCGGACCTGCGGGTGGTCCCGGTCGAAGGTGAGGTGGCGGGAGAGTTCCGCGGGGTCCTGCCAGGCGGCGGGCTGGCCGGGAACCCCCGCCTTGTAGAGGGCCTCGCCGATGTAGAGGTGGACATCGGTGCCGGAGACGACCTCGGACCACCAGGGGACGAGGGCGGCGTAGTCCGCGGCGGGGAAACCGATGTTCCAGTAGACCTGCGGGACGATGTAGTCGATCCACTCCTCCTTGACCCACGTGCGGGTGTCGGCGTACAGGTCGTCGTAGGTCTGCACACCGGCTTGCGTGGCGGAGCCGAGCGGGTCGGTGGCGGCGTTGCGCCAGACGCCGAACGGGCTGATGCCGAACCGGGTGTTCGGCCGGATCTCCTTGATACGCGCGGCGGTCTCGCTGACCAGCAGGTCGGTGTTGGCGCGGCGCCAGGCGGCGCGGTCGGGGAAGCCGGCGCCGTAGCGGGCGTAGGCGTCGTCGTCCGGAAAGGCCTGGCCCAACACCGGGTACGGGTAGAAGTAGTCGTCCCAGTGCACCGCGTCGACGGGGTAGCGGCGGACCGCGTCGAGCATGGCGTCCTGGACGAAGCGGCGGACCTCGGGCAGGCCCGGGTTGTAGTAGAGCCTGCCGCCGTACGGGACGATCCACTCGGGGTGCGACCGGGCCGGGTGGGTGGGGGCGAGCCTGGTGACGTCGGTGGTCAGCGACACCCGGTAGGGGTTGAACCAGGCGTGCAGTTCCAGGCCGCGGCGGTGCGCCTCGTGGACGGCGGTGCCCAGCGGGTCCCATCCGGGATCCTGGCCCTGGGTGCCGGTCAGGTACTGGGACCACGGCTCGTGGGGGGACGGCCAGAAGGCGTCGGCGGTCGGGCGGACCTGGAACATCACGGCGTTCAGCCGGCGGTCGACGGCCGCGTCGAGCAGGCCGAGCAGGTGCTGCCGCTGTTCGTCCGGCGGGAGTCCGGGGGCCGGCGGCCAGTCGGTGTTGGCGACGGTCGCGATCCACATGCCGCGCAGTTCCCGCCGGTGCGGACCGCTCCGCGGGCCCGGGACCGGCTCGGCCGGCACGTCCGCAGGCAGGGCGTCCGCGGCGGCCGAACCGGAGAGCGCTGCCGAGGCCGCCGCCCCCGCCGCCGCCACGGTGAAGGTCCTGCGCGAGAGCCGTCCCATCCGTTCCTCCTGATCCTCCGTCATGAACAGCCGATCATGGGCGGGTTCGGCCGTGCGGGCAACCCGCCGAATGGGTTGCCGCGGCCGCCGGAACGGTCCACGGCGGACGCTTGACGCGGCCCTTCGCCGGGCCACCCGGCCGGACAACCGGCGGACTGGCAGCGGTAACGTCTGTCCCGGCACACAGGGCGAGCGGGAGAACAGCGAGGGGCTGACGAGTGAGTGACATCCAGCGCGTCGGAGTGGTCGGGGCGGGCCAGATGGGGGCCGGGATCGCCGAGGTGTGCGCGAAGGCAGGGCTCGACGTCCGGGTCGCCGACACCACCGGCGAGGCTCTCGAACTGGGCCGCACCCGGCTGTCCGGCTCCCTCGGCAAGGCCGCCGAGCGCGGCAAGATCACGGCGGACGAGCGGGACGCCGCGCTGGACCGGCTGAGCTTCACCACCGATCTCGGCGACTTCGCCGACCGGGATCTGGTGATCGAGGCCGTCGTGGAGAACGAGCGGGTCAAGACGGACATCTTCCGGGTTCTCGACCGGGTGGTGATCCGTACGGACGCGATCCTGGCGTCCAACACCTCCTCCATCCCGCTGGTCCGCCTGGCGGTGGCCACCTCCCGCCCGGACCACGTCCTCGGCATCCACTTCTTCAACCCGGCGCCCGTGCAGCGCCTGGTCGAGCTGATCCCGGCGCTCACCACCGGCAGCGATGCCGTCAAGCGGGTCGAGCACCTGGTCACCGAGGTGCTCGGCAAGCACGCCATCCGTGCCCAGGACCGGTCCGGCTTCGTGGTGAACGCGCTCCTGGTGCCGTATCTGCTCTCCGCGATCCGCATGTTCGAGTCCGGCATCGCCACCCGCGAGGACATCGACAACGGCATGGAGCTGGGCTGCGCCCACCCGATGGGCCCGCTCAAGCTCTCCGACCTGATCGGCCTGGACACGATCGCGGCGATCGCGAATTCGCTCTACGAGGAGTACAAGGAGCCGCTGTACGCGGCGCCGCCGATCCTCCAGCGGATGGTGGACGCGGGAAGGCTCGGCCGTAAGGCGGGCGCGGGCTTCTACGCGTACTAGCCGGTGCCGCGTCAGCCGCGTCGGCTGGAGTGCCCCGTCGCGACGCCCGGCACAGCACCTCGCGGCGTTGCCGCACCGACCGGGCAGGCCCCGAGGCCGATCCGGCGCCCTGCGATACACCGCACCGGACACCGCTCCCTGACGGGCACACCCCTGAGCGACGCGGCACCAGGCGGTGTCAGGCGCCGTACGGCGTGCCCGACCTTGTGTTACGGGTGCTGGTCGTGCCCGGGCTCGCGTACCGTGTCCGGCCGCTCGCGTACCCGCGGTTCGACGTCGGCGACGTGGCGGCCGGCCGCCGGTGAGGCGGCGAGGCTGTTGTCCCTGGCGCGCAGCGCGGCGTAGACGCCCATGTGCTGCCGGTGCTGGTGCCGGTGCCGGTGCTGGTGAATCCGGGACAGCACAGCGAACGTGGCCAGGCCTCGCCCGTGCGGCACGGCGGACCCTGCCCGTCGACCACGGCGGTCCAGCACACCTCCGTCGGCTCCGCCGCCGTCGGCCGCCTCCTGCACCGGTCACCCACCAGGGAATGCCGCAGTACCTGCTGCCGGGAGCGCTGCGGGACGCCGCCCCGCTGGGGGTGCCGCAGCGGGGCGACCGCGTCCGACCCGACCGGACTCCTCACCTGCCGCCGGACTGCTCCTCGTAGGCGGTGACGACCTCGTCGGTCGGGCCGTCCATGAGGAGCTCGCCCTTCTCCAGCCACAGCGCCCGGTCGCAGGTGTCCCGGATCGACTTGTTGTTGTGGCTGACCAGGAAGACGGTGCCGGCCTCCTGGCGCAGCTCGCGGATGCGTTCCTCCGACCGCTTCTGGAAGGACCGGTCGCCGGTGGCCAGCGCCTCGTCGATCATCAGCACGTCGTGGTTCTTGGCCGCGGCGATCGAGAAGCGCAGCCGGGCGGCCATACCGGAGGAGTACGTACGCATCGGCAACGAGA
>NZ_DATDBG010000313.1:0-25816 GCF_036524955.1 Streptomyces sp.
CGCCCGGGACGGCTTCGGGCTTGGGCTTGCCGGAGCCGCCGCGGCGCCGGGAGGGCTGCCCGGGCTTCCGCTCCGGCTGCCGCTGCTCGGGGACGGGCAGGGCGACCGGGGTGCCGGACGGCTTACGGGCACCGGTGATCCGGACGAGGGTCGGGTCGCCGGGGCGGACCCGGGTGGTGGTGGGGCGGATGCCCGCCTGGGTCATCAGGCGGGCGTGCTCGCGGCGCTGTTCGGGCAGGATCAGGGTCACCACCGTGCCGGACTCGCCCGCGCGGGCGGTCCGGCCGCCGCGGTGCAGGTAGTCCTTGGCCTCGGTGGGCGGATCGACGTTGACCACCAGGTCGAGCCCGTCGATGTGGATACCGCGGGCGGCCACGTTCGTGGCGATCAGCGCGTCCGCCGTCCCGGTGCGGAACTGCTCCAGCGCCCGGTCCCGCTGCGGCTGCGATTTCCCGCCGTGCAGCGCCACCGCCCGTACGCCCTGCCCGAGCAGGTGCTTGGCGAGGCGGTCGGCGCCCCGCTTGGTCCCGACGAACATGATCACACCGCTCTCGCGGGCCGCGATCTCCGCGACCACGGCGCGCTTGGTCGCCTCGTCCACCTGGAGCACGTGGTGCTCCATCGTGGTGACGGTCGCCGCCGAGGGGTCCACGGAGTGGGTGACCGGGTCGGACAGGAACCGTTTGACCAGCGTGTCGACGTTGCGGTCCAGCGTCGCCGAGAAGAGCATCCGCTGCCCGTCCGGGCGCACCTGGCTCAGCAGCCGGGTGACCTGCGGCAGAAAGCCCATGTCGGCCATCTGGTCGGCCTCGTCCAGGACGGTCACCGCCACCCGGTCCAGCGCGCACGAGCCCCGGTCGATGAGGTCGGTGAGCCGCCCGGGCGTGGCCACCAGCACCTCCGCGCCGGACCGCAGCGCCGCGCTCTGCCGGTTGATGGACGCGCCGCCCACGACGGAGGTGATCCGCAGCCGCAGCGCCTTCGCGTACGGCTCCAGCGCCTCGCAGACCTGTCCGGCCAGCTCGCGGGTCGGCACCAGCACCAGCGCCAGCGGGCGCTTGGACTCGGCGCGTTTACCGGTCGCCGCCGTCCTGGCCAGCAGCGGCAGCCCGAAGGCGAGCGTCTTGCCGGAGCCGGTGCGGCCCCGGCCCAGTACGTCGCGCCCGGCCAGCGAGTCGGGCAGCGTCGCGGCCTGGATCGGGAACGGCTCGGTCACCCCGGCGGCCTCCAGCGCGGCGACCAGGGCCGGCGGCAGCGGAAGCTGCGAGAAGCGGGTGACGGCGGTGGGGGTGGGCGCGTCGGCGGGGGCGGTGCCCTCGGCGGGCGTGCCGGGAGTACCGGGTGTGACGGGGTTGCGGGGTCTGCGGGGGTTGCGGTTCGTGCGGGGGGAGCCAGTGGAGCCGGGGGTCGCGGGTGACAGGGACGTCGCGGAGGTCACAGCGGGGAATCCTTACCTCGGGGCCGCCCGGAGTGGCGGCTGCACGCGAGAGGCCCGCACCGGGTGGTGCGGGCCTCTCGTTACCGGGTGTGATCACCCGGTGACGCCTATCAGGCGTTGGCGGGGCGGATGTTCTCCGCCTGCGGGCCCTTCTGGCCCTGGGTGACGTCGAACTCGACCTTCTGGCCCTCAAGCAGCTCACGGTAGCCCTGGGACTGGATGTTCGAGTAGTGGGCGAAGACGTCGGAGCCGCCGCCGTCCTGCTCGATGAAGCCGAAGCCCTTTTCCGAGTTGAACCACTTCACGGTTCCGGTTGCCATATCCATCTCCTACTGGTGGGGCAGTTTCCAAATCCGCACTGTACGGATATGGGTCGCCGTAGATGATCACCCCACACCGGAGAAATCCGGCAAAAAACAAAAGTGCGCCCGGAATCGCAATCATCCAGGCGCACGCAAAGTTCTGGGTACCACAACTGCAACAAGAAGCACTGTAGCAGAGAAACCCGGGCCGGCGTGGGGACGCCGGCCCGGGCCTGTACCGCCGATCAGGTGACGATCAGGGCGTTTGCGGTGCTCAGCCCACGTTCAGCGCCGTGTCGTCGACGACGAACGAGGTCTGGAGGCTGACGTCCTCCGTACCGGTGAACTTGAGCGTCACCGTCTGGCCGGCGTACGCGGCCAGGTTGAAGGACTTCTGCGAGTAGCCCGTGGCCTTGTTGAGGTTGGAGTACGTGGCCAGGGTGGTGGTGTTGACCGCGACGGTGAGCTTGTCGTACTGGGTGGTGGTCGTGGTCTCCGCGGAGTCGATGTGCAGCCAGAAGGTGAAGGTGGCGGTGTTGCAGCCGGCCGGGATGGTCACCGTCTGGGACAGGGTGTCGGTGTGGGTGGTGCCGTAGCCGTTCAGCCAGGCCTTCCAGGAGCCGCCGTGCGGTGCCTGGCCGGCGCTGTTGTCGATCACACCCGCGCTCGCGGTCCACGGGGCGGCGGTGCCGGTCTCGAAGCCGGGGTTGCCGATGACCTGGGCCGGGGTGCAGCCGGCGGTCGACGTGATCGTCCAGGTGAACGTGGTGCTGCCGGTGGCGCTGGTGGAGTCCGTCGCGGTGACCGTCACGGTCTTGGTGCCGACCACGGTCGGGGTGCCGGAGATCAGGCCGGTGGAGGTGTTGATCGACAGCCCGGTCGGCAGGCCGGTCGCGCTGTAGGTCAGCGGGCCGGGGTTGGTGCTGGTGGCCTGGATCTGCAGGCTGGTCGCGGTGTTCACCAGGGTCGACTTGTTGCCCGGGTTGGTGACCGTGACGCCGTTGGCGACCCGGCTGCCGACGCCGATCGCGGCCCACGTGTTGGCGACCGTGTTGTACGTGGCGCTGCCCGCGCCGAACAGGTCGGCCGCGGCCTGGAGCGACTGCGTGCGCGCCGCCGCGTAGTTGGTGGTGGAGGTGAACCGCTCGGTGAGCGCCTTGTACCAGACCTTCAGGGCGTTGGCCCGGCCGATGCCCGGCACCGGCAGACCGTCGGCGGTCGGGCTGTCGTAGCTCACGCCGCCGATGACCTTGGCGCCGCTGCCCTCGGACAGCAGGTAGAAGAAGTGGTTGGCCGGGCCCGACGAGTAGTGCACGTCGATGCCGCCGATGCCGGAGTACCAGTTGTCCTTGGAGGCGCCGTCCTTGCTCGGCTTGTCCATGTACCGCAGCGGCGTGCCGTTGCCGTTGATGTTGATCTTCTCGCCGATGAGGTAGTCGCCCGGGTCGGAGGCGTTGTTGGCGTAGAACTCCACGCCGGTGCCGAAGATGTCCGAGGTCGCCTCGTTCAGGCCGCCGGACTCACCGCTGTAGACCAGGCCCGCGGTGTTGGAGGTGACGCCGTGGGTCATCTCGTGGCCGGCCACGTCCAGCGAGGTCAGCGGGCGGGCGTTGCCGCTGCCGTCGCCGTACGTCATGCAGAAGCAGGAGTCGTCCCAGAAGGCGTTGACGTAGGCGTTGCTGTAGTGGACGCGTGAGTACGCGGCGACGCCGTCGTTGCGTATGCCGTTGCGGCCGAAGGTGTTCTTGTAGAAGTCCCAGGTCGTCTGGGCGCCGAAGGCCGCGTCCACGCCGGCGGTCTGCAGCGTGGCCGGGTTGCCGTCGCCCCAGATGTCGTCCGTGTCGGTGAACAGCGTGCCGGTGCCGGACGTGCCGTGGTTGAGGTTGTACGTCTTGTGGCCGCCGCGGGTGTTGTCGGTCATCTGGTACGTCGAACCCGACAGCGTGGTGCCGATGGTGACCTGACCGCTGTACTGGCTGTTGCCGGTACCGTTCTTGACGGCCTGGTACTCGTAGAGCTTGGCACCGGTCTTGGCGTCGGTGATGACGTGCAGCTGGCTCGGTGTGCCGTCCTCCTGGAGACCGCCGATCACCGACTCCCAGGCCAGCACCGGCGTTCCGTTCGCCGCCCAGACGACCTTGCGCGGCGCGCCCGCCGCGGTCGGCGAGGCGGCACCCTCCGCCTTCGCGCGGGAGATGGCGTAGGTCTTCGCCGAGTCGGCGCTCTTGACCGCGGTCGTGCTGGCCACCGTCACCGGGGCGTTGGTCGCCTTGTTGACGCCGATGGTCGCACCGGTCGGGCTCTGGTGCACGAGCAGGTCGCCGCCGAGCACCGGGAGTCCGGCGTACGTCCGCTCGTACCGCGTGTGGGTCGTGCCGTCGACGTCCTTGAGCACGGACTTGACGATCAGCTTCTCCTGCGACCCGAGGTGCAGCGAGGAGGCGGTGGCCGCCGTCTTCGACCGCGCCTGCGCGAGCAGGGCCGTCTGCTGGGCAGGGGACAGCGCGGCGGGCAGCGCGCCCGACCGCGGCGTGGCATGCGAAACGGCGGCGCTCTGCGTAGTGGTGGTGATCGCACTCGCTGACGCGGTGCCGGCGGGCAGGGTCACGGCGACCATCGCGGCGCCGGCGATCAACGCGCCGGCCGCTGCTGCTGTCCGGTGGGATCTGCGCACTCGTCACTCCTTCTGCGGCGACCGCGGATGGCGCGGCCGGGACAGTCCGGGCAGGTGGGGTTGGTGGGCCGCCCGGGTAGAGCTGTGGTGTTGATGAGGAACCGGGCACAGACTGGCACCGTTTACCTGTTCATGTCAGTGGCGTGGCTCAAAAATGGCTGAAATTCGTCCGGTGTGCGGACTGCCGGGTTCGCATAGCGGGCGCGTGTCATCACCGTGTTGCGGGCGTGAGAAGTTTTTCGCCGGGCAAAGGGGCCCATGTTGGGAGAGTCGGCACCTTGGGTCGGAGGTGCCCCGGCCATCGCTGTCAAATCGCATACGGTCCGCGGTGGCCGAACCCGACCGAATCGATTCGGCCGCGCGTTCCGGCGGGGCGCATGGTTGCTTCGGGGGAAAACCAGGTGAGGGGTGTCAGTGGTGCCCCCTACTGTCAATCGTGATGCCTGCGACGACTTCTGACCCCGTGCCCGCCGTCCGGTCCCGGTCCGCGATCCGCTCGCTGCTGCGGCTGTGGCCGTACGTGCGGCCGATCAGAGCGCGGCTGGGGTGCTCGGCGGTGATCGCGGTGGCCGCGTCCTTGATGTCGCTGCTCATTCCGCTCGTGCTGAAGTGGATGGTGGACGGGCCGATCGAGGAGCACGACACGGCCGGGGTGTGGCTCGGCGGCGGGCTGGTGCTGCTGCTGGGCCTGCTGGAGGCGGCGCTGTTCGGCCTGCGGCGGTGGATGGTGGCCAGGCCGCTCGCCGGGGTCGAGGCGGCGATGCGGGCCGATCTGTACCGGCATCTGCAGCGGCTGCCGGTGGAGTTCCACGACCGGTGGGCGTCGGGGCAGTTGCTGTCGCGGGCGACGACGGATCTCCAGATCCTGCGTATGTTCCTGGCGTTCCCGCTGGTCTTCCTCGTGGTGAACGGCGCCACGATCACCATCGGCTTCGTGATCCTCTTCACGCAGTCGTGGGTGCTCGGACTCGTGCTGCTCGGGCCGATCGTGCCGCTGATCATCCTGTGTTCGTACTTCGAGACCCGTTACGCGCTCGCCGCCCGCGTCGCGCAGGACCAGGCGGGCGACCTGGCGACCGTCGTCGAGGAGTCGGTGCTGGGCGTCCGGATCATCAAGGCCTTCGGGCGGCACCGCAGCCAGGCGCACGCGTTCCGGGACCAGGCCCGGGAACTGTGGGGCACCGAGATGCGCAAGGCGCGGCTGCTCGCCGACATCTGGGCGGTCATCATGACCCTGCCCGAGGTGGCGATCGGGGCCGCGCTGGTGATCGGGGTGCTCCAGGTGTCGGACGGCAAGCTGTCCGCGGGCACACTGGTGGCGTTCCTGTCGACCGCGCTGGCGCTGCGCTGGCCCGTGGAGTCGATCGGCTTCCTGCTGGCGATGAGCAACGAGTCGGCCACCGCCGCCGACCGCTACTTCGAGGCGATGGACGCCGAGGAGGCGGACACCTCCGGCACGGACGTGGCGTCGTACCAGGACGGACTGCGGCTGGAGGGTGTGCGGTTCCGCTACCCCGACGCTCCCGAGGGCGGCCCCGAGCTGCTGCGCGGGGTGGACCTGCACATCCGGCCCGGCGAGACGATGGCGCTGGTCGGCGCGACCGGCAGCGGGAAGACCACGCTCACCGCGCTGCTGCCCCGGCTGCACGACGCGACCGGCGGCCGTGTCACCCTCGACGGCGCGGACGTGGCCGAGCTGCCGGTCGGCCGGCTGCGCGAGCTGATCGCGGTCGCCTTCGAGGAGCCCACGCTGTTCTCCGCGACGGTACGGGAGAACGTCGCGATGGGCGCCGGCCCGGACGGCGCCACGGAGGCGGACGTGCGGCGCGCCCTCGACGTCGCGCAGTGCGACTTCGTACAAGGGCTGCCGCAGGGCCTGGACACCCAGGTCGGTGAGCAGGGACTCAGCCTCTCCGGCGGCCAGCGGCAACGCCTGGCGCTCGCCCGGGCCGTGGTCGGCAGACCGCAGTTCCTCGTGCTCGACGACCCGCTGTCCGCGCTCGACGTGCACACCGAGGCGCTGGTCGAGGCCGCGCTGCGGGACGTGCTGCGCGAGACCACTGCCCTGGTGGTCGCCCACCGCCCCTCGACCGTCATGCTCGCCGACCGCGTCGCCCTGCTCGCCGGCGGCCGGATCACCGCGGTGGGCACGCACGCCGAACTGCTGCGGGTCAGTGCGGAGTACCGCCACCTGATGTCCGGCGACGCTCCGGACGAACCGTCCGGCGACACCGGCGAACCGACCGCGCCCGCCCCGCTGGAAAGGACCGACGCACTATGACGTCCGTGGCCGAGCACGAGGCCGATCCCGAGGCCGGTCGCAACGGCGGGCAGGGCGCCGACCCGGGCGACGGCCAGGGGCCCCTGACGAACCCGCCCGACCCCGCCACGCCCGCCGGCCTCGACCCCTTCGACCAGGACCGCCTCCCCGCCCCGAGGAACGCCCAGCGCACGCTGTTGCGGTCGCTCCTCGGCCCGAGCCGCACACGGCTGTGGCTCGCCACCGTCCTCCTCCTGGTCCAGCAGGCCGCGGTCCAGGCCGGCCCGCTGCTGGTCGCGTACGCCATCGACCGCGCCATCCCGGCGCTGCGCGACGGGCGGCACGGCGCGCTGATCGCCGTGGCCGTCGCCTACCTCGGCTGCGGCCTCGCCTCCGGGGTCCTCCAGCGCGGCTTCATCCGGGTGTCCGCCCGGATCAGCCAGGACGTGCTGATCGACCTGCGCGGGCGGATCTTCCGGCACGCCCAGAGCCTCAGCCTGGACTTCCACGAGCGCTACACCTCCGGGCGGCTGATCGCGCGGGCCACCTCCGACGTGGAGTCGATCCGCGAACTGCTCACCGAGGGCCTGGAAGAACTGATCGAGGTCGTCCTGTCCGCGGTCTACATCTCTGCGCTGCTGCTCTTCCTGGACTGGCGGCTGGGCCTGGCGACCCTGGTCTCGTACGTGCCCCTGTATGCCGCCATACGCGTCTTCCAGCGCCGCTCGATGGTGGCGTACCGCAAGCGCTCCACCGCCATCGCCGCGGTCATCGTCAAGTTCACCGAGACGATGAACGGCATCCGCCCGGTCAAGGCGTTCCGCCGTGAGGAGCCCAACGACGCGGCCTTCGAGGAGCTGAACCACCGCCACGAGCGGGCCAACGGCGACGCGATCCTGGAGATGGCGCGGTACGTCGTCGGCTCCCGGCTGATCGCCAACATCACGATCGCTGCGATCGTGCTCTGGGGCGCCCACCGGGTCGCCGAGGGCGGCCTGGCGCTCGGTGTGCTCGCCGCGTTCGTGCTCTACCTGCGCCGGCTGTACGACCCCATCGACCGGCTCGGCATGTTCCTCAACTCCTACCAGTCCGCCGCCGCCTCCCTGGAGAAGATCGCCGGGCTGCTCGCGCAGGCCCCGACCGTACCGGAGCCGCAGCACCCGGTGCCGCTGCCGGACCGCCGCCAGGACCAGCCCGGCCGCGAGGTCGTCTTCGACCAGGTGCGGTTCGCCTACCGCACCGGCGGCGAGGTGCTGCCCACCTTCTCCTTGCGCGTCCCGGCCGGCCAGACCGTCGCGGTGGTCGGCGCGACCGGCGCGGGCAAGTCCACCCTGGCCAAACTGCTGGCCAGGTTCTACGACCCCACCAGCGGCCGCGTGCTGCTCGACGGGGTGGAACTGCGCGACCTCGCCCCCGCCGACCTGCGGCGCGGCGTCGTCATGGTCACCCAGGAGGCGTTCCTCTTCTCCGGCACCGTCGCGGAGAACATCACCATCGGCAAACCGGACGCCACCCGCGCGGAGGTCGAGGCCGCCGCGAAGGCCATCGGCGCCCACGACTTCATCGCCGCGCTCCCCGACGGCTACGACACGGACGTACGCAAACGCGGCGGCCGGATCTCCGCGGGCCAGCGCCAACTGGTCGCCTTCGCCCGCGCGCTGCTCGCCGACCCCGGCGTGCTGATCCTGGACGAGGCCACCTCCTCCCTCGACGTCCCGGGCGAACGCGCCGTCCAGCACGCCATGCACACCGTCCTCAACGGCCGCACCGCGATGATCATCGCCCACCGCCTCTCCACGGTCGAGATCGCCGACCGCGTCCTGGTGATGCGCGACGGCCGGGTCGTGGAGGACGGCACCCCCGCAGAACTGATCGCCGGCGACGGTCACTTCGCAGGACTCCACCAGGCGTGGCGCGACAGCCTGGTCTGAGCCGGCGTGCCACTCTGGGCAGGTGCGAAAAATCGTCCTGATGATGTCCGTGTCCCTCGACGGGTTCATCGAGGGACCGGACCGCGACATCGGCTGGCACCGGGTGGACGACGAGCTGCACCGCCACTTCAACACGCAGGTCAAGGCGACGGGCGGCTTCCTCAACGGCCGGGTGATGTACGAGCTGATGGCCGGCTTCTGGCCGACCGCCGACGCCGATCCGGCCAGTCCCGAGCCGGTCAGGGAGTTCGCCGGGATCTGGCGGGAGATGCCCAAGGTCGTGTACTCCCGCACGCTGGACCGGGCCGACTGGAACACCACCATCGTGCGGGACGTCGTACCGGAGGAGGTCATGGCGCTCAAGGAGCGGCCCGGCGGCGATCTGCTGCTCGGGGGTGCCGACATCGCCGCGGTCTTCCGGCGCCAGGGCCTGATCGACGAGTACCGCCTCTACGTGCATCCGGTCCTCGTCGGGCGGGGCAAGCCGCTCTTCCACCCCTCGGACGCGCTGACTGATCTGCGGCTCGCCGAGAGCCGCACCTTCGGTAACGGGGTGGTCCTGCTGCGCTACGGGCGCGGGGCCTGAACCGGCGCCGCCCGGCTCAGCCCACCGCGACCCCGTCCGCCCGGTACAGCCGCACCGAGCGCCCGTCCACCCGTACCGCCTCACCGGCCGCGCTCACCGTGCCCGGCTCCGCCGACTGCGACTCCAGGGCGGTGTCCAGCAGCAGGGTGTACGAGGCGGCCCAGGGCGGGCCGGGGAGGGTGAAGGAGACCGGCCGGTGGTGGGCGTGGACGACCAGGAGAAAGCTGTCGTCCAGCACCGGTTCGCCCCGGGCGTCGCGCTGCCGGATGCCCCGCCCGGAGAGGTACATGCCGAGCGTGGACGAGGCGGCGTACCAGTCCTCGCCGGTCATCTCCGTGCCGTCCGGCCCGAACCAGGTCACGTCGGGCAGCCCGTCCGGACCGGCCGCCCGCCCGGAGAAGAAACCGCCGCGGCGCAGCACCGGGTGCGCCCGGCGCAGCGCGATCAGCCGCGCGGCCAGCGCGCACAGCGAGGACCAGGCCGGGTCCGCCAGCAGTGACCAGTCCACCCAGCCGACCGGGTTGTCCTGACAGTACGCGTTGTTGTTGCCGCCCTGCGTACGGCCCATCTCGTCACCCGCGACCAGCATCGGCACGCCGGTGGACAGCAGCAGTGTGGAGAGCAGGTTGCGCATCTGGCGGCGGCGCAGCGCCAGGACCGCCGGGTCGCTGGTCTCGCCCTCCGCACCGCAGTTCCAGGAGCGGTTGTCGTCGGTGCCGTCACGGCCGTCCTCGCCGTTGGCCTCGTTGTGCTTGCGGTTGTGGCTGACCAGGTCGCGCAGCGTGAAACCGTCGTGCGCGGTGACGTAGTTGACCGAGGCGTACGGCCGCCGCCCGCCCCAGTCGTACAGGTCGCTGGAGCCGGACAGCCGGTAGCCCAGGTCCCGTACGTCACTGGTCGCACCGCGCCAGAAGTCCCGTACGGTGTCGCGGAACCGGTCGTTCCACTCGGTCCACAGAGGAGGGAACGCCCCCACCTGGTAGCCACCGGAGCCGACGTCCCACGGCTCGGCGATCAGCTTCACCCGGCGCAGCACCGGGTCCTGGGCGATCACCGCCAGAAACGGGGAGAGCATGTCCACGTCGTGCAGGGAACGGGCCAGCGCCGCCGCCAGGTCGAAGCGGAAGCCGTCCACGCCCATCTCGGTCACCCAGTAGCGCAGTGAGTCGGTGATCAGGCGCAGGACGTTGGGCTGCACGACATGGAGGGTGTTGCCGCAGCCGGTGTAGTCGGCGTAGCGGCGTGGATCGGACTGGAGACGGTAGTAGCCGCGGTTGTCGATTCCGCGCAGCGACAGGGTGGGGCCGCCCTCGCCACCCTCGGCGGTGTGGTTGTAGACCACGTCGAGGATCACCTCGATGCCGGCCGCGTGCAGCGCGCGTACCATCCGCTTGAACTCGCCGACCTGCTGGCCCCGGGTGCCGCTCGCGCTGTACGCGGCGTGCGGCGCGAAGTAGCCGATCGAGTTGTAGCCCCAGTAGTTGCGCAGCCCCCGCCGCGTGAGGTGCTCCTCGTCCGCGAACTGGTGCACGGGCAGCAGCTCCACGGCCGTCACCCCGAGCCGGGTGAGGTGCGCGATCGCGGCGGGATGCGCGAGACCGGCGTACGTACCGCGCAGCTCCGGCGGAATGTCAGGGTGCGTTCGGGTGAATCCGCGGACGTGCACCTCGTAGATGACCGAGTCCGACCACGGCGTCTTGGGCCGGTGGTCGTCCTCCCAGTCGTCGTCGTCGTCCACCACGACGCCCTTGGGGACGTACGGCGCGGAGTCGCGGTTGTCGCGCACGGTGTCGGCGACGTGCGGCTCCGGCCAGTCGCGCACATGCCCGTACACCTCGGGGACCAGTGTGAACGTGCCGTCCACCGCCCGCGCGTACGGGTCGAGCAGCAGCTTCGCCGGGTTCCAGCGGGCGCCGGTCCACGGGTCCCAGCGACCGCCGACCCGGTAGCCGTACCGCTGTCCGGGCCGCACGCCCGGCACGAAGCCGTGCCATATCTCATGGGTCAGTTCGGTCAGCGGCGCCCGCCGCTCGGTGCCGTCCGTGTCGAACAGGCACACCTCGACGGACTCGGCGCCGCCCGCCCACAGCGCGAAGTTGGTGCCGACCGTGCCGTCGTGACCGGTACGGAACCGCGCCCCGAGCGGCTGCGGCGCCCCCGGCCGGACGGGCACGGCCTCGGGGACGTCCCGCCGGCCCTGCTCCGGGGCGATGGCGGTCCGCGGCCGCGGTGGACCGGCGGCGGCAGCCGGCGTCGCTGGTTCCGTTGCCCCGGCGACGCCGAACTCGCGTGTCTCGGACACCTGCCTGCCTCCCACGGCTCGACACGGCCATGACATCGCCCGGCGTCCCGTATCCGGCGGCGAACCGTGTTCCTCCCCTCATCCTTCCCACCCCGGACTCGCCCGTCACCCCCCGGCACGGAGCGGTGCGACGGTGTCACCCAGCGGTGCGGTGGCGCCGTCCTCCGGGATACGGCGCGGCTCCCCCGTGCCCCCCGTGATTCCCCCGAACCCGCACGGTCGTCGACGGTGCGTCACGCGTGCGGTGAGGCGCGCGCTGAGCGTGGTCGAGTCAGCGCGGGGAGGTACCACCGCGGACTGCGGGCCCCGGCCTCCGGGAGGCGCTGAGCGTTCGGCGGGTCAGGCGGACGCCCGCGGGCGGCGCGCGGCATCTGGGACGGAACGGTGACAATTCCCGGGGATCGTTCGGATCATTCGTGTGGTTATTCTTCGCAGCAGGCGGAGTTGGGTGTTCCGTGCGGTAGGGGATTAAAGGGGAGTCACGAGTTGAAGCCGATAGGTGTGGCGCCGGGCGTACGGAGAAACGCCGCGGCGCTGGCGCTCGGGTCGATGCTGCTGCTGGTCACGGCGTGCGGCGGGGGCGGGAGCGGAAGCACGGCCGGTGCGGGGAGCGACGGCGGCAAGGGCGGTGCGACGCCGGTCACCCAGGACACGGTCTCCTCGACCGCCGTGGTGAACATCTCCCCGAAGGACGGTGCGAGCGACGTCGCCACCACCGGCACCCTCAAGGTCGCCGTGTCCGGCGGCACCCTCGCCTCCGTGATCGTCAAGGACGACAAGGGCGACGAGGTGCCCGGCACCATCAGCGCGGACGGTCTCGGCTGGGCGCCCACCGGCCACCTGGACACCGCCACCGAGTACAGGGTGGACGCGAGCGCCAAGGACGCCGCCGGCCGCGAGTCCGACAAGCACTCGACCTTCACCACGGTGACCCCGAAGGACACCTTCGTCGGGTTCTTCACCCCGGAGGACGGCTCCACGGTGGGCGTCGGCATGGAGGTCTACCTCAACTTCAACCGGCCGATCGCCAACAAGAAGGCGGTCGAGCAGGGCGTCACCGTCACCGCCTCGCCCGCCGTCCCGGTGGCCGCCCACTGGTACGGCGACCAGCGGCTCTACATCCGCCCCGAGCAGTACTGGGCGGCCGGCACCAAGGTCACGCTGAGCCTCAGTCTCAACGGCGTCGAGGGCGCCCCCGGCGTCTACGGCAAGCAGCACAAGCAGGTGCACTTCACCGTCGGCCGCCGCCAGGTGAGCGTCGTGGACGCCGCCAAGCACACCATGACCGTCTACCGGAACAACCAGGTGCTCAGGACCATCCCGATCTCCGCGGGCGCGCCGGCCAACACCACGTACAACGGAACCATGGTCATCTCCGAGAAGTACATCAAGACCCGGATGAACGGTGACACGGTCGGTTTCGGCGGGGAGTACGACATCAAGGACGTGCCGCACGCCATGCGGCTGACCGAGTCCGGCACCTTCGTCCACGGCAACTACTGGGCCGCGAAGTCGGTGTTCGGCACCACCAACACCAGCCACGGCTGCGTGGGCCTGCACGACGTGCGCGGCGCCGGCGACGCGAAGACGCCGGCCGCGTGGTTCTACGACAACTCGCTGATCGGCGACGTGGTCCAGGTCGTCAACTCCAAGGACAAGACGGTCCAGTGGTACAACGGCCTCAACGGCTGGAACCTGCCGTGGAGCGAGTGGGTCGCTTAATTGTGGTTTGCTCGCCTCCGGGCGCTCAGACCCGGAGGGAACCCGGAGGCGGGGTGACCGGAAGCGGGGGACCCGGAGGCGGGGTGAACGGCCGGTTCGGCCCCGTGGGGCTTCGCGGGGGCGGGCCGTCCGTCGTACGCTCCGGCTCATGACTGTGACTCTCGAGGTCGACGAAGGAGTCGGCACGGTCCGGCTGGACCGACCGCCGATGAACGCCCTGGACAGCACCACGCAGGACGTGCTGAAGGCGGTCGCCGAGGAGGCGGCGCGGCGGCCGGACGTACGGGCCGTGGTGGTGTGGGGCGGCGAGAAGGTGTTCGCGGCGGGCGCGGACATCAAGGAGATGCGGGCCATGTCGTACGAGGACATGGCCGACCGCGCCCCCGACCTGCAGGGCGCGTTCACCGCGATGGCCCGGATCCCCAAGCCGGTGGTGGCTGCGGTCACCGGCTACGCGCTCGGCGGCGGCTGCGAACTCGCACTCTGCGCGGACTTCCGGATCGCCGCGGACGACGCCAGGCTCGGCCAGCCGGAGATCCTTCTCGGCCTGATCCCGGGCGCGGGCGGCACCCAGCGACTGGCCCGGCTGGTCGGCCCCTCGCGGGCCAAGGACCTGATCTTCACCGGGCGGACGGTGACCGCCGCCGAAGCACTCGCCATCGGCCTGGTCGACCGGGTCGTCCCGGCCGGGGAGGTGTACGAGCAGGCGCGCGCCTGGGCCGCACGGCTGGCCCGCGGGCCCGCGTACGCGCTGCGAGCCGCCAAGGAGGCGGTCGACCGGGGCCTGGAGACGGACCTGGACACCGGGCTCGCCATCGAGCGCGCTCTGTTCGCCGGGCTGTTCGCGACCGCCGACCGCGAGACCGGCATGCGCAGCTTCGTGGAGGAGGGGCCGGGCAAGGCCAGGTTCGACTGAGCGGTACCGGGGGCGCCGCCGTGCTTCACGGGCCAACCGACCACGGAGCGTGACCACAGGTGTCACTCTGCTTGGCCAATTACTCGGGTTACCCTCCGAAACCTCTCCGTTACGGCCATGATGAAGGCATGGCGGGCCGGGGAGGATCTGAGCAGCCGCAGCGGACGGACGCTGCGGGGGGTGCGCCACCGGTTCTCGCCGAGGAAGCGGCGGTCAAGGCGCTCGACCTGCTGGGCGACCCGTCCGGCGGCGAGGTCCGTCTCTGCTCGCGTCCCGAATCCGCCTCCACGGCACGGCGGCTGGCCCGGTCGGTGGTCCGGCTCTGGGGTCTGTCCCACCTGTCGGACACCGTCGAACTGCTTGTCTCCGAGCTCGTGGGCAACGCGGTACGGCACACCGGCGCGCGTACCTTCGGGTTACGGATGCGGCGGCGGCGCGGCTGGGTGCGGGTCGAAGTGCGTGATCCCTCCCGCGCGCTGCCCTGCGTGCTGCCCGTACGCGAGCTGGACACCAGCGGGCGCGGCCTCTTCCTGGTCGACACGCTCTCCGACCGCTGGGGTGTCGATCTCCAGCCGCGCGGCAAGACCACCTGGTTCGAACTGCGGGTCGTCGACCGCTGAGTACCACCGCTGAGCACGGCCGCCGGGTCCGGCTGCTGCGTCCGGCCGCCGGGTCCGGCCCCCGATCGGCGTGCACGAGAAATCGGCGCATGAGAAGAGGCCCTCCGCGTCGGGGGGGGGTGACAGCGTGAGGGCCTCTTCTGAATCGCCGCGTAACAGGGGGGGTGTGTCCGCGGCGTCTGCGGAACGGCCGACACATGCCGGGCCGCTCCACTCGACTGTCGCACGACAGATGGGGTGGATGCAAATCCTCATTACGCGGAAATCTGTACGAACCGGGCAGACCGTTTATCGAAATAAGGCCAGTATCGCTGTTTACCTTTCAAGTGATGGACGGATGGGCTCTATGGCCTTCTATATTCCAGCTGGGTGATACGCCGGATAATCTGTCCGCCAGCATCCGGAAACGGCCGGAGCACCGACGAAAGGGGCGGGTCACGTGGCGGACATCGAGGCGGCCAGAAGAGCGTTCGAGCGGTACGACCTCAACAAGGACGGGCTGATCTCCGCGGCCGAGTACAAGCAGGTCATGGCGGAACTGGGCGACTTCCACACCACCGAGCCGGTGGCCCAGGCCGTGATCAACGCCTCCGACACCAACAGCGACGGCCAGCTCTCCTGGGAAGAGTTCTGGGCCAAACTCCGGGGCTGACCGGATCTCCGTCCCCTCAACCGGCGGGCCCGCGCAACGGCTCCTGACCGGGCCTCCGCCGTGCCCGGCCGCCCGGCCGGGCACGGCGTGCGGCCAAGGAGGCGCGGGTGCTGTTCGCGGCCGGGAAGCCGGAGCTGCCGATCCACGGGCCTTCCCGCTGGCGGAGGCCGCCCTGGCGCACCGGGGAGCGGGGCGGGGCACCTGGCGGGAAGGTCGTGCCCACGGTCTGAGCCGCGCCCCGAAAACGAAGGGGCGGGCCCGGAAGGGCCCGCCCCCGCATCAATGCCGCACCGGCCTCACAGCAGCAGCCGGATCACCTGCGGGTCGTGGTCGCTCGCCTGGTCGGCGAACTCGGCGTTGATGTGCACCACGTCGTACTTCACCAGCAGCCGGAGGTTCGGGCTCACCAGCATGTGGTCCAGCACCTGCGAGTTGCCCTGGAAGACGTAGGAGTAACGCTCCTTCGAAGACAGGGTGTTGACCAGGTCGACGAGGATCTGGCCGTTGCCGGTGAGGGCCTGCACCGCGGGCGAGAACTGGTAGTCGTTGATGTCGCCGAGGACCACCACGTTCGCGTTCGGGTCGGCCTGCTCCAGCTGCTGCACGAAGTCGTGCTCCACCAGGGCCTGCTGGATGCGCTGCACCTCGGAGTTGCGCACCGGCGGCTGGAAGCGGCTGTCGATGGCCTGGTCGCCGCCCTTGCTGTTGAAGTGGTTGGCGATCACGAACAGCTTCTTGCCGCGGAAGGTGAACTCACCCACCAGCGGCTTGCGGCTGGTGGTCCACGCCGGGTCGCTCGGCGCGATCCGGCCGGGCGACACGGTCAGCGCCGTGTCCGCACCCGTCCCCGTCACGCCGACCGCCGTGGTCGCGTCGCCGCCCGCGCGGTCGGTGAAGCCGACCCGGTCGGGGTTGAAGAGGAACGCCTGACGGATGTTGCCGCCGGGCTGGCCGCCGTCCTTGCCGTTCACCGGGTCGATCTGGCGCCACTGGTACCGCGGGCCGCCGGCCGCCACGACCGCGTCGGTCAGCTTGGCCAGCGTCTGGTCGGCGGCCACCACGCCGTCGTCGGTCGCGCCGCTGTTGTCCTGGATCTCCTCCAGGCCCACGATGTCGGGCGAGCGCAGGTTGGTGACCAGGCCCTGGGCGAGCCGGTCGAACTTCGCCTGGTCGTTGTCGGGCGCCAGGTTCTCCACGTTGTACGTGGCCACGGTCACCTGTTCGGGCTGCCCGCGGCCGGTGATCTCCGGCTTGAGGGGCCCGGCGGTCACCGTACCGATGGTGCGGGCGACCAGGGAGTACGTACCGGCGAACTGGTTGTAGTCCAGCGGTCCCTCGCTGGTGCCGGTCAGCGTGTCGCCGACGTTGGCGACCGGGAACGGCTGGTCGGCGGTCGGGATCAGCGACTGCACCATCAGGCGGCCGGAGTTGGGGGCGTCGTACCCGTTGTAGACGGTGCCGCCGCGCCTGGTCGGGTTCTGCTCCGGCTTGACCGTCACCCACATTTCGGCGAACCGGTCGGTCGCGCCGACCACGCGGGTGTCGGCGATCGCCACGTTCATGCCCTCGAGCGAGGCGTACAGGTCGAGTGCGAACTCGCCCGGCCGCAGCGGCAGCGTCTCGATGTTGCCGCCGCCGGCGCTCGGCACGAAGGCGTTGGGCACGCTCGTGGTGTTCAGCGCCACGGGTGCCGGCAGTTCGTTGCCGCTGGAAAGGACGGTCACCGTCGGCTTGCTGAGCTCGGTGACGGACTGCGTGCTCCCGGTGGCGCCGCCCGGGTAGAACTGGGAGACAGTGCCGGTGAGCGAGACGCTGTCGCCCGCGGCCACGGTCGGCGCGGTGCTGGTGAACACGAACAGGCCCTCGCTGGTGCGCGGGTCGGTGTCGGCCTGCGGGTCCTGCACCCAGAAGCCCTTCGAGGAACCGTACGTCCGCACGCCCGTGACGATGCCGGTGACGCCGCCGACCGTCTTGCCCGCCAGCGGGGAGAGCCGGGTGTAGCCCTGGATGTCGTGGATCTTCGCCTCGACCGGCGGTGTGGTGGTCGGCGGGGGTGTGGTCGGGGGAGTGGTGGTCGGCGGGGGTGTGGTCGGCGGAGTGGTGGTGGGGGGCGGGGTGGTCGGACCGCCGCCGGCCGAGTTCTGCGGGGTGGGCGCGCCGGCGGAGAGGTCGGTGGCGTTGTTGTCGGTGTCCGTCAGCGTCGCGTCACGGGCCACCGACGCGGTGTTGCTCGCGCCGGGTGCGGCGCCGGCGCCCTCGCGGACGACCGCGGTCCCGTACCCCACCAGGTCCTTGATCCGCGGGTCGGTGGCGCAGTCGGCGGCGGTCAGGCAGGTCAGCAGGTCCGTGCCGGTCACCAGCGCGACGGTTCCCGTGGTGCCCGACATGTTGATCGACCCGCTCACGTCGGGCGTCGGGAGCGGCGTGGTGCCGCCGGTGCCGGCCCCCTCGCCGATCAGGTACCGCCCGCCGCCGGGCAGCGACCCGGTCAGCGCGGTGGCCTGCCACTTCGAGGTCGACGTCGGGCTGCCCGACAGGTACTGCACGCTGTAGCCGCTCAGGTCCAGCGACCCGGCACCGGCGTTGGCCAGCTCGATGAAGTCATTGGTGTACGTGGCGCCGGAGTTGCCGCCACCCCCGTACACCTCGGCGATCAGCGCGTCGGCGGACGGCGTCGCGAACGCGGAGTGGACGCCCACCCCCGCGAGGACGACGGCACCGGCTATGCCGAGCGGCAGGAATCGCTTGCGGAACGCGGAGACGCGGGGGCGCGCGAAACGGTTCTTCGCGGCGCCGGGTCTCGCGGGGAGAGGCACGGCCTCGGACGTGTCCTCAGAGGGGTGCGACACCGGAGGAGTTCTCCTTCGTGCGGAGCGGCATGTGGTGACGGCGCGTCACACCGGTTGGGGCACGCGCGATCTGAGCCAAGGTACGCGCGTAGAACAGGTGCCAGAAGGTATTCCCAGGTTAAATCTGGATGTTCGTCCGGTCCGCTGCGCGGGGCCGCCGGCCACCCCGCGGGGCCCCCGCAGGCGGCGCCCGGGCTGTGACGGGTGCGGGGTGCCGTGCTGTCCCCACGGGCTGCGGGCGGCCGGGGTTGCCGGTGGCGTACGTGTCCTGCGCCGCGGCGGTTGTCTCCGGCGTACGGTTCCTCCGCCACCGGGACCCGGCGGACGCGAGCTCCGGCGTATCGGAAGCCCCGCGCGTGTCTACGGCCCCCACGACACCCGTCGGTGCGGGCCTCGCACCCCGCGCGGCCTGCGTCTCCCCCTGCCACCGCGGCAGTTCTGCCCGGTCGGCGACGTACACCGGCTTCGGCCTCAACGTGCTTGTGAATCCGGGTGATCCAGCCGGCACACCGCCACGAACCGGAAATCAGGAATACGCGCCACCCGCTCGTTGGACCTGTGCGGGTCATCCGACTTTCGCGAGGAGGAGGTCGTACGTCTGGTCGCTGTTTCGGTACGGGCCCGCGAACCGGTAACCGAGACGGTCATAGAACGCGCGGGCGCGGGGATTGTCGGGTTGGACCAGGAGGGAGGACCACGTGGGGGCAAGGGCGTGCATTACCGCCCGCGGACTGCGCGAACGCGTTCCCGGCCCCGCGACCGCACCCCGGGGTGAGCGCTCGCCACCGACTCAGCCTCGGATTGCTCCCCCAGCCGGAGGAAGTGGGCGCCGTGCGCCGCCAGGTGCGGGCCTGTCTCGGGGCGTGGCGGCTGACCGGCGCCGAGGACGGCGTACCGCTCGTGGTCAGCGAACTCGTCACGAACGCGATGCGCCACGCACCGTGCCCCGCCATCGGCCTCACGGTCACCGCGGGCGACGCCGAACTGCTCATCGAGGTGCGCGACGGCTCGGGAACCCCACCGGTCATGCGCCTGGCCTCCGGCCCGGAAGGGGAGGACGGCCGCGGCCTGCCCCTCGTCCACGCCCTGTCCCGCGACTGGGGCTGGACTCCCCACGACGACGGGGCCAAGACCACCTGGGCCGTCCTGCCGGCCTGACCCGTCCCTCCCGCCTGCATGCGATCGTGACGGCAGCGGGCCACCACCGCGCCACCAACCGAACATGGTCGCCGCGGCCGGTGCCCGGCGAGCCGGGCACGTTACCGGCGCACCCTTGTATTCGTAAATCTGACCGAATGGATAATGATATTCGCGTCGCGTGGCGCACTCCGGCCGATGGACTAAGCTTGGCCGCTGCAAAGGGGCTGGGTGAGACCTCGCGTATCCGCGTTCGACGGTAGGTGGCTGTGGCTGGAATGACCCATGCGGCCCGGGAGAGGCAGGGTGCCCCGCAGGGCCCCGGTTTTCCGGAGATGAGCGTTGTCGTTATCGTGTTCAACGACGCCGCGCGATTGCCCACGGCAGTCGAATCCGTCCTCGAACAGTCACTGCGCGGTGTGGAAGTGGTGATCGCGGACGACTGCTCCACCGACGACTCCTTCGAGGTGGCCCAGCGGCTGGCCGCGCGGTATCCGGAGCGGGTCCGGACGATCCGGCTGCCGGAGAACAGCGGCGGCTGCGGGGAGCCGCGCAATCAGGGCATGGCGGTGGCGCGCGGGCGTTATGTGATGTTCCTTGACAGCGACGACACCCTGGACCGGCACGCCTGCCGCAACATGCTGGAGGCCGCCGAGCGCACCGGCGCGGACCTGGTGGCGGGCAAATGCGTACGCGTGTTCGTCGACAACCGGAACGGCAAGCGGGCCGACTGGTATCCCTGGCTCTACCGCCGTACCCGCACCATCGACTCCATCTCCGAACTTCCCGACCTCTTCTCCTTCGACACCCTGTCGACCAACAAGTGCTATCGCCGGGAGTTCCTGGTCGAAAACGGGCTGACGTTCCCGCGTGGCATTCACTACGAGGACCTGCTCTTCTCCGCGCGTGCCTATCTCGCGGCCGGCCGGATCACCCTCATCCCGCACACCGTCTATCACTGGAACGTGTTCGAGAAAAGCGAGGTGAAATCGATCAGCAACCGGCGCCACGAAATCAACAACTTCGCGGACCGGCTGCGGATCCATCGCCGGGTGGACGCCGTACTCGCCGAGCGCGGCCTGGACGCGCTGCGGCTGCACAAGGATGTCAAGTTCCTCAAGCACGACCTGCCGCTGTACCTGCGGGACCTGCCGTTCCTGGACGACGGCTACCGGCGCCGGTTCGCGGAGATGGCCGGCGGCTACCTCCGGGAGATCCCGCGCGCCGCCTTCGACCAGCTCGACCCGGTGCACGCGATCTGCGCCTGCCTGCTGCTGCGGGAGGACTGGCGGAACCTGATGCCGGCCATCGACACGCTGCTCAACCGCGCCAAGGTGTCCTCCCCGCTGGCGGTACGCGACGGCCGCGTCTACTGGTGCGCGGACCACCTGGACGACCCGGACGCCCGCGGCATCCTCGACGTGACGCGCCTCGGCTACCACGCGATGCCGCTCGACGGCATGGTGCTGCGCAACCAGCTCACCGGCTACCGCGAGAGCGCGTCCGGCGCCGTGCTCGACGGCGCCCTGGTCAACCCGCTCGGCGTCATCGCCCCCGACACCCCGATGACGGCGGAGCTGGAGTTCAGGGCCCGCCGCCGCAGCCTGCGCACGTACCGCTTCCCGGTGGGCACCCTGCGGCACGAGGGCGACACCGTCTCCTGGCACGCCGAGGTTCCGCTGCGCCGGGTGCTGCGCCCGCTGGGCGTGGTGGACGACGTGTGGGACGTACGGATGCGGCTCACCGCCGGCGGCCGGACGACCACCGGGAAGATCACCGCGGGCAACACCGACCTGGAGGGAACCGGCGCCATCGTGGTGAGGCCGCTGCTGACCAGGGCGGTCGCGGACCGGCTGACACCGGAGGTCTCCGCCCGCGGCCATCTCGCCTTCGTGCTGGCGCAGCACGGCAGGGCCGCGCAGACCGGCCGGGCGCTGCTCCAGCGGAACCTGCGCGGAGCGCCCGGGCGCGCCGCGAAACGCACCGTGCGCGGCGTCCGCCGGGCGCGCTCGGCCTGGCGCGGCATCAACTCCGGGGCCCGCAAGATCCGCACCTACCACCGGATGATCCGGGTGCTGCCCGTGCGCAAGGGCACCATCGTCTTCGAGAGCCACCTCGGCAAGCAGTACAGCGACAGCCCGCGGGCGATCTACGAGGAGATCCGGCGCCGCGAACTGCCGGTCACCGCGATCTGGTCGTACGCGGGCCGGGCCCCCGACGACCTGCCCGAGGACGTACGGCTGGTGGAGCGCTGGTCGTGGCCGTACCTGCGGGCACTGGCCCAGGCGGAGTTCTGGATCGACAACCAGGGCTTCCCGCTGAAGCTCCGCAAACGGCCGCAGACCACGTACATCCAGACCTGGCACGGCTCGGCGCTGAAACGGATGGGCTTCGACGAACCGAAGGTCCGGGTGATGTCGCAGCGGCAGCAGCAGGACTACCAGCGAGCGCTGGACCGCTTCGACCACTTCGTGGTGCGCGGCGAGCACGATGTACGGACGCTGGCCCGCGCCTTCCGGCTGCCGGAGACGCGACTGCTGCGTACCGGGTACCCGCGCAACGACGCCCTGGTGCGCGGCCGGGACGCGGCCGAACCCGCCCCGGACACCCGGGAGCTGGCGATGCGGCTCGGCGTACGGGCCGGTCTGCCGGTGCTGCTGTACGCGCCGACCTTCCGCTCCGGGCGGGACGGGCGCGTGCGGGCGTTCACGCTCCCGTTCGACGTCGAGGAGTTCGCGGCGCGCTTCGGCGACCGCTACACCCTGCTGATCCGCTCGCACTACCTCAACAAGGTGACCCTCCCGCCGTCCGTCGCCGGGCGCGTCATCGACGTCACCGGCGTCCCCGACATCACCCCGCTGCTGCTGCTCTCCGACGCGCTGATCACCGACTACTCCTCGGTGATGTTCGACTATGCGCTGCTGCAACGGCCGATGATCTTCTACGCCTACGACTGGGAGGAGTACGCGCACGACGTCCGCGGCACCTACTTCGACCTGCTGCACGAGGCGCCGGGACCGGTGGCCAGGACCGAGGAGGAGCTGTTCACCGTGGTCGGCGATCTCGACGCCGTACGCACGCGGTGCGGCGGCCGGCTCAAGGAGTTCATGGCCAAGTACGGGGAGTACGACCGCGGGGACGCGGCGGCCCGGATCGTGGACCGGTTCTTCCCGGCAGGGGATTCCGGCACCGTCGGTACGGCCGACGCTTCCGGCGCCGCGGGTACGGCTGGAGGCGGCCGATGACCACCGGGCGGGAGATCTTCTTCGTCGCGAACGAGGTCGACGAACTGGGCGGTGTGGCCCGTTGGCAGACCCAGATGGCCGGGCTGCTGGCCGAACGCGGGCACACCGTGACCCTGATCGGCATCGCCCCGGCCGACACCCCGATGAACCTCGGCGACGCTCCGCCGTTCGCCACCCTGACCCTCTACGACGTACGGCCGCCGAGCCGGTGGCAGCCCAGGAGGCTGCGCCACCGGGCCGATCTCCTCGCCCGGCGCCGCGAGTCGGCCCGGGTCAGGGACGCCCGGCGCGCCGCCGACCGGCTCTCCGCGTTGTTCCGCGCGGCGGCCCCCGGCGCCGTGGTCATCGTCACGCAGGTCTGGGCCATGGAGTGGGTCGCGCTCGCCGACACCGCCGGGCACACGGTGATCGGCATGAGCCACGAGTCGTACGCGTACTGCCGGCAGTCCTCGCGCTTCCAGCGCGGGCTGAGGTACTACAAGGACGTGGACCGGCTGCTGACGCTGACCCAGGAGGACGCCGACCTGTGGACGGGCCACGGCCTGACCAATGTCGGTTTCATGCCCAACCCGCTGCCGCTGACCACCGACACGCCGTCGCCGCGCACCGAGAAGGTGGTGGCCAGCGTGGGCCGGCTCAGCCACCCCAAGGGCATCGACATGCTGCTGGACGCGTGGGCCGAGGCGGCGCCCCAGCAGCCCGGGTGGCGGCTGCGTGTGTATGGGACAGGCGAACTGGAGGAGCCGCTGAAACGGCAGTGCGCCGCACTGGGCCTGGACGACTCGGTGGAGTGGGCCGGGCAGACCCATGACGTGGTGGGTGCGCTGCGGGGTGCGTCGGTCTTCGTGCTCTCCTCGCGCGGCGAGGGCTTTCCGCTGGCTCTGCTGGAGGCGATGGCGTGCGGGTTGGCGTGCGCCGCGTTCGACTGCGCCCCCGGGGTGCGGGAGATCGTGGAGGACGGTGTGGACGGGCTGCTGGCCCGGCCCGGCAACACCTCGGACCTGGCCCGGCAGCTCGTACGGCTGATGGGCGACGTCGATCTGCGGGACGCGATGGGCGAGCTCGCGCGGGATCGCGTGCGGCGGTACTCACCGGAGTCGATCACCCGGAGCTGGGAGGAACTGTTCGACCTCCTGGAACGGTAGGGGCCGCCGCTGCCGTCTCCGAGTGGGTCAGGCGCGACCGGCAGGCGTACTCTCGAACTGCAGAGGTCACCACGACTGTGCTTGAGCACTGCGCGAGGGGAGTGAGCCATGCAGGTGCACGAGGGCGATGTGCTGCGGTTCACCGGCCGGACGGTGGGTACACCGGAGCATCGGGCCACGGTACTGGAGGTACTCGGCCGCGAGGGTAATCCGCCGTACCGGGTGCGTTACGACGACGGCCACGAGACGGAGATCTTCCCCGGTACGGATTGCGTCCTGGACAGGACGGCGTCCGGCGACTCCTGACCGCCGGCCCGTACGGCATCAGGCCGGGCGGCCGTCGATTCGGCAGTACGACTGTGCCCCGCTACCCCCTCCTGGTGGCGGGGCACAGTCTCTCCTGGAGTCACCAGGACAGCTATATTTGGCCGGTTCACGAAAGAAACGGATCGATGGCTTGAAACGGTGCCTGGCCGCCGACGCCGATCAGCTTCAAGCCGGGCCAGGACGCATACCGAACCGGCGTGCACGCAGGAAAGGAAATCAGGCAGACTGGGAGGTGCGGCGCCGGTCGGCGCGGCGACGACCGACAAGGAGAAACCGCCCGTGACGGCCCGAGGACCCGTAACCCGCACCGTGCCCCGCCTGCCGGTCGAGGCCGCGGCCGTCCCCGTCGATCCCATCGGCCAGCGCACCCGGGCGGACGTGTTCGCCACCGTGCTGACCGCGGGGCCGCTGTCGCGCGTGCAGATCGCCGAGCGCCTCGGCCTGTCGCAGTCCACCGTGACGAAGATCGTCAATCCGCTCGTCGAGACCGGCTACCTGCGGGAGGAGGGCGTCGCGAGCGGCGGCATCGGACGCCCGCGACGGCTTCTGCGGGTGCAGCAGGACCGTCATGTGCTGGTGGGCGTGAAGATCGCGCCCGACCGGGTGACGGCGGTGCTCACCGACATGGGCGCGGAGGTGCTGTGCCGCACCGAGCACCCGCTCGACGGCCACACCCCGGCGCAGGCGCTGAAGGCGGCGGCCGACGCCGCCAACGAGCTGCTGGCCGCGGCGGCGGACGCGGCGGGCAGGGTGCTGGCGATCGGCGTCGGGGTCAGCGGGCATGTGGACCCCACCACCGGGACCTGCCGGTTCTCCGCCCTGCTGGACTGGCGGGAGGTGGACATCGCCGGGCCGCTGTCGGCGGCCACCGGGCTGCCCGTGGTGGTCAGCAACGACGTCAACACGCTGGTGGTGGCGGAGCAGTGGTTCGGGCAGGGCCGGGACACCGACACGTTCGCCGTGGTCACGGTCGGCTCCGGCGTCGGCTGCGGACTGCTGCTCGGCGGGCGCCTGCACCTGGGCCGCAGCGGTCTGGCCGGGGAGTTCGGCCACCAGCCGCTGGACCCGGCCGGGCCGGTGTGCGACTGCGGCAGCCGGGGCTGCCTGGAGGCGCTGGCCTCGCACGGCGCGGTGCTCGGCCGGCTGCGGGCGGCCGGAGTGAGCGGCTGCGACGACATCGACGCGGCGGCGGCGCTGGCCCGGTCCGGCCACGGCCGGGACGCGAAGGCCGCACTCGGGGCCTTCGCCGAGGCCGGGCAGGCGCTCGGGCGCGGACTGGCGGGGCTGTGCAACCTGCTCAACCCGCAGAAGATCATCCTGGCCGGTGAGGGGGCCTCGCTCCAGGACCTGTTCGCCCCCGCGATGACCGCGGCGCTGCGCGAGCACGCGTTCTCCTCGGCGGCCGCCGACTGCGAGGTCGTCGTGGACGAGGTCAACGACGACCTCTGGGCCCGCGGGGCCGCCTGCCTGGTCATCCGCGACGCGGTCGGCATCTGAGAGGGGCTCCGCCGGCCACCCGTGCCCCACGTCCCGCCCCGCCGCGGGACGCCCCGGGCCTCCGCCGCCCCGGCACCTCCCCCCCGCCTGCCGCGGGACGCCCCGGCCCTCTCGCGGCGCCCGAAGGCTCGCCCGGTCGCAGGGTGCGCGCCCGGAGGCTCGCCCCGGCCCTCTCGCGGCGCCCGGAGGTTCGCGGTTCGCCCGGTCGCAGGG
>NZ_DATDBG010000314.1:0-13233 GCF_036524955.1 Streptomyces sp.
CCACCGGCCCCGCCCGCGCCGGCCGCACCCGCGCCGGCCGCACCCCCGGTCACCGGGCGGGTCAAGCCCGACGGTGTGCTGTGGGACCAGCAGGACCTGCTGGACTTCGCCACCGGCAACCTCGCGGACGTCTTCGGCCCGGAGTTCGCCGAGATCGACGGCTTCGGCAAGCGGGTCCGGCTGCCCGCGCCGCCGTACCACTTCGTCACCCGCGTCACCGCCCTGGACGCCGAGACCGGCAACTACCGTCCGTCGTTCATCCGGACCGAGTACGACGTCCCCGAGGACGCCTGGTACGCGGTGGACGGCGGGGTGCCGCCGGCCGTCGCGATCGAGGCCGGGCAGTGCGACCTGCTGCTGATCAGCTACCTCGGCATCGACTTCCGCAACCGGGGCAAGCGGATGTACCGGCTGCTGGACAGCACGCTGGTCTTCCACGGCGACCTGCCCTCGACCGGGCAGACGCTGCGCTACGACATCTCGATCAACCGCTTCGTCCGGCAGGGCGACGTCACGCTGTTCTTCTTCAGCTACCTCTGCTACGCCGACGGCGAGCTGATCCTGGAGCTCAAGGACGCCTGCGCCGGGTTCTTCAGCGCGGAGGAACTGGCCACGCCGCTGGGCGTGGTGGAGAGCGACCGGGAGAAGGCCCAGCGCGCCAAGCTGACCCGCACCTGGTTCAAGCCGCTCGCCCGCACCGACCACAACCGGCTGACGCCGGAGGACCTGGAGCTCCTGGCCCAGGGCCGGCCGGGCGACGTGTTCGGTCCCGAGCACGCCCAGGACCCCGGCCTGAACACCGCCCTGCGGCTGCCGGACGCGCGGCTGCGGATGATCGACGAGGTCGTCATCGACCGCACCGGCGGCCCGCGCGGCATCGGCCTGATCGGCGCGGTCAAGAACCTCGACCCGCAGGCGTGGTACTTCGAGTGCCACTTCTCCGACGACCCGGTGCTGGCCGGTTCCATGGTGGCCGAGGGCGCCGTCCAGGCGCTCCAGACGTACCTGCTGCACCAGGGCATGCACCTGGTGCTGCCCGACGCGCGGTTCCAGACCATCATCGGGCTCCAGACCGAGGTGCAGGTCCGCGGCCAGATCACCCCCGAGCACTCCTCGATCCGCTACGAGATCGAGGTGATGGAGCTGACGATGCTGCCGCGTCCGTCGGTGATCGCGGACGTGCTGGTGTACCTGGAGGACAAGCCGGTCATCCGGATGCGCAACTTCGGCATCCAGGTCCGCGAGCGGGCCGGTTCGCCGTACCGTCCGGGCGTCGGCGGCGTGCCGGTCTTCCTCGGCCGGCGCAACCGGCAGGGCGAGCCGGCGATGATCAACGAACTGCACCTGGCGCACGCCGCCAAGGGTGAGCTCGGCACCGCCATGGGCCCGGAGTTCGACATCTACGGCGAGCTGCGCGCGCCGCACATCCCCAACGGCGACTTCCAGTTCGTGGACCGCATCATGAGCCTGAAGGGCACCCGCGGCGATCTGTCGCCGGGCGCCGAGATGGTCACCGAGTACGACTCGCCGGCCGACGCCTGGTACTACCAGCAGACGCCGTACCCGCACCTGCCCAACGCCGTGCTGATGGAGACCTCGCTGCAGGCGGCCATCCTGCTCGGCTACTACCTGGGCGCCACCCTGACCCAGCCCACCACCGAGTACCGCATCCGCAACCTCGACGGGCACGCCACGCTCGTCAAGGACCTGGACCTGCGCGACAAGACCATCCGGCACCACTCCAAGCTGCTGATGACCAGCGCGGTGTCCGGGGCGGTGCTGCAGCGGTTCTCCTACGAACTGTCCGTGGACGGCGAGGTGTTCTACGTCGGCGAGTCGCTGTTCGGCTACTTCAGCGACGCGGCGCTGGCCAACCAGTTGGGCCTGGACAACGGCACCTACGTACCGTCCTGGTTGGAGAGCGAGAAGCCCGACCCGACCCGGGTGCGGCGGATCGAACTGGGCCCCGGCGCGCCGGCGTTCACCGACCCCTCCGGCGGGTTGCTGCGGCTGCCCGGTGACCACTTCGACCTCGTCGACCGGGTGGACATGGTGGCTGACGGCGGCCTGCACGGCGCCGGTTACCTGCACGGCTACCGCGAGATCCGGCCCGACGAGTGGTACTTCGAGTGCCACTTCCACCGCGACCCGGTGATGCCCGGCTCGCTCGGCGTCGAGGCCATCCTGCAGGCGATGCGGCTGTTCGTCCTGGACCAGAAGCTTGCCGAGGGGATCGAGCGGCCCCGCTTCGCGCTGGCCACCGATGTGAAGATGGCCTGGAAGTACCGCGGCCAGATCCTGCGCGGCGACGGCGAACTCAGCTTCGACGTGCACGTCAAGGAGGTCCGCCGTACCGCGGAACGGCTGGTCGTCATCGCCGACGCCTATCTGGCGAAGCCGGGCCTGCGCATCTACGAACTCACCGACGTGGCGATCGAGGTCCGCCCTGCCGAGTGATCCTCCGGCGCAGTGTCCGTCAGCTCCCGCGACGCCCTAGGAGACGTCAACAGCATGAACACCGCAACCACCCCGCTTCAGTGGCGGGGAGAGCAGTACCCGGAAGCCACCCCGGCCGGTATCTACAAGGCCCTGGCCGACCTGGACCAGCCCTGCTTCGTCGTCCGCACCCCTGAAGGCATCGCCGCGGTCAGCGGCGGACGGGTGTCGGTCACCGGCAGCCCGGCCGCCGCCCCCGGGCTGCCACTGCTGGCCGCCGTACCGGCGCTACCGCCCAACCGCCTCGGCTCCCCGGCGTTCCGTGCCGCGCACGGCGTGCGGCACGCCTACCTGGCCGGCGCCATGGCCGGCGGCATCGCCTCCGCCGACATGGTGATCGCCCTGGCACGGACGGGCTTCCTGGCGTCGTACGGCGCCGGCGGCCAGCTGCCGGAGTCCATCGAGAAGGCGCTGCGCCGGTTCGCCGCCGAGATCCCCGGCCTGCCGTACGCCGTCAACCTGATCCACAGCCCGAGCGAGGAGCGGCTGGAGCGCGAAGCCGTCAACCTCTTCCTGCGGTACCAGGTGCGCTGCGTGGAGGCGTCGGCCTTCATGGACCTCACCCCGCACGTGGTCCGCTACCGGCTGAGCGGCCTGACCCGGGACGCGGCGGGCCGCCCGGTGGCCGGCAACCGGGTCATCGCGAAGGTGTCCAGGACCGAGACCGCCGAACGCTTCATGCGGCCGGCGCCGGCCACCCTGGTCAGCTCCCTGCTCGACCAGGGCCTGATCACCCCCGAGCAGGCTGACCTGGCCAAGTACCTGCCGATGGCCGACGACATCACCGTGGAGGCCGACTCCGGCGGCCACACCGACCGCCGTCCGCTGGTGTCGCTGCTGCCCAGCGTGCTGCGGCTGCGGGACCTGGTGCAGAACGAGCACCGGTACCCGAACACGATCCGGGTCGGCGCGGCCGGCGGCCTCGGGACGCCGCTGGCGGTGTCCGCCGCCTTCGCCATGGGCGCCGCGTACGTCGTGACCGGCTCGGTGAACCAGTCCTGCGTGGAGTCGGGGACGTCCAAGGAGGCCAAGGCGATGCTCGCCGAGGCCGGCATCGCGGACTGCGAGATGGCCCCGGCCGCGGACATGTTCGAGATGGGCGTGGAGCTCCAGGTGCTGAAGAAGGGCACCCTGTTCGCGATGCGCGCCAAGCGCCTGTACGAGCTCTACCAGGGCTACTCCGGTCTCGACGCGATCCCGCCGGCCGAGCGGCAGCAGCTGGAGACCCGGATCTTCCGCAAGCCGCTGGAGGAGGTCTGGCAGGACTGCGTGGCGTACTTCGAACGGCGTGACCCCGAGCAGCTGGTCCGCGCCGCGCAGAACCCCAAGCGGCGGATGGCGCTCGTCTTCCGTTCCTACCTCGGCCTGGCCTCGCGCTGGGCGGTGACCGGGGCGGCCGACCGCACCGGCGACTACCAGATCTGGTGCGGCCCGGCGATGGGCAGCTTCAACGACTGGGTGACGGCCAGCTACCTCAAGGCTGCCGGCAACCGCCGGGTGGCGGACGTGGCCCACCATCTGATGGCCGGTGCCGCCTTCCACACCCGGGTGGCCGAGCTGGCCACCGCGGGGGTCCGGATCCCGGCCGCCGCAGCCGACTACCGGCCGGCCCCGCTGGAGCCCGCGGCCGTCGGCTCGCCCGAGGCGGCGCTGTGAACGGGGTCGCCGCGGCCGAGGAGCTGGAGCGGCTGCTGGGCAGCACGCAGGACGCCGGCAGTCCGGCGGGCTTCGCGGCGGCCGTCGCCCGCGACGAGCACGACGCGTTCCCCGACGAGCTGACCGCGACCCTGACCGCGGCAGGCTTCCACCTCAACTACCTGCCCGAGCGGTTGGGCGGCCGCTTCACCGGCTTCGCGGACAGTCTCACGCTGGTCCGTACCGCCGCCCGGCGCGACCTCAACGTCATGCCGGCCACGATGTTCAGCATCACCGCCCTGACCTGTCTGCTGCTGCACGGCTCGGCCGCGCAGCAGGAGAGGGCGGCGGCGGTGCTGCGGCGCGGCGGTGCGATCGGCTTCGCGCTGTCGGAGGCCGATCACGGCAGCGACCTGCTCGCCAACACCGCCAGGCTGACGCCGGTGGACGACGGCGCGGGGTGGTCACTGACCGGCCGCAAGTGGATGGTGGGGCTCGGGCAGCGCTGCGAACTGGCCTATGTCGCGGCCAGGACCGGTGAGCGCGGTCCGGCCGCCTTCTCGGCGGTGCTGCTCGACCTGCCGGGCCCGGCCGCAGCCGCGGGTTCCGGCCTGGACCGCGGGGCACCGGTCCGGACCACCGGGATGCGCGGGATCGACTTCGCGCACCTGGACTTCCAGGAGTTCCCGGTGCCGGCGGACGCCCTGGTCGGGCACCCCGGGCAGGCGCTGGAGGCGGCGGTACGGGCGCAGCAGATCGTCCGGGTGATGAGCACGGCCGGCAGCCTCGGCTGCGCCGACACCGCGCTGCGGGTCACCCTGGACTTCGCCGCCGGCCGCGCCGTGGGCCGTACGCCGCTGCTCCAGGCGTCCCACCCGCGCCGCGAACTGGCCCTGGCCGCCGCCCGCGGGCTGCACGTGGTGCCCGAGACGTTCAGCGTGTGGGGCTGCGCTGCCAAGCACGTGGTGGCCGAGGCGACCGAGGACCTGATCGGGCGACTGGGCGGCGTGCTGGCCACCCGGTCGGTGCTGCGCGGCGAGGGGCCGGGCGCGGGCATGTTCCAGAAGGTGCGGCGGGACGCGGAGCTGGTCCGGGTGGTGGACACCAGCGCGCTGGCGAACCTGCGCTCCTTCGCCGGGCAGCTTCCGGCCCTGGCCAAGGCGCTGAGCGCCCCCGCGGCGGTATCGGGCGGCGACGAAGCGCTGCGGACCGTGTTCACCCTGGACGCCGCGCTGCCGCCGTACGAGCCGTCGCGGCTGGACCTGAACGCGCGGGGCCGGGACCTGGCGACCACCGGTGCGCTGGCCGTGGCCGCCGAGCTGACCGCCGGTACCGGGCGGCCCGGCGGTACGGACGCGGCGCGGTGGGCCGCTCGCCTGACCGCGGCGCTGGCCGGGCTGGCCGAGGCGGCGGGCGCTGCCGGCGGCGGGGGGACCGGAGCCGGCCGGCCTGAGCCGGCCGACCTGGCCGAGCGGTTCGCCTGGCTGCACGCCGCCTGCTGCTGCCTGCTGCTGTGGTGGGCCAACCGGGACGTACCGATGTACGGGGACAAGCCCGGCTCCACCGGCTGGCTGGGCGCGTGCCTGGCCTACCTGCTGTGCCGGGCCGAGGGCACCGACCCCCGGCGCGAGGCCGAGGAACTGTACCCGGCGCTGGACGTCACCACCAGCCTCCACCGATCCCACCAGTTGTTCTCCGCCGTGCCGGTACGGCTGGCGGGGAGTCCGGGCACGCCGATGCCCCCCGATGCCGCCCGATGACGCGGCCCGATACGCGACAGGACCAGGAGGAGCCGTGCCGATAACCGATCTGACCGAGCTGGCCGACCGGCTCGAACACCATCTGGGCGACCCGCACGACCCGACCGCCGCGATGTCGTTCGCACGGGTCCTGGACTTCGACGAGCGTGAGGAGTACCCGTATCCCTTCGTCAACCTGCTCCAGCGCTGGGGCGTGCACGAGTACGCGATGCCACGGGCCCAGGGCGGCCGGGCCGGCGACGTGGAGGTGGGCTTCAACCTGCTGCGGTTGATCGCCCGGCGCGACCCGACCACCGCCACCGCCCTGATCATCACCAACCTCAGTTTCCTGCCGGCCTGGATCGCCGGCACCGACAGCCAGCGGCTCGCCATGGTCGACGCCATGCGGCGGGGCACCCGCTATGCCTGGGGGCTGTCCGAGCGCCGGCACGGCAGCGACCTGCTGAGCAACGAGACGTCCGCCGAGCCGACCGAGGGCGGCTACCTGCTCAGCGGGGAGAAGTGGCTGATCGGCAACGGCCGTGTCGCCGACGGGCTGACCGTTCTGGCCAGGACCAACCCCAAGGGCGGCCCGGCCGGCTACTCGGTGTTCGTGCTGGACAAGCGCACCGTCCCGGCCGGTTCGGTGGACGAGCTCCCGCGCGAGCGGCTGCACGGACTGCGCGCCCTGGACATGAGCGGCTTCCGGCTGGAGCGCGTCTTCGTACCCGAGACCGCCCGGCTGGGGCGCGAGGGGCAAGGACTCGAGATCGCCCTGAAGAGCTCCCAGGTGGCCCGGGCGCTGATCAACGCCATCGCCCTGTCGGCCACCGACACCGCGCTGCGGGTCACCCTGGACTTCACCGAACACCGGACCGTCTTCGACAAGACGGTCAGCGACATCCCGTATTCCCGGCGCCAGATCACCGAGTGCTTCGCCGACCTGATGGTGGCCGACGCGATGTGCCTGGGCGCGGTCCGCAGCCTCCAGGTGGTGCCTGAACAGTCCGGGACCTGGTCGTCGGCGGTCAAGTACTTCGTGCCGACCCTGCTGGAACGCACCGTGTCCCAGCTCAACGTGGTGCTGGGGGCGCGGTTCTATCTGCGTGACCACCCGCACTACGGCATTCACCAGAAAATGCTGCGGGATCTGCCGGTGGCCAACTTCGCCGACGGCAACACCGTGGTCAACCTCAAGGCGCTCGCCTCCCAGCTCGACGGGCTGCTGGCCACCGCGACCGGTGACCGGCCGGAGCCGCGGGCGGCGGCCGAGGAGCGGGCGCCGGTGCTCTACGGCATGGGCCGGGAGCTGCCGCTGTTCGAACCGTGGCGGCAGGAGCTGCACAGCCGCGGTCTGGACGACGCGCTGCTGGCGGCGCCGCGGGCGCTGGCCGAACTGCGCGAACTCGCGTCGGCGGCCAAGGAGGAGGAAGGAGACTGGCTGGCCCGCGCGGCTGACGTCGCCGCGGAACTGCTGGCGCAGGCCGAGCCACTGCGCGAGCGGGCCTCGGAGCTGCGCGCCCGGCTGGGCCGGGCCTACGCCCAGTCAGCCGAACTCTTCGACCTGGCCAAGGAGTACTGCCTGCTGCACGCCACGGCCGCATGCCTGCACACCTTCGTGCACTCGCGCGACGTCATGGAGGACCCACTGCCCAGCGGCGCCCTGCTACTGCTCCAGATGGAGCGGCTGCGCCGGTGGATCCGGCCGACGGAACAAGTCACCGACCAAGCGGTGATCGACGAGGTGATGCGGGTGCTGCGCCGCCTCCACCACGGCGACCGGCTCTTCTCCCACTGGCAGCTGCCCCTGGCGACACGGGGAGACCTGCCCGCGGCCTGTACCTGAAGGCCCGGCCCCTCCCCGGCTGCACCGTCGCCCTCACCACTTCTGAACCGAAGGGACTGCCATGTCCGCTCAGACCCCCAATGCCGGTCCGCTGCCCTCCGTCGCCGTCATCGGCGCGGGCGTGTCCGGCCTGTCCGCCGCCTACCACCTCAGACAGCACGCCGACATCACCCTCTTCGACGCGGAGAACCGGGCCGGTGGACACGCCAACACCATCGACGTCGAGGAGGACGGCCAGGTGCTGGGCATCGACACCGCCTTCGTGGTGTTCAACCGGCCCAGCTACCCCAACCTGTCCCGTTTCTTCGACGAGTTGCAGGTCGGCACCGTCCGGCACCACGGCGGTTTCACCTTCTTCGACCTCGACAGCGGGCTGGAGTTCGGCACCAAGGAGATGTCGCTGTCCGACGAGGAGGCGGCCGCGGCCGGACTCTCGCCCGAGTTCCTCCGCATACAGGAGGAGGCGCACCGGTTCCACCAGCAGGGCCGACACGACTTCCTGCGCAAACGCACCGACATGCCGCTGGGCGAGTACCTGGACCGCAACGGGTACAGCCAGGAGTTCCGCTACGGCTACGTCATCCTGCTGGCCACCGCGGTCTGGTCGGTGCCGGCCGAGCTGATCTGGGAGATGCCGGCCACCACCGTGATCGCCTTCTTCATGGCCCACGACGAGGGCGGTCTGGGCGGACAGCAGGTGGAGTGGCGCACGGTGGCCGGCGGATCGGGGTCCTACGTACGCAAGGCGCTCGACGCGATCAGTCCCAAGCTGCGGCTGGGCGAGCCGGTGACCGGCGTCCGCCAGGAGGACGACGGGGTGGTGGTGGCGACCGCGTCGGGCCCGGAGCGTTTCGACTACGCGGTGCTCGCGGTCCACGGCGACCATGCCCGGGGGCTGCTGGACAACCCCGATCCGGTGCAGCAGCGCACGCTGAGCCGGGTGCGGTACAACGCCTCGTCGGTCGTCCTGCACACCGACCGCTCGGTGATGCCGGCCGACCGGGAGCGGTGGGAGAACTGGAACTACGGCAAGGTCGCCGTGGACGGCGAAGTACGCCCGTACGTCGCCTACTACATGAACCGGCTGCACCGGCTGAACGCCCGCCGCGACTACTTCGTGACCATGGACTACCCGCGTGAGCTGCGGGAGGAGTCGGTCATCCGGGAGCTGAGCTACGAGCACCCGGTCATCGACATGGACCTGCGCAACCTCCAGAAGGACATCTACGCGGTCAACGAAGGCACCCGGCTGAAGCTGGCCGGCTCCTACTTCCACTCCAAGCAGCTGCACTACGACCAGATCGGCTCGCACGAGGCCGGGTTCTCGTCCGGCATGGAGGCCGCCGCCCAGCTGCTGCGGGAAATGCCCCGCAGCTAGTGTCCCGAGTCGTTGACGGGGATTCGGATATCCGGCGAGGCGTTCGAGGAGATCGTCTGCGTTCTTCGTCCTGACGAAGAACCCGGACGTTCATGCGGACGCCTCGCCGTATCTGCCGGTCGCCGGCGACCGGGCCCGCCGCCGGCGGACGGTGCGCGCACCATGCCGAACCGACGCCGACTCATGCAGCGCGTCAGCAAGTCAGCGAAACAGCAAGTCAGCAAGTCAGCAAGTCAGCGAATCACGATGACACCGGGCCCGGGCTCGCGGGCACCGGCGGACGGCCCGTCAGAGGAGGTGCCGTGTAGCGGAACAGTGCTCCTGCGCCATCCGGCGCAGGACCATCAGAGCCGGCTCCAGCAGCACGGTCAGCAGGACCGCGCGCTCGGCCAGCTCCAACGGGTCCTCGGAGTCGCCGAGCTGGTCTAAATCCACCTCGGCGATCTGGTCGGCCAGCCGGGCATACGGCAGCAGCGTCTGCCAGTCCAGGTCGATGCCCAGCTCCTGGAGACTCGTCAGGGCTTCGCTGAGGGTCCGCGGAGCGGTGGACGAAGGGTGCACCTGCCAGCCCATCGCGGCGATGAGCAGGTCCACTTCGCCCTTCTTGGCCGGCGGCGCCTGGTCGTGCTCCCTGGTTCCGGTGTCGAGCGCGCCGAGCACCAGCCCCAGTGTGCGATGGGTGTTCGCGTCGCAGCCGGCGATCGCCCGCAGGATCTCCGCCGTGGTGTGCACCGACAGTCCGCGGACGCCGATCAGGGCCCGCACCAGCCGGAGCCGCCGCACATGGTCCTCGTCGTACTCCGCCTGCGTGATGCCCGTCGGACGTCCGCCTGGTAGGAGCCCTTCCCGGATGTAGTACTTGATCGTCGCAACGGAGACTCCGCTGCGACGGCTGAGCTCGGAGATACGCATGGCCGTGACTTCCCGCCCTTCGCCACTGGTATTGGAGAGTGCAACTGTCTATCATGGATAGTAGAACTCGCCACTCGGCGGAATGGGAACAGTCTTGCGATCCTTTTCTGACTGCCATGCCGTACTAGTCCCTTTCGTCCGCCGTATCTTCCGTTAGCGCACACCGAAGAGGGCCGACTGTGCCAACACTGCCTTGGACCACGCCGAACCCGGGCACTCCCGGTACTCAGGCACTGGTCATGGCGTCACGCCTGGAGGTGCGTTCGCTCAAGGACGTTCCCCGGTTCTTCGTCAAGTCCCTGTCCGCCTGGAACCAGGTACGCAAGGCTCCGGGCGCCCTCGGCGCCTCCCTCATCGCCCAGCCGCTGAAGCGTACCTTCTGGACGCTGTCCGCCTGGGAGAGCAAGGACGCCCTGTACGTGTTCGCGGGCACGGAGCCGCACCGCGGCATCATGAACGGCCTACGCCCCACCATGCGCGACTCGACCTTCACCTTCTGGGAGGTTCCCGTCGAGCAGCTCCCGGTGGCCTGGGACGACGCGCGGCACCGCCTCGCCGTACAAGCCGAGAGCGACGGCCAGGCAGACAGCCACTAGTGGGTTCGCCTTCTCTCGACCGAGCTAGGAAGAGCAACGATGACATCGTCAGACGCCTCATCAGCCGTGAGCGGTGACTCCCCCGTCGCCGCAGGGGGCCGCAGGGCCCCGCTGTGGCTGGCCATCGTGGCGTGCAGTCTCCCCATGTTCATGGTCGCGCTCGACAACCTGGTGGTCTCCACGGCGCTGCGCACCCTCGCCGGAGACCTGCACGCCGACACCCAGCAGTTGCAGTGGTTCGTCAACGCCTATGTGCTCAGCTTCGCTTGTCTGCTGCTGACCGGCGCGGCACTCGGTGACCGCTTCGGCCGCCGCCGGGTCTTCGTGCTGGGCATAGTGCTGTTCACCCTGGCCTCGGTGGGCTGCGGGCTGTCGGACACCAGCAACCAGCTCATCACCGCCCGGGTGATCCAGGGCTTCGGCGCGGCTGCCGTCATGCCGCTGTCGCTCACCTTGCTGTCCCAGGCGGTGCCGGAACGCAAGCGCGGCCTGGCGCTCGGCCTGTGGTCCGCGATCAGCGGCATGGCCATCGCCTGCGGCCCGGTGGTGGGCGGAGCCGTGGTGGGTGGCCTCGCCTGGGAGTGGATCTTCTGGATCAACATACCGGTCGGCATCATCGCGGTGCCGGTGGCGCTTTTCGCGCTCGACGAGAGCCGGCTGCCCAACGGATCACTGGACCTGCTGGGCATGGCCCTGGCCTCCGGCGGCCTGCTCGCGGTGGTCTGGGGCATCGTCCACGGCGACACCGACGGCTGGAGCTCGACGCAGGTCCTGTCCGCCCTCGCGGTCGGGGCCGTACTGCTCGTCGTGTTCGTGCTGTGGGAGCGTCGCAGCGCCCACCCGCTGCTGCCGCTGTCCTTCTACCGCGCACGTGCCTTCACCCTCAGCAACGTCGTCTCCGCCAGCATGTACTTCGGTGTGTTCGGCTCCATCTTCCTGCTCGCGCAGTTCCTCCAGATCGCCCCCGAGCGCACCCCGCTGCGGGCCGGCGTCCTCACCTTGACCTGGACCCTGGTGCCCATGTTCGTCGCCCCGGTCGCCGGGGCGCTGACCGACCGGGTCGGCGGCGGCCGGCTGATGGCCGGCGGTCTCTTCCTGCAGGCCATCGGCCTCGCCTGGATCAACCTGGTGGCCACCGACAACACGCCCTACAGCCATCTGGCCGCCCCGATGGTCGTCGCCGGAGCGGGCATGGGGCTGGTGTTCGCGCCGACTGCCGCGGTGGTGCTCGGCTCGGTCAGCAGGGAGCACGCGGGCAAGGCGTCGGGCGCCAACACCACCGTCCGCGAGGTCGGCGGAGCGCTCGGCATCGCCGTGCTGAGCACCGTCTTCGTGGCCCATGGCAGCGACCGCGGCCCCGAGCAGTTCGTGGCCGGCCTGCACCCGGCGATCTGGGTGGGCGTCGCCGTCGTACTGGCCGGCGCTGTCGCAGCTCTGGCCATACCCGGTCCCGCGAAGGCCACCGTATCCGCGCCGGAGTACAGCCCTGAGAACCAGGATCACCATCCTTCGGCGGTCATCGGAACCTGACACGTCCCCGGGCCGCGCGCCGTCCCCCGGCAGCTTCGCGGGGGGCGGCTGCGTGGCCCGGCCTCTCCTGCGGCGCCCTCGACCTGCACCCAGCTCAGCCGCCCTTCCGTTCGAATGCCCCGCCCACCACCAAAGGGTGACGTCATGAGAAAAACCGCCGATGAGCGGAGAGCCGACGTAGTGCGCGCGGCCCTGAAAGAGTTCTCTCGGTTCGGACTGTACGGAACGTCGACCGACGCCATCGCACGCGCGGTCGGCGTATCGCAACCCTACCTTTTCCGCCTCTACCCCACCAAAAGGGATATCTTCATCGCAGCCGGTCACCACTGCTTCCAGCGCACCTGCGAAGCATTCCGGGACGCCGCGCACGGACTGGACGGCCAAGAGGCGCTCGACGCCATGCGGTTGGCGTACCTCCAGTTCGCCGAGGACCGCGAACTGCTGCTGATGCAGATGCAGCTGTACGTGGCCGCCAACTCCGACGAGGAGATACGGCGCGAGGTCCTGCAGTGGTGGCACGAACTGTGGTCCCTGCTGGGCCGACTGACCGGCATCCGGGATTCCGTCATCACCGAGTTCATGTCCTGCGGCATGCTGATGAACGTCCTGGTCGCTCTCGATGCCTGCGACGGCTCCCTCGGCTGGGACATGCTGGTCGCGGTCCAGGAACACACCACGAGCACCGCCGTCCTCCATGCGTCGACCACCGGGGCCGCCCAGGCCGCGCCGCCGGACCGGGCTTCCGTCCCGACGCAGCGGGTGTGGCCCCCGGACGGAGGGACGTTCCAGGGCCTGCCGGCCGGTACGGCGGCGGTCTGCACCCGTCCGGCGTGAACGGGTCCGGGCACGGCGCGTCGGCCACGCACACGGCGACGGCTGTGGACCCCGCCCGGCCGGCGCCTGACAGCCACGTCGCCTACGTGCAGTACTACTACATCGACTACGAGCTCTACCCCGACGACACCCTGTACTTCCACGCGCACTGGCGCCGGGAGAACCCCACCAAGGGCCGGGGCCCCGACCTCCAGGTCAACAGCCCGGCAGCCCACCGGCGGGACTGCGCGGCGCGCCGGGAGGGCGGCAGGTCGTGGCCGAGCGGTG
>NZ_DATDBG010000315.1:0-48247 GCF_036524955.1 Streptomyces sp.
CGCCGAGCCGCCCCGGCCGCGCGGCAGCCGGCCGGCGTCCTCGCGCACCGTCCGTACCGCTTCGCCGACGGCCGGACCGCGAGGTCCTGCGCCCGCACCGCCCGCCGGACCTCCTGCCGCACTCGGTCGCCCCCGCGGCCCGTCACCGCTGACCGGCGGCACCGCTTAGGGTGGGCGGCATGACCGCCACCCCCGTAACCACCTGGTACCTGGAACAGGCCGCACCCGACGACCTGCGGCCGGCGGCCGTGCCCGCGGCGGACGCGGGCGTGCGGATCGTCCGGGCCGAGGTACCGTCGGCGGAGCTGGGGCGCTTCCTGTATACGACCGTGGGCGCGGACGTGTCCTGGACCGACCGGTTGCCGTGGCCCCGGACACGGTGGCAGAGCCACCTGGAACGGCCGGGCTGCGAGATATGGGTGGCGTACGAGCACGGCACGCCGGCGGGCTTCGTGGAACTGGACGCGCAGGACGAGGGCGCGGTGGAGATCGCGTACTTCGGGCTGCTGCCGGACTTCAGGGGCCGTGGCATCGGCGGGCACCTGCTGTCGTACGGGGCCGCGCGCGCCTGGGACCTGGACGGGCGGTGGGCCGGACGCCCGCCGACCAAGCGGGTGTGGGTGCACACCTGCTCGCTCGACGGACCGCACGCGCTGGCCAATTACCGGCGGCGGGGATTCCGCGTGACACGCACCACAGTGTCTCAGTAAGCGAGATTATCGAGTCCACATAATGGATCGCGGTGGACTCCCCGGAGACCGCCGTGCCACGCTTTCGTCATGTCGCGCACTGGAATCGCCTTGGTAGGTCGGCCGCACGTCGACTTCTGCCGCGTGTCCAGCGCCATCTGTCCGGCGGGTTGAGCGCACTGACCTTGAGTTCCGCCGTCCCCGTCGTCGTGGACGCGCGGGAGTGCGCCGCCACCTCGCCGTCTGCCGCAGCCCTGCGTTAGCCCAGGTCAGACTCAGGCGAGCGGATACCCCCGCGCTGTTTCGACCGTATTCGAGCCTGCCCGAAGGACGCATCGCTATGGCTTCCAGCCCCGACTCGCCCAGGACCCCCGACGCGAGCGCTCCCAAGGCGACCCCCGCGGCCCGCCGCAAGGCCGGACGCCACCGCGGTGAGGGCCAGTGGGCGATGGGACACTTCACGCCGTTGAACGCCAACGAGCAGGCGAAGAAGGACGACGACGGTCTCAATGTGCGGACACGTATTGAGACGATTTACGCCCACCGTGGTTTCGACTCCATCGACGGCGCCGACCTGCGCGGACGCATGCGCTGGTACGGGCTCTACACGCAGCGCCGCCCCGGGATCGACGGCGGCCGGACCGCGATCCTGGAGCCGGAGGAGCTGGACGACAGCTACTTCATGATGCGGGTGCGCATCGACGGCGGCCGGCTCACCGTCGCCCAACTGCGCGTCATCGGCGAGATCTCGCAGGAGTTCGCCCGCGGCACCGCCGACCTCACGGACCGGCAGAACGTGCAGTACCACTGGATCCGCATCGAGGACGTCCCCGAGATCTGGCGCCGGCTGGAGGCGGTCGGCCTGTCCACCACCGAGGCGTGCGGCGACACCCCGCGGGTCATCCTCGGCTCCCCCGTGGCCGGCATCGCCGCCGACGAGATCATCGACGGCAGCTCCGCGATCGACGAGATCCACGCCCGCTACATCGGGTCCAAGGAGTTCTCCAACCTGCCGCGGAAGTTCAAGACCGCCATCTCCGGCTCGCCCCTGCTGGACGTCGCCCATGAGATCAACGACATCGCGTTCGTCGGCGTCGAACACCCCGAGCACGGACCCGGCTTCGACCTGTGGGTCGGCGGCGGCCTGTCCACCAACCCCAAGCTGGGCGTCCGCCTGGGCGCGTGGGTGCCGCTGGCCGAGGTGCCGGATGTCTGGGCCGGCGTGATCGGAATCTTCCGTGACTACGGCTACCGGCGGCTGCGGGCCCGCGCCCGGCTGAAGTTCCTGGTCGCCGACTGGGGACCGGAGAAGTTCCGCCAGGTGCTCCAGGACGAGTACCTCAAGCGGGAGCTGACCGACGGGCCCGCGCCCGAGCAGCCCGTACAGCAGTGGCGCGACCACATCGGCGTGCACCGGCAGAAGGACGGCCGCTATTACGTGGGGTTCGCCTCGCGGGTCGGCCGGATCGACGGCGCCACCCTGACCAAGATCTCCGACCTCGCCGCCGCGCACGGCTCGGACCGGCTGCGGACCACCGTCGACCAGAAGCTGATCGTGCTGGACGTCGAGGAGGACCGGGTCGATTCCCTGACCTCCGCTCTCGAAGCGCTGGACCTCCAGGTCAAGCCGTCGTCCTTCCGGCGCGGCACCATGGCCTGCACCGGCATCGAGTTCTGCAAGCTCGCCATCGTGGAGACCAAGGCGCGTGGCGCCTCGCTCATCGACGAACTGGAGCGGCGGCTGCCGGACTTCGACGAGCCGATCACCATCAACGTCAACGGCTGCCCCAACTCCTGCGCCCGTATCCAGGTCGCCGACATCGGCCTCAAGGGGCAGCTGGTCACCGACGCCGAGGGACGGCAGGTCGAGGGTTTCCAGGTCCACCTGGGCGGCGGCCTCGGCCTCGACCCCGGCTTCGGCCGCAAGGTGCGCGGCCTGAAGGTCACCTCCGCCGAGCTCCCGGACTACGTGGAGCGGGTCCTCACCCGCTTCCAGGCCGAGCGCGCCGAGGGTGAACGGTTCGCCCAGTGGGCGGCCCGCACCTCGGAGGAGGCGCTCTCATGAGCGACGCACGCGCGGCCACCCGGCCGCAGCCGACAGCGATTGCCACGCCTGCGCGCCGCGAGGGCGGAGAAGCGAGCCAAAGAGGCACAGCGAGCGACGCACGCGCGGCCGCCCAGCCGCAGCCGACAGCGATGCCCGCACCGCCGCGCCGTGCGCACGGAGAAGCAAACAAGGAGGCACTGTGAGCGAGCGTGCCGCACCCTTCTACTGCCCCTACTGCGGAGACGAGGACCTGCACCCGTCCGAGGAAGGCCATGGCACCTGGGAGTGCCGCGCCTGCAACCGCGCCTTCCAGGTGAAGTTCCTCGGGCTGCTGGCCAGGGGCCTGCAGGCCGACACCCCGCACGGAGGCGCTTCGTGACCACCGCACAGCACACCGCCGACGATCTGCGGCGCCTGGCCGAACAGGCCGGGCGCGACCTGGAGGAGGCGTCCGCGCTCGACGTCCTGCGCTGGGCGGCCGACACGTTCGGCCGCCGGTTCTGCGTCACCTCCTCGATGGAGGACGCCGTCGTCGCGCACCTCGCCTCGCGGGCGATGCCCGGCGTGGACGTGGTCTTCCTGGACACCGGCTACCACTTCCCGGAGACCATCGGCACCCGGGACGCGGTGGCTGCCGTGATGGACGTCAACGTGCTCACCATCACCCCGAGGCAGACCGTCGCCGAGCAGGACGCGCAGTACGGCCCCAAGCTGCACGACCGCGACCCCGACCGGTGCTGCGCGCTGCGCAAGGTCGCCCCGCTCGAAGAGGGCCTGCGCGACTACGACGCCTGGGCGACCGGCCTGCGCCGCGACGAGTCGCCGACCCGGGCGGGCACGCCGGTGGTCGGCTGGGACGCCAAGCGGCGGAAGGTCAAGATCGCCCCGATCGCGCGGTGGACCCAGGAGGACGTGGAGCGGTACGTGGCCGAGCACGGGGTGCTCACCAACCCGCTGCTGATGGACGGTTACGCCTCGGTCGGCTGCGCGCCGTGCACTCGCCGGGTGCTGGAGGGCGAGGACGTCCGCGCCGGGCGCTGGGCCGGACTCGGCAAGACCGAGTGCGGGATCCATCTGTGACCGCCGGGACGACGGGAACGAGCGTGACCACCACGACGGACAGCATGACAAGCGTGACGACGGACCAGGAGAGCCGCATGACCACCGGGGCCACCGTATGGCTCACCGGTCTGCCGAGCGCGGGCAAGACCACCATCGCCACCGCACTGGCCGAGAGGCTGCGCGGCGAGGGCCGGCGGGTCGAGGTGCTGGACGGCGACGAGATCCGCGAGTTCCTCTCCGCGGGCCTGGGTTTCAGCCGTGAGGACCGGCACACCAACGTGCAGCGGATCGGCTTCGTCGCCGAACTGCTCGCCTCGCACGGCGTGCTGGTCCTGGTGCCGGTGATCGCGCCGTACGCCGACAGCCGCGAGGCGGTGCGCAAGCGCCACCAGACGCACGGCACCGGCTACGTCGAGGTGCACGTTGCCACACCGCTGGACATCTGCTCGGTCCGGGACGTCAAGGGGCTGTACGCCAAGCAGGCCGCGGGCGAACTGACCGGCCTGACAGGGGTGGACGACCCGTACGAGGTCCCGCAGGACCCGGATCTGCGGATCGAGACGCAGGGCAGCACGGTTCAGGAGTCAGCTGCGGCCGTCCACGCGCTGCTTGCCGAGAGGGGCTTGGCGGCGAGCGACGCACCCGCGGCCACCGGGCCGCAGCCGACAACGATGCCCGCACCCGCGCCGCGAGAGCGGAGAAGCGAACCACAAAACACAGCGAGCGACGCACCCGCGGCCGACGGGCCGCAGCTGACAACGATTGCCACGCCTGCGCGCCGCGAGGGCGGAGAAGCGAGCGAAAGAGGCAGGCGCATATGACGTCGACCGTGACACACACCGGTACCACCGAGGACAGTCCGTACGCGCTGTCGCACCTGGACGCGCTGGAGTCCGAGGCGGTGCACATCTTCCGCGAGGTGGCGGGCGAGTTCGAGCGGCCGGTGATCCTCTTCTCCGGCGGCAAGGACTCCATCGTGATGCTGCACCTGGCGCTCAAGGCGTTCGCGCCGGCCGCGGTGCCGTTCTCGCTGCTGCACGTGGACACCGGGCACAACTTCCCGCAGGTGCTGGAGTTCCGGGACCGTACGGTCGCCGAGCACTCCCTGCGGCTGCACGTGGCGAAGGTGCAGGACTACATCGACGACGGGCGGCTGCGCGAGCGCCCGGACGGCACCCGCAACCCGCTGCAGACCGTGCCGCTGACCGAGGCGATCCAGCAGCACCAGTTCGACGCGGTGTTCGGCGGCGGCCGGCGGGACGAGGAGAAGGCCCGCGCGAAGGAGCGGGTCTTCTCGCTGCGCGACGAGTTCTCGCAGTGGGACCCGCGCCGGCAGCGTCCCGAGCTGTGGCAGCTCTACAACGGCCGGCACGCGCCCGGTGAGCACGTGCGGGTCTTCCCGCTGTCCAACTGGACCGAGCTGGACGTGTGGCAGTACATCGCACGGGAGCGGATCGCGCTGCCGGAGATCTACTTCGCGCACGAGCGCGAGGTCTTCAACCGCTCGGGCATGTGGCTGACGCCCGGCGAGTGGGGCGGCCCGAAGGACGGCGAGCCGCTGGAGACCCGGCTGGTGCGCTACCGCACGGTCGGTGACATGTCCTGCACGGGCGCCGTCGACTCCGACGCGACCACGCTTGACGCGGTGATCGCCGAGATCGCCGCCTCCCGGCTCACCGAGCGGGGCGCGACCCGGGCGGACGACAAGCTGTCCGAGGCCGCGATGGAAGACCGCAAGCGCGAGGGGTACTTCTAGACATGACGAGCACCACGAGTCACCTCACCGCCGAGCAGTTGTCGGCGACCACTCTGCTGCGCTTCGCCACCGCCGGTTCCGTGGACGACGGCAAGTCCACGCTGGTCGGACGGCTGCTGCACGACTCCAAGTCGGTGCTGGCCGACCAACTGGAGGCGGTCGAGCGGGCGTCACTGGTCCGCGGCCAACAGACACCGGACCTCGCGCTGCTCACCGACGGCCTGCGGGCCGAGCGGGAGCAGGGCATCACCATCGACGTGGCGTACCGGTACTTCGCCACGCCCCGGCGCCGGTTCATCCTGGCCGACACCCCGGGCCACGTGCAGTACACCCGCAACATGGTGACCGGCGCCTCGACCGCGGAGCTGGCCGTGGTGCTGGTGGACGCCCGCAACGGCGTGGTCGAGCAGACCCGCCGCCACGCCGCGGTCGCCGCGCTGCTGCGGGTGCCGCATGTGGTGCTCGCGGTCAACAAGATGGACCTGGTGGGGTACGCGGAGCCGGTGTTCGCGGCCATCGCCGAGGAGTTCACGGCGTACGCGGCCTCACTGGGCGTCCCGGGCGTCGCTGCGATCCCGATCTCCGCGCTGGCCGGCGACAACGTGGTGGAGCCGTCCGCGCACATGGACTGGTACGGCGGCCCGACCGTGCTGGAGCACCTGGAGACGGTGCCGGTCAGCCATGACCTCACCGGCTGCCCGGCGCGGTTCCCGGTGCAGTACGTGATCCGCCCGCAGACCGCCGAGCACCCGGACTACCGCGGCTACGCGGGCCAGGTCGCCTCCGGCATCCTGCGGGTCGGCGACCCGGTGACCGTCCTGCCGTCCGGGCGGACCACCACGATCGCCGGGATCGACGCGCTCGGCCGGAGCGTGGCCACCGCGTGGGCGCCGCAGTCGGTGACCGTGCTGCTCTCCGACGACCTCGACGTGTCCCGCGGCGACCTGATCGCCCCCACCGCGACCGCGCCCGCGGTCACCCAGGACATCACGGCCACCGTGTGCCACCTGCACGAACGCCCCTTGCGGATCGGTGAGCGGGTGCTCCTGAAGCACGCCACCCGCACGGTGAAGGCGATCGTGAAGGAGCTGCCGTACCGGATCGACCTGTCGCACGGCCTGGCGCACGAGAACGACCCCGCGCAGCTGAGGGTGAACGACATCGGCGCGGTGCGGCTGCGCACCGCCGAGCCGCTGCCGATCGACGCGTACGCGGACTCGCGGCTGACGGGTTCCTTCCTGCTGATCGATCCAGCGGACGGTACGACGCTCACCGCCGGCATGGCGGGCGAGGCGTTCGCCGAACGCGACCCGGCGGCCGGTGCCGCCGCGGCCGACGACGAGGGGTGGGACTTCTGACGATGACCCAGGAAGCCTTTTCCGGTTTCGCGAAGGAGGGCGGGCGCGTCGGCAGCGGCTCGCTCGGCTCGGGTACGGGCGGGGTGGCCCGATGTGCGGGCTGACCGCCTCGGCAGCGGCCCGCGGATCGACCGCGCCCGCCGCCGTACGCGCGTGCGCCACCGCCGTACGCACCCCCTCGCACCACCTTCGAAGACCTGACGCCACACCGGCCGCGCGCTAGAGCCCCCAGGGTCCAGCTCCGCGACACCGCCGGGCCTCACGAAAGGACACATCCACGTGTCTGCCCTGTCCCCCTCCGCGCTCCACGGCTCTTCCCACCGCCGCAGACTCACCGCCGCGGCGGCCGCCCTGCCGATCCTCTTCGGCGCTCTGGCCGCCTGCGGCTACGGTTCCGACGACAAGACGGAGGACAAGCCCAGCGCCGCCCCGAGCACGAGCGCGAGTGCCAAGAAGCTCTCCGCCGACGAGGTCAGGATCGGCTACTTCCCGAACCTGACCCACGCCACCGCGCTGGTGGGCCTGAAGCAGGGCATCTTCCAGAAGGAGCTCGGCGGCACCTCCGTCAAGGAGCTGACCTTCAACGCGGGTCCCGCCGAGATCGAGGCGCTGAACGCCGGTTCCATCGACATCGGCTGGATCGGCCCCTCGCCCTCCATCAACGGCTACACCAAGTCGGGCGGCACCAACCTGCGGATCATCTCCGGCTCCGCCTCGGGCGGCGTGAAGCTGGTGGTGAACCCGGCGAAGATCAAGACCCTGGACGACGTCAAGGGCAAGCGGATCGCCACCCCGCAGCTGGGCAACACGCAGGACGTGGCGCTGCTCAACTGGATCGCCACCAAGGGGTGGAAGGTCGACGCGCAGAGCGGCAAGGGCGACGTGTCGGTGGTCCGCACCGACAACAAGATCACCCCGGACGCCTACAAGGCCGGCTCCATCGACGGGGCGTGGGTGCCGGAGCCGACCGCGTCCAAGCTGGTCGCCCAGGGCGCGAAGGTGCTGCTGGACGAGAGCACGCTGTGGCCCGACAAGAAGTTCGTGATCACCAACGTGATCGTGTCGCAGAAGTTCCTGGCCGACCACCCGGACGTGGTGGAGGCGGTGCTGCGCGGTTCGGTGAAGGCCAACGAGTGGATCAACGCCAACACCGACCAGGCCAAGGCGGTCGCCAACACCGAGCTGGAGCGGCTGACCCAGAAGGCCCTCAAGCCGGAGGTGCTGGACCCGGCATGGGAGTCCATCCAGGTGATCGACGACCCCCTGGCTGCGACCGCCGAGCAGGAGGCGGCCCACGCGGTGTCGGCGGGGCTGCTGAAGTCGCCGAAGCTGGACGGCATCTACGACCTGACGCTGCTCAACAAGGTCCTCAAGGAGCTGGGCAAGCCGACGGTGGACGCGGCCGGACTCGGCAAGCAGTAGGCCCGAGGCCGGCAGATCCATCGGGCCGCCCGCACCGGCGGGCGGCCCGCTTCCCGACACCAGGACCCCAGGAGGTGACACCCATGGCCGACACCCTCACCAGTGACCAGGCGCGGACCGAGGAGAGTGCCGCGTACGCCGCACGGCTCGAACAGGTGTCGAAGGCATTCGGCAGGCCCGGCGCGCAGACGCTGGTCCTGGACGGCATCACGCTCGACGTGCGGCCGGGTGAGTTCGTCTGCCTGCTGGGGGCCTCGGGCTGCGGCAAGTCGACGTTGCTCAATCTGGTCGCGGGGCTGGACCAGCCGTCCGCCGGGAGCATCACCGCTCCCGGCGGGCGGCCCGCCCTGATGTTCCAGGAGCACGCGCTGTTCCCGTGGCTGACCGCGGGCAAGAACATCGAGCTCGCGCTGCGGCTGCGCGGCGTGCCGCGCGAGGAGCGCCGCCCGGAGGCCGAGCGGCTGCTGTCGCTGGTCCGGCTCGGCGGTTCCTACGGCAAGCGGGTGCACGAGCTGTCCGGCGGCATGCGGCAGCGCGTGGCACTGGCCCGCGCGCTCGCCCAGGACAGCCAGCTGCTGCTGATGGACGAGCCGTTCGCGGCCCTGGACGCCATCACCCGCGACGTGCTGCACGACGAGCTGACCCGGATCTGGTCGGAGACCGACCTGTCGGTTCTGTTCGTGACGCACAACGTGCGCGAGGCGGTCCGGCTGGCCCAGCGGGTCGTGCTGCTGTCGTCCCGGCCGGGGCGGATCGCCCGCGAGTGGACCGTGGACATCCCGCAGCCGCGCCGGATCGAGGACGCCACGGTGGCGGACCTGTCCATCGAGATCACCGAAGAACTGCGTGGGGAGATCCGCCGCCATGGCCAGCACTGAGACGACCGGCACGCACGGCACACCACGGGCGCCCGGCGCCGAGGACGCGCCGCCGGCCGTGACGGCGCGGAAGGCCGCCCGGCCCGGCATGGACGACCTGTCCGGCCTGGAGGCGGGCCTGGACGCGCTGGAGACCGTGACCGTCCGGCGCACGACCGTCGGCCAGGTGCTGCTGCGCAAGGTGCTGCCGCCGATCGCCGCCGTGCTGCTGGTCCTGCTGGTGTGGCAGGTAGCGGTCTGGGGGGAGCTGGCGCCGCCGACGAAGCTGCCGAGTCCGGACGCGGTCGCGAACGCGCTCGCCGAGCGGTGGGCGGCTGGCGACCTGTTCGAAATCATCTGGACCAGCGTGAAGCGCGGCCTGCTGGGCTTCCTCACCGCGCTGGCCATCGCCACCCCGCTGGGCCTGATCGTGGCGCGGGTGCCGTTCGTACGCGCCGCGATCGGCCCGATCCTGTCCGGCCTGCAGTCGCTGCCGTCCGTGGCGTGGGTGCCGGCCACGGTGATCTGGCTGGGCCTGAGCGACTCCGCGATGTACGCGGTGATCCTGCTGGGCGCGGTCCCCTCGATCGCCAACGGCCTGGTGTCCGGCATCGACCAGGTGCCGCCGCTGTACCTGCGGGCGGGCCGTACGATCGGCGCGACCGGCCTGCGCGGCGCCTGCTACATCCTGCTGCCCGCCGCGCTGCCCGGCTACGTGGCGGGCCTGAAGCAGGGCTGGGCGTTCTCCTGGCGGTCGCTGATGGCGGCCGAACTCATCGCGTCCTCCCCCGACCTGGGCGTGGGCCTGGGCCGCTACCTGGAGAACATGCGGGAGGGCTCGGACATGGCCGGGGTCTTCCTCGGCATCCTGCTGATCCTCTTCGTCGGCGTCGCCATCGACCTGCTGATCTTCAGCCCGCTGGAGCGCCGGGTGCTGCGCAGCAGGGGCCTGTCGGCCGGGAAGCAGTGAGGGTGCGACCGGTGAGCGCGCAAGCGGTGACCGCACGTCCGGTGACGGCGAGCCCGGCGACCACGCAGCCGACGATCCCGCACGCGGCGACCGTGCGTCCGAGTACCACCCCGCGTCAGGTGACCGCCCACCCGGCGATCACCCAGCCGGCCACCGCCCGTCCGACCACCCCGCACCCGGTGACCGTGCACCCGGCGACGGCCTGCCCGGCCACCCCGCACCCGGCGACCCCGCACCCGGTGACCGTGCACCCGGTAACGGCCCAGCCGGTGACCGCCCAACCGCTGAGCCCGCGCCCGGTGACGGCCCGTCCGGCCACCCCGCACCCGGTGGCCGCCCGTCCGGTGACCGTGCACCCCTTCCGCCCCCCGGCGCTGCTGGTCGTCGCGCACGGCTCCCGCGACCCGCGGCACGCCGCGACCGTGCGCGCCCTGACCCGGCGGCTGGCGGCGGCCCGGCCCGGCCTGCGGGTGGAGACCGCGTTCCTGGACTTCAACACCCCCTCGGTGCCGGCGGCCGTGCGGCGGCTCGCGGCCGACGGCGTACGGGACGCGGTGGCGCTGCCGCTGCTGCTGACCCGCGCCTTCCACGCCAAGGCGGACATCCCGGCCGTGCTGCGGGAGTCCACGGCGCCGTACCCGTGGCTGCGGCTGCGCACCGCCGGTGTGCTGGGCCCGTCGCCGCTGCTCATCGCCGCGCTGGAACGGCGGCTGCACGAGGCCGGGCTGCGGCCCGGCGACCGCTCGTCGACCGGCGTCGTGCTGGCCTCGGCGGGCTCCACCGACCCGGAGGCGAGCGCGGTGATCGCATCAATCGCGCGGGAGTGGCGGCGTACCGGCTGGTGCGCCGTGCGGCCCGCGTTCGCCTCCGCTTCCCTGCCGCGCACCGAGGACGCGGTACGCCGACTGCGCGCCGAGGGCGTCCGCCGGATCGCGGTCGCCCCCTACGTCATCGCGCCCGGGTTCCTGCCGGACCGGATCGCCCACGGCGCCGAGGAGGCCGGGGCGGACGTCCTGGCCCCCGTCCTGGGCGCGGCGCCGGAGCTGACCGAGCTGCTGCTGCTGCGGTACGACGCGGCGTCGGCGTACCGCACGGGCGCGGATCCCGCCGGCGTGCGGCGGCTACTGACGGCCTGACGGCTCCTGCCAGGGGCATCTGTCACATCTCACACTCAACGGTCAGTTGTGCATGCCGTCCCGGACGCGGGCAAGGCGTTCCGTGTGAGTCAACAGACCGAGACCAGCGTCCCACGGCGCACCGCGCCCTCACCTCATCCCGTATCGCGGGTCCCCGTGCCGAAGCCGCCGTCACCGGTCCCGGGGCGGCAGGGCGGTGAGCGACTGGCCGTGCTGGACGGACTGCGGTTCGCCGCCGCGCTGTCGGTCGTGCTGTTCCACTTCCTGGGGCAGGCGCCGGAGACGTTCCGCTGGATCTGGGGGCAGCCGTACGAACGGGTCTTCCCGGTCGCCCACGGCTACTTCGCCTTCGGGCGGCTCGGGGTGGAGCTGTTCTTCCTGATCAGCGGGTTCGTGATCGCGATGAGCGGCTGGGGGCGCACCCCGCGGGAGTTCTTCGTCTCGCGGGTGTCCCGGCTGTATCCGATGTACTGGATCGCGGTGCTGCTCACCGCCGCCTTCCTGACGGTGGCGGACACGCCGTTCGGGCGCCCGGGGCTGCGTACCGTGATCGCGAACCTGACGATGCTTCAGACACCGCTCGGCGTGGAGAACCTGGACTCGGTGTACTGGACCCTCTGGCCGGAGCTGTGCTTCTACCTGATGTTCGCGGTCGTGGTGTGGCGCGGCGTGACCTACCAGCGGGTGGTGCTGCTGTGCGGGCTGTGGACGCTGGCCGCCGCGCTCGCCCCGGCCGCCGACAACGACCTGGTCACCCTGCTGGTCAACCCGGTCTCCGCGCCGTACTTCATCGCCGGCATGGCCTTCCACCTGATGTACCGGTTCCGTCCCTCGCCGCTGCTGTGGGGCATCGTCGCCATGTCCTGGCTCCTGGCCGTGCAGTTCCTGCTGGCCCCCGCGCGGGGCCGGATCGACTGGACCGCCTGGTCCCCGGCGAAGGGCTGGTTGCTCCTCGCGGTCAGCACCTGTTTCCTCTTGGTCGCGGCGGTCGCCCTGGGCTGGACCCGCCGGATCCGCTGGCGCCGACTGAGCACCGCGGGCACCCTCACCTTCCCCCTCTACCTGATCCACGACAGCCTGGGCGTCTCCCTCACCCACGCCCTGAGCGGCCGGATCTCCCCCTGGGCCCTGGTCGCCCTCCTCACCTCCGCGCTGGTCGCCCTGTCCTACGTCCTCCAGCGCTACGCGGAACGTCCGCTGGCGGTGGCGGTCCGGCGCTCACTGAATTCGGCGTCGTGGAAGGGCGCGGGCTGGTGATGTTGTCGAAGGAGAATCGCTCGTCGTGGCATGCCCGCCGCGGAGCTCTGTCCTGCCCCCCGCAGCGGCCCTGCACGGTCAGGGGGCTGCCCGTTACGGCACGCCCGGCACGCCTGGCACGCCGCTGACCAGGCCCGGAGACGGGGGATGTCCCACCCGCCGCGCCGCCGCACGGCGTCGCGGCGGGAGCCGAGGCGGGGCCTGGGAGAAGGGGCGGGACTTTGTCACCCTGGCCGGAATCATGCGGTCAGCCACGCACCGGCAACCGCTAGCCTCTCTGCGTCCATCAACTGACCGAATGTTCAAGGAAGTTGAGGCGTTACCGTGATCAGTCGCAGGTCTCTTCTCGGCGTTGGCGCAGGCGCGCTGGCTCTGACCGGATTCAAGGCCCCCACCACCTGGGCCGACAGCGGTGTCCCGTGGAGCCGTTTGGCCGCGCGGATGCAGGGCCATCTCGTCCTTCCACGTGATGCGGACTACACAACGGCCAAGCACCTCTACGACCAGCAGTTCGATGTCATCGACCCGCAGGCGCTCGCCTACTGCGTCAGCGCCTCGGACGTGGCGACGAGCCTGACGTTCGCCCAGTCCCACCGGCTCCCCTTCGCGGTACGCAGCGGTGGGCACAGCCTCGGGGGGTTCTCCACCACCACCGGGCTGATCATCGATGTCTCCGCGCTCAACTCGATCTCGGTGGGCAACGGGACGGTCACGGTCGGCCCGGGCGCCCAGGGCGTCGACGTGGCCAACGCCCTCGCCCCGTACGGGCTGGCCGTCGTCGGCGGATACCACTCGTCGGTCGCTGCCGGTGGCTTCTACCAGGGTGGCGGCACCGGCCTGCTCACCCGCGCGCTGGGCATGGGCTGCGACCGGATCACCTCGGCCCGGGTCGTGCTGGCGGACGGCACGGCAGTCACCGCGTCGCCCACCCAGAAGAGCGACCTCTACTGGGCGGTCCGCGGGGGCGGCGGCGGCAACTTCGGCGTCGTGACCTCCTACACCATGGCCCCCGCGGTGATATCCCAGATCGCGGTGATCAACCTGGCGTGGAGCTGGGACAGGGCCGCCGCCCTGCTCGACAGTTATGCACGCTGGTCGGTCGACGCGCCGCGCACGCTCAACGGCGGCGTCTCCATCCGGTTGGCGGACGCCGCCGTGGGCAACACCCCCGTACCCTTCGCCTTCGTGGCGTCCACAGGCAGCACGGCCGAGTTGGAAAGCGAGGTCGCCCGGCTGGTGTCGCTGACCGGCGCCCCGGTCCAGCAGTCGCCGACGGCGGTCATGCCGTACCGGGACCTGATGATGAACTTCTACGGCTGCGCGACGAACACCGTGGCCCAGTGTCACCGTGCCGACACTCACCCCGGCGGTGTGCTCACCCGCTCCGGTCTCTACCTGCTGCGCAGTCGGCTGTTCACCACGTTGCCGCCCCTGAGCATGTGGCAGGACGTGGTGGCGCTCCTCGACACCCAGCGAGTGGCCGGCCAGGCCCACGCCGTGGAGCTGGTTCCGTTCGGCGGCGCCGTGAGCGACCTGGCCCGCACCGATACCGCGTTCGTTCACCGCGACGCGCTGTTCTCCGTGAACTATCTCGCCGACATCGGGTCGACCACCGCCGCGGACCCGGCCGGCAAGGCCGCCGCGCACCAGTTCGTGGACGACGGCTTCGCCGTCATCGACCCGCTGTCGGCCGGTGAGACGAACCAGAACTTCATCGACCCGAAGCTGACCGATTGGGCACAGTCGTACTACGCCGAGAACTACACGCGACTCGTCCAGATCAAGGCCAAGTACGACCCCAACGGTGCCTTCGGCTTCGCGCAGAGCGTGGCATGAGCTGAGCTGTCCGGACACCCGGGCATCACGGCTGGGCCTGTCCCGCGCGTCAGGGCCGGGCCCCGGACCGGCGAGACGGGCCGGGGCCCGGCCCGTCTCGCCGGTCCGGGCTCCGCCCGTCCGGCGGGTCCAGGGGGGTGCGTGCGGCCCCGGTACGGGGGGTGCGGTCGGGCGCGGGGCCCCGGAACCGTACGGCTGGGCAGGGTCGGCGGTCCCGCCGACTCTCCCCCGGAGCAGGCGCGACAGCGCCGCGTGCACCTCGTCCAGGCTCCGCTCCGCCTTGCTGACCTGGGCATTTGACCAGGCGGCAGTGGCCGGGGGCGCCCCGGGGAGTTCGTGGCCGCAGGGACTGTCAGGGGTCGCGGGTACGGTGGAACGTATGGGCGTGAGGCAGAGTGCGAGCGGCAGCGCGGCCCTCGCAGGCGACGACGTGGAATCGCGGCTGGAAGGGTACCGGGTCGAGCTGACCGGGTACTGCTACCGGATGCTGGGGTCGTCCTTCGAGGCCGAGGACGCGGTGCAGGAGACGCTGGTGCGCGCCTGGCGCGGCGCCGACCGGTTCGAGGGCCGGGCCTCGCTGCGCTCGTGGCTCTACAGGATCGCCACCAACGTGTGCCTGGACAGCCTGAGCGCGGGCAGCCGCCGGGCCCGGCCGATGGACCTCTCCCCCGCCTCGCACGCGGACGCGGCGCTGCCCTCCCCGACCGCACCGTCCGTGTGGATCGAGCCGGTCCCCGACGTACGGGCGCTGCCGTCGGCCGGCGATCCGGCCGACGTGGTGGTCTCACGGGAGACGATCCGGCTGGCGTTCGTCGCCGCGCTCCAGCACCTGCCGCCACGGCAGCGGGCCGTGCTGATCCTGCGGGAGGTGCTGGCCTGGAAGGCGAGCGAGACCGCGGAACTGCTGGGCACCACCGTCGCCTCGGTCAACAGCGCGCTCCAGCGGGCCCGGGCCACGCTCTCGGCGGCCGGGGTGACGTCGTCCGCGGCCGAGACGGCGCCCGTGCCCGCGATGGACGAGAGGCAGCAGGCGCTGCTCGACGCCTACGTCGACGCCTTCGAGCGGTACGACCTGGAGTCGCTGACCGCGCTGCTGCACGAGGACGCCACCATGTCCATGCCGCCCTACCCACTGTGGCTGCGCGGGCACGAGGACATACGCGGGTGGCTGCTCGGCACTGGAATCGGCTGCAAGGGATCACGGCTGCTGCCGCTCGGCGCGAACGGATCGCCTGCTTTCGGCCAGTACCGTCCGAGCGCTTCGGGCGCGGGGTACCAGGCCTGGGCGCTCCAGGTGCTGGAGCTCTCCGACGGCCGGGTCACCGGGCTCACCTCATTCCTGGACGTTCCGCACCTGTTCCCGCTTTTCGGGCTCCCACTCGAACTCCCCGGCTAGCCCGGCGAGTTCGAGCAGCCCGCGCAGCGCGGGCGCGGCGCCGCGCAGCCGTACCCGGTGGCCGGTCCGCCGGGCGGCCAGCGCCAGCCTGGCCAGCGCGGCAAGGGCCGCGAGGGCGGCCTCGGGGGTGCCACCCGGGCCGCCGCCGTCCGCGGCCAGCACGCTGACGTCCAGGACGACCGGGCCGATCCGCTCTCCGGGCGCCGGGCGGGGCCTCCCGGAGGCTCCGGGCTCGGCCCCGTCTCCGGCCTCCCCCGTGCCTACGAGCTCTTCAGGGGCTCGGACGGCTCCGGACTCCCCTGGGACTCCGGGCGCCGGGCGGGGCTTCTTGGGCGCACCGGGGATTCCGGGCTCGCCCCCGTCTCCGGCCTCCCCCGTACCCGCGAGCTCTCCGGGGGCTCCGGACCTCCCGGGGGCTCCGGGGTCTTCGAATCCCCCCGGGTCTCCGGGCTCACCGGGATCTCCGGGCTTCCCCGGGATTCCGGGGCCTCGGAGGGCTGGGCGGGCCGGATCGTCCGAGCCGGGGGTCGGCACCACTGTCGTTCCTCCTTCTCGCGGGGCCCCCGCGAGAGGGCTCCCCGCGATACCGACCGACACCACGTCCGTAACTCATCGGTGGTACGGGTACGTATCGCGGCGGGTTAGCCGAAAATCTTGCGCGGAACGGGGCCGCGCGGATGCGAGACTTACGGAGTCCGAACGAATGGCCGATGCCCACGGCATATGCGGTCGGATACCGGGCAGTCAGGCGTCGACTTCGAGAGGCACGGCATGGCGGACGCGGTGTTCACGCAGGAGCGGGCACGGGCGGTACTGGACGCCGCCGGGCATCCCGAGGCCGATCTGCTCTCGTTCGGGGAGAACGCGGTCTTCGCAGCCGGACGACTGGTGATCAAGGTGGGGCGCGGTGCGGATCTGCTGGACCGCGCCCGGCGGGAGGTGCGCACCGCGGACTGGCTGGCCAAGCACGACGTGCCGGCGGTGCGATCCGCGGAGTCCGAAGTGCGGCTGGTCGACGGGCACCCCGTGACGTACTGGCAGCGGCTGCCGGAGTCGCTGCGGCCCGCGGCGCCCGCCGACGTGGCGCCGCTGCTCAAGCTGGTCCACGCGCTGCCCGAGCCGGACTTCGGGCTGCCGCCGCGGGATCTGCTCGGCGGGGTGGAGCGGTGGCTGCGGCTGGCCGGTGCGGCGATCGATCCGGCGGACGCGACCTACCTGCGCAGACGCCGGGACGGGTTCGCCGAGCAGGCAGCCAAGCTGGTGCCGCAGTTGCCGCGCGGGCCGATCCACGGAGACGCCCTCCCCCGCAACGTGCACATCGGCCCGGACGGCCCGGTCCTGGTGGACCTGGAGACCTTCTCCTCCGACCTCCGCGAACACGATCTCGTCGTGCTGGCCCTCGCCCGTGACCGGTACGGCGTCGCCCCGGCCCACTACGACGCGTTCACCGCGGCCTACGGCTGGGACGTCACCGAATGGGACGGCTACGAGGCGCTGCGGGGCGCCCGGGAGACGGCGAGCTGCGCCTGGGTCGCCCAGCACGCACCCGCCAATCCCGCGGCCCTCACCGAGTTCCGGCGCCGCGTGGCATCTCTCCGGGCCGAGGACCCGACCGTCCGGTGGTACTCCTTCTAGTGCCGCGTGGTCAGGGTTCGCCCGTCAAGGAAGCGGCGTCCGGTGCGGATGCATCGCAAGACGCCGGACAGGCCTCGTAGGGGGCACGGATCCCAGAGCAAGACCGCAAAGCGGCTCGCGGGTGCATCGCAAGGCGCCGGACAGGCCTCGTAAGGGGCCTGCTCGGTCGGCACGGCAACACCGCGAGGCGCCGTGCCGGGGCGTCGCCGCGGGGCGAACTCCGGCTGACGCGGCGCCGGCACCGCCTCACGGGGCGGCCGCGGTGCCCGGGGGCTCGGGCGGTTCGGCTCCACCGGTCCGCGCCGTACCGCTCCTCGCCGCTGCGGCGGAACGGGGCAAAGCACGCCGCTCCCGCTCACAGTGCCGTGCGGGCGGCCCGACGCCGCCCCAGCCGGGGACATGCACCGGAGGGGCGTCAGCCCAGGTGGGCCGAAGAGGCCGGGTTCTGCGCACCGCCGCGGCGGCGGGTTCCAGGACCGCGCTGACCGGCGGTGCCGAACGCACCGCCGGCCCCTACGCCGCCGCACTCCGCAGGGGCCAGTGCGGGTCCACGTCGGGTTCGGCGGAGCCCTTGCGGCGGAGCCAGGAGGTGAAGTCCTGCGCCCAGGCCGCGTACCAGCCGCGCTGCGACTCGTGGAGGGCCCAGAGGTCCGCCGAGCCCACCTGGGCGTACTTCGCGGCGAGTGCGCGGGCCACCCGCACCGCGGCGAGGGCGTCGGCGCCCGCGTCGTGCGCACCCTCCAGGGTGACCCCGTAGACCGCGCAGGCGGCCTCCAGGGTGCGCTTGCCGCGGCGGTACTTGTCCAGTGCGCGGTCCATCACCAGCGGGTCGATGACCGGCCCGGTGCGGGCGCCGGGAGCGGCCAGCGGGGGCAGCGCGTAGCGGCGCGACTCCTGGTCGAGCAGGGTGAGGTCGAACGGCGCGTTGTAGACCACGACCGGCACTCCGGCCGCCCAGTAGCCCCGTACGGCGTCGGCGACCTCGGCGACCACCTCCGGTGCCGGGCGGCCCTGCGCGGCGGCGCGCTCGGTGCTGACGCCGTGAATGGCCGTGGTCTCCGCCGGGATCGGCACGCCCGGGTCGGCGAGCCACGCCCGGTGGCGTATCGGCTCTCCCGCCTTCACCTCGGTGACCGCCGCGGTCACGATCCGTGCCTGCCGCGGATCCGTCCCCGTGGTCTCCAGATCGAAGCCGACCAGCAGATCCTCGTGCCATGCCATGGCGAGTCCTTCCCACCCGATTCCCCCGTGTGCCCTGCCATCATCCCGTGGGCCACTGACAGTCCCGCCGGGCGGGGACACGCCGGCATGCGCTGACAGCCGCTCAGGAAACGGGCCGTGAATCGGTCCAGATGCCCTCGAATTCCTCGCGGTACACCTCGAACAGACCGCTCTCCGCAGGCCGTTCGCCGTCCACCACCCGGCGCGCCCCACCGCGCAGCACCATCACGGGCACCTCCATGCCGCGTGCCCGCCGCAGATACGTCTGCACGACCGCGAGCCCGTCCCCGCTGTCCCCGTCGACCAGGTACGCGGTGAACCGCGGGGTCTCGTCGAAGACCTGGATCTCGAAGGCGCCCGGGTCGCGCAACCGGGCCCGCACCCGGCGCATGTGCATGATGTTCATCTCGACCGACCGGCTCAGCTCACCGCGCCCGAGACCGAGTTCGCGCTCGCGCCGCCGTACCGCGCTGCTCGCCGGGTTGAGGAAGAGCAGCCGCACCCGGCAGCCGGACTCGGCGAGCCGTACCAGCCGCCGCCCGGAGAAGTTCTGCACCAGGAGGTTGAGGCCGATGCCGACGGCGTCCAGCCGCCGGGCGCCGGAGAACAGGTCCTCGACGGGGAGCTGGCGCTGCAACCGCACCCGATCGGGGTACACGCCGATGACGTCGGAGTAGCGGTCGGCGACCAGTTCCTCCATCGCGTCCACCGGCAGCCGCTGTGCGACCGTACGGGAGGGTCCGGCGCCCAGCATCTCCAGCAGCCGGGCGGAGGCGCGCTCGGACTGGTCCAGGACCATCCTGGACAGCGCCCGGTTGCGGGAGACCACGTGCCGGGCCACCTCCAGCTCGTCCAGGGCGAGTTCCAGCTCGCGCCGGTCGTCGAAGTACGGCTCGAAGCAGGGCCAGTGCTGGACCACGAGTTCACGCAGCTGCGGCAGCGTCAGGAAGCTGAGCACGTTGTCGTCGGCCGGATCGAGCAGGAAGCCCTTGCGGCGGCTCACCTCACGTACCGCGACCGCCCGCTGCACCCATTCGTGTCCGGCCGGGCCGGCCGCGGCGATCACCCACTCCTCGCCGTGCACCGGCTCGTAGACCGGGCGCAGCACCGCGTTGACGACGGCCCGCAGGCGCTGTTCGACGAGATTCAGCCAGACGTATGCCCGCGCGGCGCGTCGTGCGCGGGTGCGCACCTCCGCCCACGCGTCGGCGCCCCAGTCCAGTTCCGCTCCGATCTCCAGCGGCGCGGCGAGGCCGACCGCGCCGGGCATGCCGTCGGTGGTGTCGTGCTGGTCACCCTGCTCTCCGCCACCCGGGAGCATCAGACCTCCGGACGTCACCACGTCACCGCCTCCCACCCCCGTCCACGATCAAGGAAGGGTACTGCGGTACGGGGGGCGTCGCAGCCGTGTTGACCTTACTTGACTACTACCGACAACCTCATCCCCCTGCGATCGCCGGCTGTCGCGGCTGTGTCACCCTCGGGCGGAACCGGATGGGAGGATGTCCCGGCAACATAAGTGCCGGGTGCGCGGATACAGGACCGGAACGAGGATCTGCCGCGCGGTCCGGTCCGGGAGTGGAAGAGTCACGACATGCAAGTCTGGCCGGGTCATCCGTACCCCCTCGGCGCCACCTTCGACGGGGCGGGCACCAACTTCGCCGTCTTCTCCGAGGTCGCGTCGCGTATCGAACTGTGTCTGCTGCACGACGACGGCTCGGAGACGGCGGTGGAGCTGCGCGAGGCGGACGCCTTCGTCCGGCACGCCTACCTGCCGGGAGTGATGCCGGGGCAGCGGTACGGCTTCCGTGTGCACGGGCCGTACGATCCCGCCCGCGGCCACCGCTGCAACTCCGCGAAACTCCTCCTGGACCCCTACGCCAAGGCGATGAGCGGCACCATCGACTGGGACGAGGCGGTCTACGGCTACCGGTTCGGTCAGCCCGACTCGCGCAACGATCTGGACTCGGCCCCGCACACCATGACCTCGGTGGTGGTCAATCCGTACTTCGACTGGGCGGACGACCGCCCGCCCCGGATCGACTACCACCGCACCGTGATCTACGAGGCCCATGTGAAGGGTCTGACGATGCGGCACCCGGGGCTGCCGGAGGAGATCCGCGGTACGTACGCGGCGCTGGGTCACCCGTCCGTGATCAGCCACCTGGTGGAGCTGGGGGTGACGACCCTGGAGCTGATGCCGGTGCACCAGTTCATCCAGGACCACCGCCTGATGGACGCGGGGCTGGCCAACTACTGGGGTTACAACACCATCGGATTCTTCGCGCCGCACCACGCGTACTCCTCGCTGGGCGACCGCGGGCAGCAGGTGCTGGAGTTCAAGACGGCGGTACGCGCCCTGCACCGGGCCGGCATCGAGGTGATCCTCGACGTGGTCTACAACCACACCGCCGAGGGCAGCCACCTGGGCCCGACGCTGTCGCTGCGCGGTCTGGACAACGCCTCGTACTACCGGCTCGGCGGCGACAAGCGCTACTACACCGACACCACGGGCACCGGGAACTCGCTGCTGATGCGCAGCCCGCACGTCCTTCAGATGATCATGGACAGCCTGCGGTACTGGGTGACCGAGATGCACGTGGACGGCTTCCGCTTCGACCTGGCGGCCACCTTGGCCCGGCAGTTCCACGAGGTGGACCGGCTGTCGTCCTTCTTCGATCTGGTGCAGCAGGACCCGGTGGTCTCGCAGGTCAAGCTGATCGCCGAGCCGTGGGACGTCGGCGAGGGCGGCTACCAGGTGGGCAACTTCCCACCGCTGTGGACGGAGTGGAACGGCAAGTTCCGCGACACGGTACGGGATCTGTGGCGCGGCGAGAGTGCCACCCTGGCGGAGTTCGGCTCCCGGCTGACCGGCTCCTCCGACCTCTACCAGGACGACGGCCGCCGGCCGCTGGCCTCCATCAATTTCGTGACGTGCCACGACGGCTTCACGCTGCGCGACCTGGTGTCGTACAACGACAAGCACAACGAGGCCAACGGCGAGGGCAACCGGGACGGCGAGAGCTTCAACCGCTCCTGGAACTGCGGGGTCGAGGGGCCCACCGACGACCCGGACGTGCTGGCCCTGCGCGGGCGGCAGATCCGGAACTTCCTCGCCACGCTGATGCTCTCGCAGGGTGTGCCGATGATCTCGCACGGCGACGAGTTCGGCCGCACCCAGCACGGCAACAACAACGTCTACTGTCAGGACAACGAGCTGGCCTGGGTGGCCTGGCCCGACAAACCGGGCACCGGCGAGGAGAACGAGGAGAACGACGAGGCGCACCGGCTGCACGACTTCCTGCGCACGATGGTGTGGCTGCGCCGCGACCACCCGGTCTTCCGGCGCCGCCGGTTCTTCCACGGGCGGCCGGTGGAGGGCACCCACGACGAGTTGTCGGACATCGCCTGGTTCACAGCGGAGGGCCACGGGATGACGCAGCGGGACTGGCAGGCCGGGGACGCCAGATCGCTGGTGGTCTTCCTCAACGGCAACGCGATCTCCGAGCCGGGCCCGCGCGGCGAACGGGTCACCGACGACTCCTTCCTGCTGATGTTCAACGCGGCGCCTCGCTCCCAGGAGTTCCTGGTGCCGGTCAACCACGGCAAGGAGTGGCAGGTCGTCATCGACACGGAGCGGCAGGACGGGGTGCCGCCGGGCACCGGCGAGTGGGTGCGGGCGGGGGACCGGCTGCGGCTGGCGGACCGGAGCCTGGTGGTGCTCCAGCGGCCTGCGGACTGAGGGGGCCGGCGGGCTGAGCGGGCCGGTCCCGCGGTCGGGACTCGCCGGGTTCGGACCGCCTCCGCGCGCCGGATCGGCCGATCCGGGGTAGAGAGACCCCATGACCGCACACTCCGTGACGCCGAGCGCGACCTACCGGGTGCAGGTGCAGCCCGGCTTCACCTTCGCCGACACCGCCGCGGCGGTGCCGTACCTGGCCGCGCTGGGCGTGACGCATGTGCACCTGTCCCCGGTGCTGGAGGCGGTCCCGGGCTCCACACACGGCTACGACGTGGTGGACCACACCCGGGTACGGGCCGAGCTCGGCGGCGAGCAGGGCCTGCGCGAGCTCTCCCGTACCGCCCGGGAGCACGGTCTCGGCCTGATCCTCGACATCGTCCCCAACCACATGGCGGTCCCGGCCCCGGAACACCTCAACGGCCCGCTGTGGGCGGTCCTGCGGGACGGCCCTTCCTCGCCGTACGCCGACTGGTTCGACATCGACTGGTCTTCGCTCGGCGGCAAGGTGCTGCTGCCGGTCCTCGGCGAGCCCGTGCCCGACGTGCTGGGCGACCTGTCGGTCGTACGGGACAAGGCCGCCGGGGGCAGGGTGCTGCGGTACCACGATCACAGGTTCCCGCTGCGGCCCGGTACGGAGGGACTGCCGCTGCCGGAACTGCTGGACGCGCAGTGGTACCGCCTGGCGTACTGGAGGGCCGCCCGCACCGACGTGAACTACCGCCGTTTCTTCACCATCTCCGATCTGATCGCGGTCCGCGTGGAGCACCCGGAGGTCTTCGAGGCCACCCACGCGACGGTGCTGCGGCTGCTTCGGGACGGGGTCGCCGACGGCCTGCGGATCGACCACCCCGACGGGCTCGCCGACCCGGCCGGCTACCTGCGGCGCCTGGCGGAGGCGAGCGGCGGCCGCTGGACGGTGGTGGAGAAGATCCTGCACCGCGACGAGTCGCTGCCCGAGGAGTGGACGTGCGCGGGCACCACCGGCTACGACGCCCTCGACCGGATCGACGGCCTGTTCACCGACCCGGCGGGGGTGGCGGAACTGGCCGCCTTCTACCGCGACTTCACCGGCGTCCCCGACGACCGCGGCGGCCGCTGGGCGCCGACCGCCCGCCGCGCCGCCTACCGCATCGTCACCCACGACCTCGCCGCCGAGGTGGGCCGCCTGCGCCGCACGGCGGAACGCGCAGCCCTGCCCGGCCGTCCCCTCTGCTCGCCGGAAACCCTCGCCACCGCGATCCGTGAACTCCTGGTCCGCGTCCCCGTCTACCGCCCCTACGTCCGCCCCGGCACCCCGCCCACCGCCCACGACGCCGCGATGCTGGAACGCGCGACGGCGGAGGCCCGATGCGAGTCCTCCCCGGAGCTGGCCCCGGCGCTGGACTTCGTCCGCGATCTGGCGCTGGGACGGGCAGGGGGTGAGCCGGAGGCGAGCGAGGCCGCTGACCCGGGCGCGCGCCCGGCCGCTGCGCAGGGGCCCGGGGCGGGACCCGCGTCCGGGCGAGTGGCGGGTGAGCCGGAGACGCACGGAGCCGCCGAGACGGACGGTGGCGGGACCGCCACCGTCCCGGACACGGGCAGGGGCGACGACCGTCCGAACGCCGGCAGGGTGCCGCGCTCCGACGCGCACGCACGGCCGGCTGACACGCCGGGCCCCGGAGCGGCGTCTGCCCCCGCACGGGATTCCGGCGGCCGAGCCGCCACCGCCGGGACCGACGCGGGCGCGCGATCCCCGGCCGGGAAGGCTGCCGGGCAGAACGCCGCCCCGCAGGACGCCGCTCACCCGGACGCGGACGACTTCGCGGTGCGCTTCGCGCAGGTGGCCTCCGCGCTGCACGCGAAGGCGGTGGAGGACACCGCGTTCTACCGCTATGTGCCGCTGCTGTCGCTGTGCGAGGTGGGGCGGGACCCGGGGCGGCCGGCGACGACGCCGGAGGAGTTCCACGCCTACTGCGCGCGGGTGGTGCGGGAGCGGCCAGGCACCGGCACCGTGCTGTCCACGCACGACACGAAGCGCAGCGCCGATCTGCGGCTGCGGCTGGCCGTGCTGTCGGAGATGCCGGACGCGTGGCGGGCGTGGCTCGGGGAACACCCGGCGCGAGCCGAGGCGTTGGGGTGCCCGCCCGCGCCGGACCGGCACACCGAGTACAGCGTCTTCCAGACCGGCGTGGGGCTGGGGTTCTGCCACCCCGACCGACTGGTCCCGGCCGCTCTCAAGGCGGTGCGCGAGGCGGGGCTGCGCACCACGTGGACGGAGCCGGACCAGGCGTACGAGCAGGCGGTCGGCGACTTCGCCGGCGAGGGGCCGTGCGGGGTGCAGGTCTACGACATCGGGGAGTTCGCCGGGCGCCTCCGGCCGTACGAGGAGGCCAACTCGCTGGGCGCGGCCCTGCTGCACCTCACGATGCCGGGCGTCCCGGACCTCTATCAGGGCACCGAGTTCCCGGTGCGCACCCTGGTCGACCCGGACAACCGCGGCCCGCTGACCGCGCCGGTCCCCGGGACCACGCGCTTCGGCCGCGACCGCACTTTGCGCGGCCTGCTGGACGGCGCGGCCCCGCACGGTTTCGACGAGGTCAAGCTGCGCCTGACCGCCGTGACACTGCGTCTGCGCCGCGACCACCCGCAGTGGTACGGGCCCGCGGCCGCGTACGAGCCGCTGGCCGCCGAGGGCCCGGCCGCCGGGCACTGCGTGGCCTTCCTGCGCGGCGGGGGCGCCCTGACCGCCGTGACCCGCCTCTCCCGCCGCCTGGCGGAGGGGGGTGGCTGGCGCGGCACCGTCCTGCCGCTGCCGCCCGGCCGGTGGCGCGACCGCCTCGGCGGCGGCACGTACGAGGGCCGCGTACCGCTGGGCGAGCTGCTGGACGGCTCACCCGTGGCCCTGCTCACCCGGGAGGCGTGAGGCCTGCCGGGGCCGCGCGCAATGACCCAGGGACACCGGAATGACACGCTCCGTGACCCGAGAGCAAAGTGTTTGCAAGGGCCTCCGGATCACAGCACATTGTCAGACCCCGCTGTTACGTTCGACCTCATGACGACCGACGACACCGATCCCCTGCTACGGCAACTGCTCCGTATCCCGGAGGCCGAGGAGTTCCTGGCCTGGCCGGGCGACTTCGAGCCGTCCCGGTCCGGGCACGGGGAGGAGATACATCTGCCGTCAGGGGTACCGCTGAAGGCTGTCGCGGGAGACGGCGCGGGCGGTACGTACTACCAGGTCGGCGCGGTCGGCGAGGCGAACCGGCCGGTGCTCTACGTGAGTGCGGAGGGTGAGGCCGGGCTGATCGCGGACTCGCTGGCCGAGGCGCTGGAACTGCTGATCGGGCTGCCGTACTGGCAGGACTGCCTGCCCGGCCGGGGCTTCCTGCCGGACGGCCTGGAGGCGCAGTACCGCACGACCTTCCCCGACCTGGACGAGCGCCGCGACCGGGTGGCCGCGCTGCTGGGCCTCGGCCGGCCGCCCGCCGCGGAGCTGATGACCCGTCTGCACGCCTGCGTGGCCCGCAGCGTGCCCGAGTACCTGCCGGTGAACGCCAAGGAGGAGACGTACGAGCCGCTGCGCTGACCGCGCGCCGGGTAGGACCGGGCACGGCGCTTCGTTCCGCTGCGCGACCGCGCCCCGACCGGCGGTCGGGAACCGCGGCGGATGATGCACCACCACCTTCGCTGGGCATGATCTGTCCTGGGACGACCGATTCTGACCAGACGGGAGCCGTGCGTGTTGTTCGAGGTGTGGGCGCCGAACGCCCAGCAGGTGGAGATCCTGATCGAGGACCGCACGCACCCTCTCGGCCCCGACCCGGCGCGCTCGGGCTGGTGGACGGCGGACCTGCCGGCCCGGCACGGTACACGGTACGCGTACCTGCTGGACGGCGGGCCGCCGCTGCCCGACCCCCGCTCGCGCCGCCAGCCGGACGGCCCCGACGGCCGCAGCGCGGTGGTCGACCACCCCGCCTTCGCCTGGTCGGCGCCCTGGCCGGGCCGCGCGCTGCCCGGCGCGGTCCTCTACGAGCTGCACATCGGCACCTTCACCCCCGAGGGCACCTTCGACGCGGCCGTCGAGCGGCTGCCGCACCTGGCCAGACTCGGGGTCACGCACATCGAGCTGATGCCGGTCTGCCCGTTCCCCGGCCGGCACGGCTGGGGGTACGAGGGCGTGTCGCTGTGGGCGGTGCACGAACCGTACGGCGGCCCCGAGGCGATGAAGCGCTTTGTCGACGCGGCGCACCGGCACTCGCTCGGCGTCGTACTCGACGTGGTCCACAACCACCTCGGCCCGTCCGGCAACCATCTGCCGCCGTTCGGCCCGTACTTCACCGATCTGCACCACACCCCGTGGGGCGACGCGGTCAATCTGGACGCGCCCGGCTCCGACGAGGTGCGGGACTACCTGATCGGCAGCGCCCTGTCCTGGCTGCGCGACTACCGCCTCGACGGACTGCGGCTGGACGCCGTGCACGCCCTGGTCGACACCCGGGCGCTGCACTTCCTGGAAGAGCTGTCCACCGCCGTGGACGGCCTGTCCGCCGCGCTGGGCCGCCCGCTGTTCCTGATCGCCGAGTCCGATCTCAACGACCCGCGCACCACCGCCCCCCGCGAGGCGGGGGGCCTGGGCCTGCACGCCCAGTGGAACGACGACTTCCACCACGCCGTGCACACGGCGGTCACCGGCGAGTCGCGCGGCTACTACGCCGACTTCGCCGCCGCCGGGCCCACCGCCCTCGCCAGGACCCTCACGCACGGCTTCTTCCACGCCGGCACCTGGTCTTCGTTCCGCGGCCGGCACCACGGCCGCCCGCTCGACGTCGCCGCCGTGCCCGCGCACCGGCTGCTCGGCTACGCCCAGACCCACGACCAGGTCGGCAACCGCGCGACCGGCGACCGCCTCACCCCCGACCAGTTGGGCGCCGCCGCCGCGCTCGTGCTCACCTCGCCGTTCACCCCGATGCTCTTCATGGGCGAGGAGTGGGGCGCGGCCACCCCGTGGCAGTTCTTCACCGACCACGACGACCCGGAGCTCGGCGCGGCCATCACCCGTGGCCGGCGGCGGGAGTTCGCCGCGCACGGCTGGACCGAGCAGGACGTCCCCGACCCGCAGGACCCCGCGACCCGCGATCGCTCCTGCCTGGACTGGGCGGAACCGGACAAGCCCGTCCATCGCGAACTGCTGGAGTGGTACCGGGCGCTGATCGCGCTGCGCCGCACCGAACCCGCGCTCACCGACCCCCAGTTCGACGCCGTGACGGCCACCGCGGGAGGCCGGTCGCTGCTCCTGGCCCGCGGCCCCTTCCGTACGGTCGTCAACTTCTCGGACGCGCCCGCCCGGGTGCCCCTGGACGTCCCCTGCGAGGTGGTGCTGGCCCGGCCCGCCTGCAAGCTGCTGCGGGGCCCGGCCGTGCAACTCCCGGCCCGCGGGGCCGCCGTACTGCGGGAGCAAGGGTTACGGTGAAGGGGTGACGACTCCCCCGGAAGAGCAGCGGAAAGCGTCGGACTCGGGTCCGGACGGTGAGCCGCGGGCGGACTGCGTACTGTGCGGTGAGCCGACCGAGTACCCCGCGAGCACGCGGGGCGCCACGCTCTGCCCGGTGTGCGAGTGGCAGGAGGCGCAGCGCACGGCGTGCTCGGGGTGACGGGGATCAGTCCACCGGCAGGCGGGCGCGTCGGGCGGACACGTCGAAGGCCGTCGGCGGCATCCGTTCCGTCTCCGCCGGTGCCCGGTGCTTGCCGCTGGCCCACCGGGCGTGGCGGACGGGTCGTACGCCGCCGGGCCGACCGGCCCCCGGTCCGGCGCCACGCGCGACCGGGGGCACAGATCGTCCGCGTCGTGCTCCGCCGTGCCCTCGTCGTCCGCCGAACCGGGACGGGCCGCGAGGCGCCGCCGCGGCCCCCGACGGTGCGTGGGGTCAGGCGCTCAGCCGTTTCGCGTCGCGCGCCAGCGCGGTGAGGCGGGAGACGGCGCGGAAGTACTTCTTGCGGTAGCCGCCGGTGAGCATCTCCTCGGTGAAGAGGCGGTCGAAGGGGGCGCCGGAGGCCATGACGGGGATCTCGCGGTCGTAGAGACGGTCGGCGAGGACGACCAGGCGCAGTGCGGCGGCCTGGTCGGTGACCGGGTGGACGCCGCGCAGGAAGACCGCCTCGACGCCGTCGCACAGCGCCCCGTAGCGGCTGGGGTGGACGGTGGCGATATGGGCGGCGAGCGCCGGGAAGTCGTCGAGGGCCGCGCCGGGCGTACGGTGGGCCACCGCGGTGACCTGCTCGTCGGTGTACGGTGCCGGGGCCTCGGGCAGGCCGCGGTGGCGGTAGTCCTCGCCGTCGACCCGCAGGCAGAGGAAGCGCGCGGACAGGCTCTGGATCTCCCGCATGAAGTCGGTCGCGGCGAACCGGCCCTCGCCGAGCTTGCCGGGCAGCGTGTTGGAGGTGGCGGCGAGCCGCACCCCGGCGTCGGCGAGCTTGCCGAGCAGTGTGCTGACCAGCACCGTGTCCCCGGGGTCGTCCAGTTCGAACTCGTCGATGCAGACCAGGTGGTGGCCCCGCAGTGCCTCGACGGCACGCTGGAAGCCGAGGGCGCCGACGAGGTTGGTCAGCTCGACGAAGGTGCCGAACGCCTTCTGCTCCCGGGGTGCCGGGGTGGCGTGCCACAGGGAAGCCAGGAGGTGGGTCTTGCCGACGCCGTAGCCGCCGTCGAGGTACACCCCGTCCGGACGTCGCGCGGGCTCGGCCTCGCGCCGGAACCAGCTCCTGCGGCGGCCGGCCGAAGGTCCGGTGATCGTCGCGGCGAACCCTTCCAGCCCCCGCACGGCCGCCGCCTGGCTGGGCTGAGCCGGATCCGGCAGGTACGTGCCGAACCTCACCGCGTCGAAGCGCGGCGGCGGCACCATCTCGGCCACCAGCCGTCCCGCGTCCACCTGCGGGTCGCGCCCGCTCAGCGCGACGGGTCCGGTGGTCGTACCGGTTTGCGAGGATACGGCGGAGATGGCCACGACCATGCAGCGTAGTGCCTGCCCCTGCCCTCCTCCGCCGCATGTGGCGCACCCCACGTCCGCGAGCGGCGAAACCGCGGCATCTCACCCACGCCCGGCAGCCGCCGATGGCGAAGGGCCCGCCGCGAGAGGACCGGCAGCCGACCTCCGTGCCGCGCGGGTGGGCGAGGGAAAGCACCACCCGCGCCCGGCCGGCCAGCGACGGCGGAACCCCGTACGCGCCCCGCGCGACCGGCAGCCCTGCGCGCCCCGTGCCAGACTGCGGCCATGCAGCGGCTCTACCCCCCGTCCGGGCAGGACACGTACGACGGCCACCCTCCCGAGGCGGAAGACCTCGGCACCCCCGTCGGCCTGGCCGCCGCCTACGCCTACCCGCCGCGGGCAGCGGACCCGTACCTGCGCGCCAACATGGTCGCCTCCCTCGACGGCGCCGCCCTCGCCGACGGCACGTCGGCGCCCCTCTCCTCGGACGCCGACATGCGCGTCTTCGGCGTACTGCGAGCCCTCGCGGACGTGATCCTGGTCGGCGCCGAAACCGTTCGGCGGGAGGGCTACCGTCCGGCCAGGGCACGCGCCGACTTCGCCGCGCGGCGCGCCGCGGAGGGCCGGCCGCCGGCACCCGCCATCGCCGTGCTCACCCGCCGCCTCGATCTGGACTTCACCGCGCCCCTGTTCACCCGGGCCCAGACCCCGACCCTGGTCCTCACCGGAGCCGCGGCGCCCGCGAAGGATCTCGCCGCGGCCCGGGAGGCGGGCGCCGAGGTGGTGATCGCGGGAGTGGGCGACGGCGTGGACCCGGTCCGTGCGGTCCGCGAGCTGAGCGCACGCGGCCACGTGCGCCTCCTCCACGAAGGGGGCCCCCGCGTCCTCGCCCAGTTCGCGGCCGCCGGTGTGCTGGACGAACTGTGCCTGACCGTCTCCCCGCTGCTCACCGGCGGCGACGCCCCCCGGATCATGAACGGCCCCGCCGTCCCCGGTCCGGACGCCGCCGGACCCGCCCGTTTCGTGCCGCTGTCCATCCTGGAGGAGGACGGGTACCTCTTCACCCGCTACGTCCGCGCCTGATCCGGCCCGTACGGGTGCGAAAAAGCGGATTCTCCCGTTCCGGTTCGTGCCACGCGGGAAGACTTAGGCCGGTGCCGGTCGGAGATCGGGGCAGGATTGATTCCGTGGCGGCCCGGTGGCCGTGATCCCGCTGGCCCATGAGAACGCCCATGAGAGAGAAGGACGCGTCCCGTGTTCACGACCGTGCTCATGATCGAGAAGCCGCTCGGCCCCGCCGATGTGGAGATGGTCACCACCCTCCACGGCGACGAGACGGTCTCCTTCGTCGTGCTGATGCAGCCGCGCGGCGACCAGGACCGGCTCCTGCGGGCCGTGGACGACGTAGCGCTGGGACATCTGGATGCCGCGGCCCGGGAGAGCGAGGAGCCGACCGGCTCGGCGGCCTTTCCGCCCGCCGAGCGTTCCCTCGCGCACTCCCTGGAGGCACTGCGGGCCGCGGGCGCCGAGGCGGTCGGCCAGGTGGTCGAGCACCACCCGCTGGACGCGCTGCGTACGGTCGTCGAGCAGACCCAGGCGGACGAGGTCATCGTGCTGACCGCGCCGCACTTCGTGGAGGAGTTCTTCCACCGCGACTGGACCTCGCGTGCCCGCCACAAGGTGGGCGTACCGGTGCTCAAGCTCTTCGCCCAGCAGACGACCTAGCCGTACGCCCGGCGGGGCGACCCCCGACCCCGCCGCCCGCCCCGCCGGGATCGCCGCCGGCCGACCCGCGTGCCCGGGGGGTGCGAGAATCGGCCCGCACGCACGTACCCCGCAGGCGACGCACGCGGCGCCGTACACCCGCACCCCAGGAGATCCGCGCATGAGCACGTCCATTCCACCCGCCATGGACCGACCGCACTTCATCGGGATCGGCGGCGCCGGGATGTCGGGGATCGCGAAGATCCTGGCCCAGCGCGGGGCACGGGTGGCAGGCAGCGACGCCAGGGAGTCCGAGACCGCGGCGGCGCTGCGCGCGCTGGGCGCGACCGTGCACATCGGGCACGACGCCGCCCACCTGGCGCTCGACGCGACCTGCGTGGTCGTCTCCAGCGCGATCCGCGCGGAGAACCCGGAGCTGGTCGCGGCCCGGGAGCGAGCCGTTCCGGTGGTGCACCGCAGCGACGCGCTGGCCGCGCTCATGGACGGCGCGCGGCCGATCGCGGTCGCGGGCACGCACGGCAAGACCACCACCACGTCGATGCTGGCGGTCGCGCTGACCGCGCTCGGGCTTGAGCCGTCGTACGCGATCGGCGGCGACCTGGACGCACCCGGGTCCAACGCCCACCACGGCAGCGGCGAGATCTTCGTCGCCGAGGCCGACGAGAGCGACCGCAGCTTCCACACGTACGCCCCGGAGGTCGCGGTTGTCCTCAACGTGGAGCTGGATCACCACGCCAACTACGCCTCGCTGGAGGAGATCTACGAGTCCTTCGAGACCTTCGTCGGCAAGGTGCGTCCCGGCGGGACGCTGGTGATCTCCGCCGACCAGCCGGGCGCCGTCGAACTGACCCGCCGGGTCCGCGACACCGGCGGGCTGAACATCGTCACCGTCGGCGAGTCCGAGTCCGCGTCCGTGCGCATCACCCGGATCAGCCCGCGCGGCCTGACCAGCGAGGTCACCGTCCTCCTCGACGGCCGGATGCTCACCTTCACCGTCTCCGTGCCGGGCCGGCACTACGCGCACAACGCCGTCGCCGCTCTGGCGGCCGGTATCGCGATCGGCGCACCGGCCCGCAATCTGGCCTCGGCGCTGGGGAAGTACACCGGGGTCAAGCGGCGCCTCCAGCTCAAGGGCGAGGCGGCGGGCGTACAGGTCATCGACTCCTACGCGCACCACCCGACCGAGATGGCCGCGGACCTGGAGGCGATCCGGGGCGCCGCGGGCGACCAGCGGGTCCTGGTGGTCTTCCAGCCGCACCTGTTCAGCCGTACGCGCGAGCTGGCCGCGGAGATGGGCGCCGCGCTGGCGCTCGCCGACGCCTCCGTCGTACTGGACGTCTACCCGGCCCGGGAGGACCCGATCCCGGGTGTCACGAGCGCCCTGATCATCGACGCGGCGCGCGCGGCCGGCGCCGACGTCATGGCGGAACACGACAAAGAGGCGATCCCCGGCGTGGTGGCAGGAATGGCGAAGCCGGGAGATCTCGTTCTCACCATGGGCGCGGGCGACGTGACCGAGCTGGGTCCCCTGATCCTCGCCCGCCTCGTGGCTTAAGGAGACCTCAATGTCGTACGAAGTCAACAAGACCGACGAGCAGTGGCGTGCGGAGCTGTCCCCGCAGGAGTACGCGGTCCTGCGCGAGGCCGGCACCGAGCGTCCCTTCACCGGCGAGTACACCGACACCAAGACGGAGGGCGTCTACGCGTGCCGTGCCTGCGGCGCCGAACTCTTCCGTTCCGACACCAAGTTCGAGTCGCACTGCGGCTGGCCGTCGTTCTACGACCCCGCCGACTCCGATGCCGTGGAACTCATCGAGGACCGCTCCTTCGGGATGGTACGAGTGGAGGTCCGCTGTGCGCGCTGCGGCTCCCACCTGGGCCACGTCTTCGAGGGCGAGGGCTACGGCACCCCGACCGACCAGCGCTACTGCATCAACTCGATCTCGCTGCGGCTGAGTCCGGAGAAGTAGCCCTCCCGGGCCGGCCGCCTCTCGTGCCCGCCCCCGCCCGGCCTGTCGCACCGCGGTGGCAGACTGGGCGGGTGAGCAGCCCCCTGCAGCATGAGGCCGTGGACCGCGACGCGGCGCCCCAGTTCGTCCTGCCCCTGGTCGTACGGATGGAGCGCGACGCGCCGCCGTCCCGTACGGACGCGCTGGAGACGGCCGCCCGCGCCGTACTGACCCTGCTCTCCGACGAGCGGGCGACCGCGCCCGACGGGGAGTGGGCGAAGGCGGTACGGGACTGGCAGGACGCGCGCATCCGCAAGGTGGTGCGGCGGGCCCGGGGCGCCGAATGGCGGCGCGCCGAGGCGTTGCCGGGCATCACGGTGACCGGCCGGGCCGCACAGGTGCGGGTCTTCCCGCCGGTCCCGCTGGACGGGTGGCCCAGGGACCTGGCCCGGTTGCAGGTCTCCGGCACCGAACTGGCCGACCCGGAGGCACCGCCCCCGGCCGACCTGACGGAACCGGTGCTCTGGCTGAACCCCGAGATCGCCATGTCGGCCGGCAAGGCGATGGCCCAGGCCGGCCACGGCGCACAACTGGCCTGGTGGGAGCTGTCCGACGCGGACCGCGAGTCCTGGCGCAAGGCCGGCTTCCCGCTCGCCGTCCGTACCGCGCCGCCCGCCGAATGGCCCCGCCTGACCGCGGCCGGCCTCCCCGTCGTCCGCGACGCCGGCTTCACCGAGATCGCCCCGGGCTCCTGCACGGTGGTCGCCGACCACCCGGTCCTGCGGTAAGGGGGTACCCGCGGGGTGCGGCTCGCGGCGCCGACCGCCCCCGGGCCGGGCGTCACGGCGGGCCGCACCCCTGCTCACGGCCTCACGGTACCAGGACCAGCCGACCGCGCACTCCTCCCGCGGCGAGCCTTCCCGCGCGTCTGCGGCCTTGTCCAGCGGATATGTGCCGGCGACCCCGCAGCGTGAGGCGGCCCGCGTCGGCGAGGGCGGACAGCTCGGTGGGACGGGGCCGCCGGCGCGGACCCGGACGTCGGACGCCCTACGCCAGGCCGGCCACGAGGTCGCCCAGCTCGCGGCGGCGGCCGGTGAAGAACGGAACCTCCTCGCGGACGTGCATCCGTGCCTCGGAGGCGCGCAGGTGCCGCATGAGGTCGACGATGCGATACAGCTCGTCCGCCTCGAAGGCGAGGATCCACTCGTAGTCGCCGAGCGAGAAGGAGGCGACGGTGTTGGCCCGTACGTCGGGGTAGCCGCGCGCCATCCTGCCGTGGTCGGCGAGCATCCGGCGCCGGTCCTCCTCCGGCAGCAGGTACCAGTCGTAGGAGCGGACGAAGGGATAGACGCTCACGTAGTCGCGCGGCGTCTCGTCGGCGAGGAAGGCCGGCACATGGGACTTGTTGAACTCGGCCGGGCGGTGCAGCGCCATGTTGGACCACACCGGTTCCAGGGCGCGGCCCAGCCGGGTGCGGCGGAAGAGGTTGTACGCCTCCTGGAGCGCGTCGGAGGTCTCGGCGTGCCACCAGATCATCAGGTCGGCGTCGGCCCGCAGCCCGGACACGTCGTAGGTGCCGCGTACGGTCACGTCCTTCGCGGCGAGTTGGGCGAACAGCTCCGCCACCTCGTCGGCGTAGCCCGTGCGGTCGCCGGGCAGCGCGTCCCGCAGCCGGAACACCGACCAGAGCGTGTACCGGATGACCTCGTTGAGGTCCTTGGCCTTCTTGCCCGCGTTCGGGGCCTTGGCGGAGCTGACGGTGTCAGGGGTGGCAGTGGAGTCGCTCATGCGGCTATTCTCCCGCGCCGCCAGGGGTACCCGGCACCAGGGTCGCCCCCGCCGCGCCCGGTGCGAGACCGGCCAGCACCTCGCCCGCCGCCCGGCGCCCGGCGCCCACGCACGCCGGGATGCCCACCCCGTCGTACACCGCTCCGCACACCGCGAGGCCCTGCAGCTTTCCCAGGTGCTTGCGAATCCGCCGCACCAGGTCCACGTGCCCGACCGCGTACTGCGGCAGCCCGTCGTACCAGCGGGTGACGCGCGCCGCGACCGGCGCGGCCCGCAGACCCACGGCCTCGCCCAGGTCCTCCCGGGAGAGCCGGACCAGGTCGGTGTCGTCCCAGGCGAGGTCCGCCTCGTCGCCGTGCCGGCCGACCGAGGTGCGCAGCACGACGGTGTCGCCCCCGGCCTGGTCGAGCCAGCCCCACTTGCGGCTCGCGAAGGTGGCCGCCTTGATCGTCCGGCCGTCGACCGGCGGGACCAGGAAGCCGCTGCTGTGCGGCAGGTGGAGCAGGTCACGGCGGCGGAAGGCCATGGTGACCAGGGCCATGCCCGCGTAGGCGACGCTGCCGAGTTCGGCCGCGGCGGCGGGCGACTCGGCGGCCAGCAGCCGGGCGGCCTCGGGCGCGGGCGCCGCCAGCACCACCGCGTCGGCGGCCACCGCCCGGTCCGTCAGGCCGACCTGCCAGTCGTGCGGCCCGACGCGCCGCAGCTCGCTCACGGCGGCGCCGGTCTCGATGGTGACACCCGCCGCCCGGCACGCGCCGGCGACCGCGAGCGGCAGCCGTCCGACGCCGCCACGCAGACCGTTGAAGACCGGCCCGCTCTCCCCGCGGGCGGCGGCCTTGCGCTGGAGGTCCCTGGCCGCCTCGATCAGCGAGCGCCCGTCCCGTACCGCGGTGAAGAGCTGCGGCACGGCGGCGCGCAGCGAGAGCTGGTACGCGCTGCCCGCGTACACCCCGCCGAGCAGTGGTTCGACCAGCCGGTCCACCACCTCGCGACCGAGCCGGGCGGCGACGAGGCCGCCGACCGCCACGTCGTCGCCGATCTCGGTCCGGGGCAGGACGTGGTCGAGGGTGAGGCGGGCGAGCCCGGCGGCGGACAGCACGCCGGAGGCGGCGAGCGGGCCGAGATCCCCCGGCACGCCCATCACCTGGCCCTGGGGCATCGTCCGCAGCCGCCCCCGGGTCCACAGTCCGGCGCCCAGCACCGCAGGCGGCTCCAGATCGTCCCCCAGCCCGACCTCGCGGGCCAGGGCGATCGCCTCGGGCCGCCGGGCGAGCAGCGACTCCGCACCGAGGTCGACCGGCACCCCGGCGATCTCGCCGACGTGGAGCTTCCCCCCGAGCCGCGGCGACGCCTCCAGCAGGGTCACCCGCACGCCCGCGCGGGCCAGCTCCCAGGCGGCGGCGAGTCCGGAGATCCCGCCGCCGACGACCACCACATGAGGTGCGTGCGCCCGGCCCGCGGCGCCCGCCACGGTGTGCGTCTTGGTCATTCCTCCACTTTCTCAGACGCCGGATCGAGCCCCGACCGTGACCCCATCGGGACCGCGCACCGGCAACCCGCCCGGCGACCCGTACGTCAAAGCGGCGACAGGCTTCAACGGCCCTGCCCCAGGGGGATCTCATGACGCACGTGCCCACTGTCCGCACGACCGGGACCCGGCTCAGACGCGGGCGCCGCGGCGCCGGCGCGCTGTTCGCGCTGCTGCTGGCCGGCTCGCTCGCCGTCGCCGGGTGCAGCTCATCCGGCGGCAGCGACTCCTCGTCCGCGTCGGCCGACAAGGCGGCACCGGCCCGGCCGGGAGGCGGAAGGGCCCAGGCCGACAGCCCGTCCGGCGCCACCGGAGACGACGCGGCCCCCGGCGGCAGGCCGACCACCGGTGCCAGGACCCCGGCGCCGGCCACGTACCTGGTCCGTACCGCGCACATGACCGTCCGCACCCCGCACGTCGAGGACGCGCTGAACAAGGCGCGGGACCTGGCCGCCGCGGCCGGCGGTTACGCGGCCGACGAGGACACCTCGGTGGACGCCCGCGGCCACACGCGGTCCTCGGTCCAGCTCCGGGTGCCGGCTGCCGGGTACGACCGGCTCCTCACCGACCTCGCCGGGCTCGGCACCCTGCTGGAACGCAGGGTCAGCGTGGCGGACGTCACCGGCGAGGTGGTGGACGTCGAGAGCCGCATCAAGTCCCAGCAGGCCAGCGTGGCCCGGGTACGGGCGCTCATGGACCGGGCCGCCCGGCTCAGCGACGTGGTGTCGCTGGAGAGCGAACTGAGCACCCGCGAGGCCGCGTTGGAATCCCTGGAGGCCCAGCAGGCGACGCTGAGGTCCCAGACGGACCTCGCCACCGTCACGCTGCGGCTCACCGAGCCGCCGGTGCGGTTCGTCCCGCCGAAGCCGGCCGCGCACGACGGCTTCTGGACCGCGGTCGGCCACGCCCTCGAAGACGGCTGGCATGCGTTCTACCTGGCGCTGCGCGGGACGCTCGTGGTGCTGTCGGTGACGCTGCCGTTCCTGCTGGCGGGCCTGCTCGCCTGGTTCGCCTACCGGCCGGTACGGCGCCTGCTGCCGCGCAGGAGGCCCGCCCGGACGGTCGCCCACGCCTCGCTCCACGCCCCGGACGGCAGGCCCTGGCAGGTCCCGGCCCCCGCTTCGCACGGGGAGGAGCCGGAACAGCCCCGGGACTGAGCGGCCGGCCCGGTCGGCCGGGGCTCAGGCCTCGGTCGACCGGTGCACGAAGTCGACCAGCCGGGTGAGCGCGTCGGGGTCGGTGCTGGGCAGCACGCCGTGGCCGAGGTTGAAGATGTGGCCGCCCCCGGTGGCGGTGGCGGCCCTCGCGGCGTACAGCACCTCCCGGGTCTTCGCCTCGACGGCCGCGGTCGGGGCGAAGAGCACCGCCGGGTCGAGGTTGCCCTGGAGCGCCTTGCCGGGGCCGACCCGGCGCGCCGCCTCGTCCAGCGGCACCCGCCAGTCCACGCCGACCACGTCCGCGCCCGCCTCGCCCATCAGCCCGAGCAGTTCGCCGGTGCCGACGCCGAAGTGGATCCGCGGCACCCCGTACCCGGCGACCGCCTCGAAGACCTTGGCGGAGGCCGGCATCACCTGGCGCCGGTAGTCGGTGGGCGCGAGCGCGCCGACCCAGGAGTCGAAGAGCTGTACGGCGCTGGCGCCGGCCTCGATCTGCACCTTGAGGAAGGCTGCGGTGATCTCGGCGAGGCGGTCCAGCAGGTCGTGCCAGAGCTCGGGGTCGCCGTACATCAGGGCCTTGGTGCGCTCGTGGTTGCGCGAAGGGCCGCCCTCGATCAGGTAGCTGGCGAGCGTGAAGGGCGCGCCGGCGAAGCCGATCAGCGGGGTGGCGCCGAGTTCGGCGGTGAGCATCCCGATCGCCTCGGTGACGTAGGAGACGTCGCCGGGCTCCAGGTCCCGCAGCCGCCTCAGGTCCTCCCGGCTGCGGATCGGGTCGGCCACCACCGGCCCGACCCCGGGCTTGATGTCCAGGTCGAGGCCGATCGCCTTGAGCGGCACCACGATGTCGCTGAAGTAGATCGCCGCGTCGACCCGGTGGCGGCGCACCGGCTGAAGGGTGATCTCGGTGACGAGATCGGGCCGCATGCAGGAGTCCAGCATGGGGATGCCCTCCCGCGCCTTCAGGTACTCGGGCAGCGAACGCCCTGCCTGCCGCATGAACCACACCGGGGTGTGCGGCACGGGCTCACGCCGGCAGGCGCGGATGAACGGGGAAGCAGCGGTCTGCTGGAGCGCACTCACGCCTTGAATCTTCGCACGGGCACGAGCACGGCCGCGGGCGCGGCGGCAAAGCGGTGTTGGTCCCGGCACAGCGCGCCGCAGGCGCTTACTCTTCCGGGCATGGCAGCGGTACACGGGCACTCGGGCGACGAGGCTCCCTTTCCTTTCCGGCAAGCGGTGGAGGCAGTGCGTTCCGCCCGGGTGCGGCCCGAGATCCGGATCGAGGAGACCGCGGCGCCGCGCAGGCTCGCCTCGTACGCGTACGCGCTCGAGGCGGCGGTGCTCGTGGACGGCGAGGAACTGGCCGACGGACGGCTGGTGCTGCTGCACGAACCGGACGGCCACGACGCGTGGCACGGCGACTTCCGCGTGGTCACGCTGGCCCGCGCCGAACTGGAGCCGGAGATGGCCGGGGATCCGCTGCTGCCCGAGGTGAGCTGGTCGTGGCTGACGGGCGCGCTGGCCGCGCGCGGGGCGGCGTACGACCACCCCAGCGGTACGGTCTCCCGCGCGTCCTCCCACTACTTCGGCGCCCTGGCGGACAAGACGGACGACACGCAGATCGAGATCCGGGCCTCGTGGACTCCGCGGGACCGGCCGGGCGGAGCGGGCCCCGACGTGGTCGCCCACCTGGTGGCCTGGTGCGACCTGCTGTGCGCGTGCGCGGGTCTGCCGCCGTCGGACGGCCCGGACGCGGCCGGGCGGGGGGCCGGCGGCGTGGTGCCGTTGCCCAAGCGCCGTTCCTGAAGCGCCGTTCCTGAAGGACGCCGTTGCCCAAGCGCCGTTCCTGAAGCGCCGTTCCTGAAGGACGAGGACAGGGCGCGGCGGACGTACGGCGGCCCCGTACCCGCGCCCCCGGGCACGTACGCGCGCGGGTGACGGCGGACAGGGTGACGACGGACACGGTCACGTGTCGGCAGCCGCGGCCGGGTCGCGCACCGTACCACCTGGTGCACACGCGTGCCCGTTCAGACCGCCCGTTCGAGCGGTCGTCCGATTTGCCGGAATTGATGCTCAATAAATCGTGATCTTTCCCTAAAGCCCGGGGCAATTGCTGCCGAAGGAGACTGTGACCGTTTCAGTCCCCTTTGCCACAGGAGGCCCGGTGTCCGTTCTTCTCGAGCAGCCCACGAGCCTGGTCGCCTACCGTCCCAGCAAGCCGACGGCCATGGTCGTCGTCGCCGACCCCCGCGTCCGCTCCACTGTCACCCGACACCTGTGGGCTCTCGGCGTTCGTGATGTGATCGAGGCCTCGTCGATCGCCGAGGCCCGTCCCCGGGTCGGTAATCCCCGCGACATCTGCGTCGCCGACGTCCATCTGCCCGACGGTTCCGGCCTGACCCTGCTCGCCGAGACCCGTGCGGCCGGCTGGCCCAACGGCCTGGCGCTGTCCGCCGCCGACGACATCGGCGCGGTACGCAACGCGCTGGCCGGCGGCGTGAAGGGCTACGTCGTGACCGGTACGCGCAACAGCCCCGGCTCGCTGGCCGGCCGCCCCGGGCTCGCCCCGCTGGGCGCCACCGCGGCCCGCATGCAGCGCCGCCCGCCCGGCGCCCCCGGCCACCCGGGCGGTTACCGGGAACTGTCCGGACGCGAGGTCGAGGTGCTGCGCCTGGTCGCCGAAGGCCAGTCGAACAAGGCGATCGGCGTGTCCATGGGCCTGTCCGCGCTGACCGTCAAGAGCCACCTGGCGCGGATCGCCCGCAAGCTCGGCACGGGTGACCGGGCGGGCATGGTCGCGGTGGCGCTGCGCACCGGCATCATCCACTGACAGCGCGGTGGGCGCCGGCGACTGTCCGGTGGATCACCGCGCGAACGGCCCTGCCCGGCTACCCTTGACAGGTGACCGACGCCAGAGAGACCGCAACCAGAGCAGCCACGGCGCCGGTCCCGCTGCTGGACCCGCGCGAGGGCATCCCGCCGGTGACCGCCAGCCCGGAGGCCCTCGCACCCGTCATCGCGGCCTTCGCCGCGGGCTCCGGCCCGGTCGCCGTCGATGCCGAGCGCGCCTCCGGCTACCGCTACGGACAGCGGGCCTATCTGGTCCAGTTGCGCCGCGCCGGAGCAGGGACCGCGCTCATCGACCCCGTCGGATGTCCCGACCTGTCCGCGCTGGGCGAGGCACTGGCCGACACGGAGTGGGTGCTGCACGCCGCCACCCAGGACCTGCCCTGCCTGGACGAGCTCGGCATGCGCCCCACCTCCCTGTTCGACACTGAACTGGCCGGACGGCTGGCCGGGTTCGCCCGGGTGGGGCTCGGCGCGATGGTGGAGAACGTGCTGGGGTTCGCGCTGGAGAAGGGCCACTCCGCGGTCGACTGGTCCACCCGCCCGCTGCCCGAGCCGTGGCTGCGGTACGCGGCGCTCGACGTGGAGCTGCTGGTCGACCTGCGGGACGCGCTGGAGGAAGAGCTGCGGGTCCAGGGCAAGCTGGAGTGGGCGCTGGAGGAGTTCGCGGCGATCGCCGCCGCGCCGCCGCCCGCGCCGCGGATCGACCCCTGGCGCCGTACGTCCGGCATGCACAGAGTGCGGCGCAGACGCCAGATCGGCGTGGTGCGCGAGCTGTGGCAGGCGCGGGACCGCGCCGCACGGGAACGGGACGTGTCGCCGGGGCGGGTACTGAGCGACGCCGCGATCATCACGGCGGCGCTGGAGAACCCGCCGAACGTGCACGCGCTGGCCGCGCTGCCGGGCTTCGGGCACCGGATGGGCCGCCGCCAGCTCGAACAGTGGCAGGCCGCGATCGACCGGGCGCGGGCGCTGCCGGAGCGGGAGCTGCCCCAGCCTGCCGCCGCGTACACCGGTCCCCCGCCACCGCGTTCCTGGCCCGACAAGGACCCGGCCGCGGCGGCCCGCCTGTCGGCCGCCCGGGCGGCCGTCTCCGCGCTGGCGGAGGAGCTGAACCTCCCGCAGGAGAACCTGGTCAGCCCGGACACGGTCCGCCGCCTGTGCTGGGCGCCGCCCACGGAGACCACCCCGGAGGTGGTCGCCTCCACCCTCGACTCCCTCGGCGCCCGCCGCTGGCAGGTCGCCCTGATCACGCCCGCGCTCACCACGGCCCTCATGGCCCGCCCGGTCGAGGGACAGTCCGGACAATCCGGGTAACCAGACATCACCAACTCGCGGAATGTGAGCCCTGCCGCTTCCGCGGGTAAGGCTGCGAACGTCGGTTACCCACGAGTAGCATTGGCCGGGCAGGGTTCCAATTCTTGAGAGGGAGTGCCGTCGTGCCTCGTACCGCGAGGGATGTCGTCTTCGTTGACGGTGTCCGTACCCCGTTCGGCAAAGCGGGCCCGAAGGGCATGTACCACGAGACCCGGGCCGACGATCTGGTGATCAAGTGCGTCCGGGAGCTGCTGCGGCGCAATCCGGATCTGGACCCGGCCCGGATCGACGAGGTCGCGGTCGCCGCCACCACGCAGATCGGCGACCAGGGGCTGACACTGGGCCGCACGGCGGGCATCCTCGCCGGGCTGCCGACCACCGTGCCCGGCTTCTCCGTCGACCGGATGTGCGCGGGCGCGATGACCGCCGTGACGACGACGGCCGGCGGGATCGCCTTCGGCGCGTACGACGTGGTCGTCGCCGGCGGCGTGGAGCACATGGGGCGGCACCCGATGGGCGAGGGAGTGGACCCCAACCCGCGGTTCGTCTCCGAGAAGCTCGTCGACGAGTCCGCGATGTTCATGGGCATGACCGCGGAGAACCTGCACGACCGCTTCCCGCGGCTGACCAAGGAGCGCGCCGACGAGTACGCGGTGCGCAGCCAGGAGAAGGCGGCGAAGGCGTACGCCAACGGCAGGATCCAGCAGGACCTGGTGCCCATCGCGATCCGCCGCACCGACCCGGATGCGGGCGAGACCGGCTGGGGCCTGGCCACCGCCGACGAGCCGATGCGCCCGGGCACCACGCTGGAGCAGCTCGCGGGTCTGAAGACCCCGTTCCGCCCGCACGGCCGGGTCACCGCGGGCAACGCGGCCGGTCTCAACGACGGCGCCACCGCCTCGCTGCTCGCCGCCGAGGACGTGGCCCGCGAGCTCGCCCTGCCGGTGAGGATGCGCCTGGTGTCGTACGCCTTCGCCGGCGTCGAGCCCGAGGTGATGGGCATCGGCCCGATCCCGGCCACCGAGAAGGCACTCGCCAAGGCGGGTCTGACCATCGACGACATCGGCCTGTTCGAGGTCAACGAGGCGTTCGCCGTCCAGGTGCTGTCCCTGCTGGACCACTACGGGATCGCCGACGACGACCCGCGGGTCAACCAGTACGGCGGCGCCATCGCCTTCGGTCATCCGCTGGCGTCCTCCGGGGTACGGCTGATGACCCAGCTCGCGCGGCAGTTCGAGGAGCAGCCGCAGGTGCGCTACGGCATCACCACCATGTGCGTCGGCCTCGGCATGGGCGGCACGGTCGTCTGGGAGAACCCGCACTTCGACGGAGGCAGCAAGTGACCACCACCACCGAACTGCTGAAGGGGGCGGCCGAGCTCTTCCCCGGCGAGGTCGTCACCAGCGCCCAGGTGCGGCACCTGGACCTCCCGGGAGCGGGCCGCTTCGCCCTGATCACCCTGGACAACGGGTTCGACCACACCAAGCCCACCACCTTCGGCCCGCAGTCGCTCGCGAACCTGAACACCGCGATCGACCAGGTCGAGAAGGAGGCAGCGGCCGGGGAGATCACGGGTGCCGGCATCACCGGCAAGCCGTTCATCTTCGCGGTCGGCGCCGACCTCAAGGGTGTCGAACTGCTGGGGAGGCACGAGGACGCGCTGGCCATCGGAAAGGGCGGCCACGACGTCTTCAGGCGCCTCTCCTCGCTGGCCGTGCCCACCTTCGCGTACTACAACGGCGCCGCGATGGGCGGCGGCGTCGAGGCCGGCCTGCACTGCACCTACCGCACGGTCTCCGCCTCGGTGCCGGCCTTCTCGCTGCCCGAGGTCTTCCTCGGCCTGGTCCCCGGCTGGGGCGGCTGCACCCTGCTGCCCAACCTGATCGGGGCCGACCGCGCGGTCACCGTCATCATCGAGAACTCGCTCAACCAGAACCGCCAGCTGGGGGGCGGGCAGGTCTACGATCTCGGCATCGCGGACGCCCTGTTCGACGCCGCCGACTTCCTGGAGCGGTCGCTGGCGTGGACCGCGGCCGTCCTCACCGGCGAGATCCAGGTGGTACGCCCCGAGGTGGACCGCGGCGCGGCCTGGGACGAGGCTGTGGCCCGGGGCCGCTTCATCGCCGACAGCAAGGTGCACGGCGCCGCCCCGGCCGCCTACCGGGCGCTGGACATCATCGCCGCCGCGAAGAACGGCGACCTGGGCCAGGGCTTCGACGCCGAGGACGCCGCGCTGGCCGACCTCATCATGGGTGGCGAGCTGCGCAGCGGCATCTACGCCTTCAACCTCGTGCAGAAGCGCGGCAAGCGCCCGGCCGGCGCACCCGACAAGTCGCTGGCCCGCCCGCTGACCAAGGTCGGCGTGGTCGGCGCGGGCCTGATGGCCTCCCAGCTCGCGCTGCTCTTCGCCCGCCGCCTGGAGGTGCCGGTCGTGCTGACCGACATCGACCAGGAGCGGATCGACAAGGGCGTCGGATACGTCCACGGCGAGATCGACAAGCTGCTCGCCAAGGGCCGCGTCGGCGCGGACAAGGCCAACCGCCTCAAGGCCCTGGTCTCCGGCCACCTCGACAAGGCCACCGCCTTCGGCGACGCGGACTTCGTCATCGAGGCCGTCTTCGAGGAGATGGGCGTCAAACAGCAGGTCTTCGCCGAACTGGAAGCGGTGGTACGGCCCGACGCGGTCCTGGCCACCAACACCTCGTCGCTGTCGGTGTCCGAGATGGCCGAGAAGCTGGAGCACCCGGAACGGGTGGTCGGCTTCCACTTCTTCAACCCGGTCGCCGTGCTGCCGCTGCTGGAGATCGTCCGCGGCTCCGGCACCGACGACGCCTCGCTGGCCACGGCCTTCGCGGTCGCCAAGAAGCTGAAGAAGACGGCGGTGCTGGTGAAGGACGCCCCGGCGTTCGTCGTCAACCGCATCCTCACCCGCTTCATGGGCGAGGTCCAGAACGTCATCGACGAGGGCACGCCGGTCGAGGTCGCGGAGAAGGCGATCGAACCGCTCGGCCTGCCGATGTCGCCGCTGGTGCTGCTGGAACTGGTCGGACCCGCGATCGGCCTGCACGTCTCGGAGACCCTGCACGGCGCCTTCCCGGACCGTTTCAAGGTCTCGGAGAACCTGGCCGCCGTCGTCAAGGCGGGCAAGCGCGGGTTCTACGTGTATCCCGACGGCAATCCGGCCAGGCCCGAGCTCGACCCGGAGGTCGCCGCCCTCCTCACGCAGGGCGACAGCGTCCTGACCGAGGACCAGGTCCGCGCCCGCGTCCTCGACGCGGTCGCCGAGGAGATCGGCCTGATGCTCGCCGAGCACATCGTCGCCGAGCCCCAGGACATCGACCTCTGCCTGATCACCGGTGCCGGCTGGCCCTTCCACCTCGGCGGCATCACCCCCTACCTCGACCGCGAGGGCATCTCCGAGCGCGTCAACGGCAAGAAGTTCCTCGCACCGGGAGTGGCGAGCGTCCCGGCGTAGTGCCGCGCGGCACCTCGAGCGCCGGGCGGACAGGACCTGCCCGCCCGGCGCTCGCAGGCAGTCGTGCGCTCCGGGCCGACCGGGTCAGCGCAACAGCGTGTTCGTCGCGGCCGGCGTCGCCCGCGCCGCGATCACCCGCCTGGCCTCCTGGAGGACCAGCGCCCGCAGCATGCGCGGAGTGAGTGTCGTACGCGTCCCCCGCACCGCCGTGCCATTGATCTGCACGACCGGCATGTCGCCGAGGTGCTGCGCGGCGAACGCGGACTGCGACTGCCGCACCCACCCGTCGTGGTCCGCCTGCTGGACGCACGGCTCGAAGGTGCCCGCCGTGATCTTCCCGGCCTTCTTGGCCAGCTTCGTCATCAGAGCCACGTCGGCCAGACCGTCACTGTGCGGGTCGGGCTGGTTGTTCCAGATCTCCCGCACGAACTCGGTGAACCGTCCCTGGTCCTGGGCGCACGCCGCCGCGTTGGCCGCCACCTTGGCACCGGTGCCGCCGTACGCCTGGTCGGAGGCAGTGACCAGCCGGTAGTGGAGCTGTACCTGACCGGTGGTCAGCAACTGGTCGAAGGTGGCGCGGTACTGCTCGTCGAACGCCTTGGAGTCGGGGCTGCGCAGGTCCTCGTAGACGGTGACGGTGACCGGGACGGCCGACCGTACCGGCACGGCGAGCTTCTGCTCGGCGCCGGCGCCGGGGGACGCACCGGCCGCGGGTGCGGCCGGGACCGCCGCCACGGCGCCCTTCGGCTCGCTGACCTTGTCCTCCTTGGTGGCTCTGACGTGTGCGCCGACCAGCGCGGAGCCGCCGAACACGACGGCCATGGCCACCGTGCCGACAGCGTAGGGCCGCAGCCGGTCCAGGAGGTTCTTGCGGTTCTTCTTCCCCGGGCCCGCCGCCGCACCACCGGAGTTGTCGGGTCCCTTGGACTCCGTCATGACTACGCCACCTCGATCATCCCGCTCATCTCTCGCGCCTTTCTACCATCGGTTCCGCCCCCCGGTTGACGCCGGGCTCCAGCCCGCTGTGCGAGCGGCCGTAGCCGGAGCAGACCACCGAACGGAGCGCCATCCACGTGGCGGACCGGCGCCACGTCTCCAGGCTCAGGCCGGGCATCGGCCACAGCGAGGCGCACACCGACAGCACCGCGGCACCGGCACCCGGGGGCGCGGAACGCGCGGTGCAGGTCGGGCCGGGACGGGCAGTGGTCACCGCACTCCGGAGGTTCGCCTCACCGCTTCAGGCGCGCATACGCATACGCGGGCGCGGGGGTCCACCGGCACGGTGGCGTTGCGGGTGGCGCGGATCGCCGTACGCGCGCGGGCGCGGGGGTCCACCGTGTACGGATGGGCCCCCGCGTGGCCAGGACGGCGCGTTCAGTCGCGGGCGGCCTCGGCGGCGGGGTCCGCGGCCGGGTCCTCGTCGTCCGCGAACCGGCCGTCGAGGGTGGCGACCAGGCCGGTCACCTGGCGGGCGACGGCGGGCGCGGTGAGGCCGATCTCGGCCAGCACGTCCTTGCGGGAGCCGTGCGCCAGGAACTCCTGCGGGATGCCGAAGTCCCGCAGCGGTACGTCCACCTCGGCGTCGCGCAGCGCCTGCGCGACGGCCGAACCGACGCCGCCGGTGCGGCCGTTGTCCTCGACGGTGACGACCACGCGGTGCCCGGCGGCGAGCGCGGGCAGCTCCGGGTCGACCGGCTTGACCCAGCGCGGGTCGACCACGGTGGTGGTGATGCCCTGCGCGTCGAGCAGGGCCGCGATCTCCAGGCACATCGGGGCCAGCGCGCCGACCGACACCAGCAGGACATCGGTGCGCCCGCCCCCGACGTCGCCGGACCCGCTCTCGGAGGAGGTCTGCGACGGGGCCCGCAGCAGGTCCATCCCGCCGATCCGGCCGACCGCGGGCACCGCGGGGCCGACCGCGCCCTTGGAGTACCGCACGACGGTCGGCGCGTCCTCGACCTCGACGGCCTCACGGAGCTGCGCGCGCACCTGGTCGGCGTCGCGCGGCGCGGCGATCCGCAGGCCCGGCACGACCTGGAGGATCGACATGTCCCACATGCCGTTGTGCGAGGCGCCGTCGCTGCCGGTGACCCCGGCCCGGTCCAGGACGAAGGTGACCCCGCACTTGTGCAGGGCGACGTCCATCAGCACCTGGTCGAAGGCACGGTTGAGGAAGGTCGCGTAGACGGCGACCACCGGGTGCAGGCCACCGGTGGCCAGACCCGCGGCGGAGACGGCGGCGTGCTGTTCGGCGATGCCGACGTCGTACACCCGCTCGGGGAACGCCTTGGCGAACTTGGTCAGGCCCACCGGGTGCAGCATCGCGGCGGTGATGGCGACGATGTCGGGGCGCTCCTGGCCGAGCGCGACCATCTCGTCGCCGAAGACCGAGGTCCAGTCGGCGCCGGCCGCGGCGACCGGCAGGCCGGTGTCGGGGTGGATCGGGCCGATGCCGTGGAAGCGGTCGGTCTCGTCGCGCTCGGCGGGCCGGTAGCCGCGGCCCTTCTCCGTGATGCAGTGCACGATGACCGGGCCGCGGAAGCGCTTGGCGCGGTGGAGCGCGGACTCGACCGCCTCGATGTCGTGGCCGTCGATCGGGCCGACGTATTTCAGGCCCAGGTCCTCGAACATGCCCTGCGGGGTGATGAAGTCCTTCAGGCCCTTCTTCGCGCCGTGCAGCGTGTCGTAGAGCGGGCGGCCGATGAGCGGGGTGCGTTCCAGCAGTTCCTTGGTACGGGCCAGGAACTGCTCGTAGCCGTCGGTGGTGCGCAGGGTGGCGAGGTGGTTGGCGAGACCGCCGATGGTCGGCGAGTACGACCACTCGTTGTCGTTGACGACGATGACCAGCGGGCGGTCCTTCGCGGCGGCGATGTTGTTCAGCGCCTCCCAGGCCATGCCGCCGGTCAGCGCGCCGTCGCCGATCACGGCGACCACGTGGTCGTCGCGGCCGAGCAGTTCGTTCGCCTTGGCCAGACCGTCGGCCCAGCCGAGCACGGTGGAGGCGTGGCTGTTCTCGATCACGTCGTGCTCGGACTCGGCGCGCGAGGGGTAGCCGGACAGACCGCCCTTGCTCTTGAGGTTGGAGAAGTCCTGCCGCCCGGTCAGCAGCTTGTGC
>NZ_DATDBG010000316.1:0-22457 GCF_036524955.1 Streptomyces sp.
TGCTGCAGGAACTCCGGTTTCTGCAGCAGCCGCACGGTCCGTGCCTCGACGTACGCGTCCAGGTGCGCCTGATTCCGGCCCACGGCGTGGCAGTCTCGGTTCGGGCAGTAGTAGATCTTTGCTGTCTTCCGGTTCCGGCCGCCGGACGGTTTGAGTGCCACCCCGGCCTGACACGCGTAGCAGACAGCAACCCCGCTGAGCAGGTGCCGCCGTTCACGGCCCTGGAACGGACGCTCCTCTGCGCTACGCCGGTAAAGAGCGGCGATGTCCCCCCACTCCTCACGTGTCAGGATCCCGTCCCACGCCGCCGGGTAGAACTCGCCCTGGTACTCGATGAGACCGGCGACCCGAGGCCCAGTCAGCACGTTCCGCAGCGACTTGGCGGTCCACAGGTTGCCCTCGGTGGTGCGCACGCCCTCGGCGTTGAGCCACGCTATGACGCTGCCCCTGCTCTGGCCGGCCAACAGCCGCGATGCCACCTTGCGCAGGTATCGAGCCTCCCCCGGCACCTGCCGATCGGTGTCGTACACCGGTACCTCGACAACTTCGCCCGTCGCCTGGTTGAGGCGCTGGCGTGTGCCGGTCTGCACGCCGTAGCCGAAAGGCCGGCGCCCGCCGCGTTGGGTCTTGCCGAGGGCGATGTTGGCCTTGATGGTCCGCCGCATCCGGCGGCTGGTGCTGTCCGACTCACGGCACGCCGCGGCTACCTCGATCCGCAGGATGAACCGGTCGTCCGGCGCGTCCAGGTCTCGGGTGCCCGACACTGACGCGATCCGAACCCCGCCACGGTCCGCGATCGAGATCAACTTCTCCAGGTCGTGCGGCTGCCGCATGAGTCGGTCGCCGTGGTACACGATGATGCTGCCGATCGTTCCGGCTTCGAGATCGGCCAGCATTTTGTCCCACGCCGGCCTTTTGCGGTTGCGCTGCCACGCAGACCGCGAGTTGTCGACATAGACGTGCTCGTCCGCGATGGGCCAACCAAGTCGCGTCGCGAGTTCGCGGCAATCCGACTCCTGGCGCTCGACCTTTTCGACCGATCCGTCCGGCGCGTAGCTCAGACGGCAGTAGATGCCAGCCAGCTTCGGGGTGGCCTGGGTCGCGTCCATGGGCCGTCCCTCCTTCGGGTGATGACTGTTCGTAGTGTAGGTGTAAGCCTGACAGTAAGTGACTTGCTGGCTGCTTTGAACACGGGTCACGAGGGCGGCTGCGGCACCGTGCACGCCAACGCCGCCCGCGACGTGCCCGCGCGCCTGGAGGCCCTCGGCTCGACGGCGGGGCTCGACCGGGCGGCCCTGCACAGCCAGTTGGCCGCTGCCCTCTCGGTCGTTGTTCACCTGGTGCGGGACGGTTCGGGGTGCAGGCGGGTTGCCGAGATCCACGTTCTGCGGCGCGATCCGGACGGGTTGGTCGGCACCGTGCCCGCTCTCTTCCGCGACGCCCGCGGCCGCACCGACCGCGGGCCGGGATGGCAACGGCTGGCGGCCCTGTGCGCGGCAGGTGCGTCATGAGGGCCGGGACGGACCCGGGCGCGCTGATGTGGGCCGCCGTGCTCTGCGCCGGACTTGCCCTCTGGGCGGCGCGGACCCGGGACGACGTGCGGCGCCGGGCACGGCGGTTGGTGGGCGGTGCAGGGGTGGAGTGCGGCGGGTCGATGCTGCAGCGGGTCGGGGAGGTGATCACCGGGGTGCGGTCGGGGCAGCCGGGGAGACCGACGGGGCCAACGGGACTGGGGCATTGGCTCGGGCGGAGGCTGGTTCGATGGACTCGGCGGGACGGGGTGGAGCCGAGGTGGGGGCAGCCCGGTAGGCGGCGGTTGCCCGGCCGGTTGTTCGGCCGGTGGGTCGCTCGGTGGGTTGGGCCGGAGCGGAGGAACGGGCGCACCGGCGCGGTGGGGCGGCGGTGGGCATTGCGGACCGGGCCGGAGTTGCTGTGCCTGCCGGTGGGGGCCGTGCTGGGCGGGGTGACCCGTTCGGTGGTGCCGATGCTGGCCGGGGCGGTGGCCGTGCCGCTCGTGGGGCGCGCGTTGCGAAAGCGGGTCGAGCGGGCAGCCGCGGAGCGCGGTGCGGTCGCGGTGGGGGTGTTGTGCGACACCGTGGCGGGGGATCTGCGGGCCGGACGGCCACCCAACGCGGCGCTGGCTGACGCCGTCGAGTCGGGCGGGTGGCCGCAGTCGGCCGAACTCGCGGAAGCCGGACGGCTGGTGCTGTCGGCCGCACGGTTCGGGGGTGATGTGCCGCAGGCGCTGCGGGCCGCCTCACGGCTTCAGGAGGGAGTCCGAGGGCTCGCTGCAGTCGCCGCGTGCTGGCAGGTCGCGGTGGACGGAGGCGCGGGACTGGCAGCTGCCCTGGATCGGGTCGCCGCCGCCCTGCGGGCCGAGGCGGACCAACGGGAGGACCTGCGCGCGCAGTTGGCGGGCCCGCGTTCCACAGCGGTGCTGCTGGCGCTGCTCCCCGGGTTCGGCCTCGTCCTGGGCGCGGGGCTGGGCGCCGACCCCTCGGCGGTGCTGCTCCACACGCCGGCCGGGCTGTGCTGCCTCGGAGCGGGCACGGCCCTGGAGCTGGCCGGGCTGGCATGGACGGCACGGATCATCCGCAGGGCGGAGGGCCGGCCTGTGCGGGAGGCGGTCGCTGCCGGCGCGGCGAAGAGGGGACCGTCATGAGCGGCGGGTCTGTCCACAGCCTGGGGATGACAGGAGCCGCCGTGGCGGGCGCTCTCGCGGTGGCGATCGCCGGGGTGGAGGCGTGGCGGGAGTGGGCCGCCGTGCGGCGGTCGCGCAGTGCGCTGGGCGTGCGGGCCGCGGCACGGAGATCGGCTCTGGGCTCGCTGCGGAGGGTCGACGGGCCGACACGGGAGTGGGCACCGGTGGTCGCAGCCGGGCTTGCGGTCGCCGTGCTCGTGGGAGGGCTGCTGGGAGCCGTCGCCGGGCTCGGGGCGGCGTACGGGGCCCGGAGGTGGCTCGAAAGACGCTCGGGCGCCGCTGCCGGCTCCGTGGGAATCGGCGGCGTCGATCCGGCCGAACTGCCGCTCTGCGCCGATCTGATGGCCGCATGCCTGGCCGCCGGAGCCACGCCCGGGGAGGCAGCGGGAGCAGTGGGGCGGTGTCTGGGCGGGCCGCTGGGCACGGCGCTGATACGGGCGCAGGCCGAAGTGCGGCTCGGCGCGGACCCGGCGGAGTGCTGGGAACGGTTCGGCAGGCTGCCGACGGCCAGCGAGATGGGCCGGTGCCTGGCCCGGGCGTCCACGACGGGCAGTGCCCCGGTCGCGGAGATGTCCCGGCTGGCCGCCGACTACCGCGCCGCCCACGCCCGTTCGGCGCTCGCCCGGGCACGGCGGGCCGCGGTCCTTGCCACCGCGCCGCTGGGCGTGTGCTTCCTCCCGGCCTTCTTGCTCGTCGGTGTCGCGCCGGTGGTGTTGGGGCTGGCCGGCACGGTCCTCGGCGGCCCGGCCGGCTGACTGTCACCGCATATCAAGGGCTGCCCCTGCGGCTGCCGGCGCACAGCACCGCCGCACCCGGGCAGCCTTCCGCGCCCGTACGGCGGGCGCCCCGAGCCGCGTGGGCGGGTCCGGCCTCGGCGCCAACTGCCGCTCGCGCAAAGCAATCACACATCACATCAGTCAAACCCCAATGAATCAGCAATCAGGAGGATCCGATGACGAAGCACATGGTGTCCGGCTGGGTCGCACGCAGGGTCCGCCGGTGGCGCGCGGCGGCGGAGGCCGGGATGAGTACTGCGGAGTACGCAGTGGGGACCATCGCGGCGTGCGGGTTCGCGGCCGTGCTCTACAAGATCGTGACGAGCGGGCCCGTGCGGTCCGCACTCGCCGGGGTGATCGAGAAGGCCCTTCATGTGTCGTTCTGAGCGCGCCGGGCCGCGGCCGGGCGACCGGGGCTACGTGACGGCTGAGACGGCCGTCGTGATCCCCGTGCTGGTGGCACTGGCCGCACTGCTGATCTGGGGCCTGACGGCCGCTGCCGCGCAGGTCAGGTGTGTGGACGCCGCGCGGGCCGGGGCGCGGGCGGCGGCCAGGTCGGAGGTGCCCGGCGAGGTGCGGAAGGTGGCGCTGGCAGCCGCGCCGGACGGGGCGAAGGTGAGGGTGGTGCGGGACGGAGACCTGGTGCGCGTGCGGGTCACGCTGCCGAGACCGCGCTTCCCGGTCACCCTCGTGGCCGAGGCCGCCGCTCTGGACGAGGCAACCGTGGATGGGGGTGGCGGGCTGTGAGGGGCGCCGCGCGGTGGGAGGACCGCGGTTCGGCCACGGTCTGGTCGCTCGGGCTGATGGCCGTGCTGCTCGCGGTCTTTGCGGCCGTGCTGCGCATGGACGGGGCTGTGGTCGTGCGCCACCGCGCGGGCGGCGCCGCGGACCTGGCGGCGCTCGCCGCGGCCGATCACGCATTGGACGGTCGGGAGGCCGCCTGTGCGCTGGCCGGGCGGGTGGCACGGGCTCAGGGCGCCGTGCTGAGGAGGTGCGAGGTGGTCGGGGAGGTGTCGGATGTGGTGGCGGAAGTCGGCGGAGCCAGGGTGCGTTCGCGCGCGGGCCCCTCATGGGCCGCGGGCGCCGCGGCCAGTACCGGGTCAGCCGGTCGTGCCAGAACCCTCGTCGCTGGTGGTTCCGGTGTCCTTCCGGGAGTCGGAGCCGTCGGCCGTGCCGCCGCCGGGCTCGGTGCCGGTTCCGTCGCCGGGCGTGATCCGGTCGGCCCCGCCGTCGGGTTTGGTGGGGTCGTCCGCACCGCTCCCCGGCCCGGTGGCGGGCTCCGCCTCGGCGCCGGCGGTGAGGAGGCAGTCCAGGAGGCGGACGGCGGCGGATTTGTCCAGCGGCTCGTTGCCGTTGCCGCACTTGGGGGACTGGACGCAGGAGGGGCAGCCGAAGTCGCATTCGCAGGAGGCGATGGCCTCGCGGGTGGCGGCGAGCCAGGAGCGGGCGGTGCGGAAGGCGCGTTCGGCGAAGCCCGCGCCACCGGGGTGGCCGTCGTAGACGAAGACGGTGGGCAGGCCGGTGTCGGTGTGCAGGGGTATGGAGACGCCGCCGATGTCCCAGCGGTCGCAGGTGGCGAAGAGCGGGAGGAGGCCGATGGAGGCGTGTTCGGCGGCGTGCAGGGCGCCGGGCAGTTCTTCGGGGTGGATGCGGGCGGCCGCGAGTTGGGCGTCGGTGACCGTCCACCAGACGGCGCGGGTGCGCAGGGTGCGTGGGGGGAGGTCCAGTTTGGTCTCGCCGAGCACCTCACCGGTGAGGAGCCGGCGGCGCAGGTAGGACACGACCTGGTGGGTGACCTCGACCGAGCCGAAGTGTATACGGGCCTCGCCCCAGGGCTCGTCCAGTTCGTCGGAGAGCACGCGGACGTCCGTGGTGTCGCGGGCCATCGTGGAGTAGGGCGGGTCGGCCCGTTCGACGAGGGCCACGCCGTCCTCGAGGTCCAGCCGTCGTACCAGGTAGGTGCGGCCCTGGTGAAGATGGACGGCGCCGTCGTGGACTGTGGTGTGGGCGGCGGACGCGTCCACCGTGCCCAGGAGGCGTCCGGTGGCGGCCTCGACGACCTGGACGGGTTTGCCGCCCTCGCCGCGGATGTCGGTGAGGTCGGCGGCCCGCTCCCGCCGGGTCCAGTACCAGCCGCCCGCGCGGCGGCGGAGCAGCCCGCGCTTCTCCAGCTGCGGGACGAGGGAGGCGGCCTCCGGGCCGAAGAGTGCGAGGTCGTCCTCGGTGAGTGGGAGTTCGGCCGCGGCTGCGCACAGGTGCGGGGCGAGGACGTAGGGGTTGTCCGGGTCGAGGACGGTGGATTCGACGGGCCGCTCGAAGATCGCCTCGGGGTGGTGGACGAGATAGGTGTCCAGGGGGTCGTCGCGGCCGACCATGATCGCGAGGGCGCCCTGCCCGGAGCGCCCGGCGCGGCCCGCCTGCTGCCACAGGGAGGCCCGGGTGCCGGGGTACCCGGCCAGTAGGACGGCGTCGAGACCGGAGATGTCCACGCCCAGTTCGAGGGCGGAGGTGGAGGCGAGGCCGAGGAGGCGGCCCGAGTGCAGATCGCGTTCGAGGGCGCGGCGTTCCTCGGGGAGGTAGCCGCCGCGGTAGGCGGCGACCCGGCGGGGGAGCGAGGGGTCGATCTCGGCGAGGCGTTCCTGAGCGATGAGGGCGACGAGTTCGGCGCCGCGCCGGGAGCGGACGAAGGCGACGCTGCGCACGCCCTGGAGTACGAGGTCGGTGAGGAGTTCGGCGCACTCGGCGGTGGCCGTGCGGCGGACGGGGGCTCCGTGTTCGCCGGACAGTTCGGTGAGCGGGGGCTCCCAGAGAGCGAAGGCGAGTCCGCCGCGCGGGGAGGTGTCCTCGGTGACCTCGACGACCGGTACGCCGGTCAGCCGGGAGGCGGCCTGGGCTGGGTCGGCGGCGGTCGCGGAGGCGAGCAGGAAGACGGGCTCAGCGCCGTACCGCGCGCAGACCCGCCGCAGGCGCCGGATCACCTGGGCGACGTGTGAGCCGAAGACCCCGCGGTAGGTGTGGCACTCGTCGATCACCACATAGCGCAGGCTGCGCAGGAAGGAGGCCCAGCGGGGGTGGGCGGGCAGGATGCCGAGGTGGAGCATGTCGGGGTTGGTCAGCACGTAGGTCGCGTACTGGCGTACCCACTCTCGTTCCTCGAAGGGCGTGTCCCCGTCGTAGACGGCCGGCCGCACGGCGTTGCCCAGCGGCGCGGCGAGTGCGCTCACGGCCCGGCGCTGGTCGGCGGCCAGCGCTTTGGTGGGCGCCAGATACAGCGCGGTGGCACCGCGCACCCCGCCGCTACGGCGTCCCGGGCCGCCCGGCCGCGCCCGCGCCCCGGCCCGGACGGTCGCCGCCCCGCTGTTCCCAGCAACTCCGGCCCCGTCGCCGATCGCCTCGGCGCCGCCCTCACACACCTCGCCGGGCCCGGCCTCGGGCTCTCCCGGGCCCGGTGCTGGCGTGCCGCTTACGCCCGGTCCGGCCCCGGGTTCGCTCCCGTCCGCGCCCCTCGGCGGTGCGCCCGGGGGCTCCAGGAGGGCCGTGAGGACGGGGGCCAGGTAGGCGAGGGATTTGCCGGAGGCGGTGCCGGTGGAGAGGACCACGGATTCGCCGCGGGTGGCATGGGCGGCGGCGAGGGCCTGGTGTTCATACGGACGGGCGATTCCCGCGGCGCGGATGGCGTCGACGACGGCGGGATGGATGGCATCGGGCCAAGATGCATGGCGGCCGACCCGCGGGGGCAGGTGCTCCGTATGGGTGATGCGTACGGCACGGTCCGCCCCCGCGGCGAGCCGCTCAAGAGCGGTCCGGGGGGAGGGGCGGCCGTGCGCCGACTGCGGAAGATGATCCTGGGCCATCGGCACTCAGTGTGTCACCGGCGTGACGGACAATCGCAGTAAGGCGTCGTGCTGGCCCACCGCGAAGTGATTGAATGCCATCGCGGCCGCCGATCCTTCCCCTACCTTCGGGTGGGGAGGCCCCTACTACCGTCGGTGGGGAGGCCCCAGGGGGCGCCGCGTCGATGCAAGGTGCTGGAGGATCCGTGGACCTGTCCCTGTCGACCCGAACCGTTGGCGATCGCACGATCGTCGAAGTCGGCGGCGAAATTGATGTGTACACCGCGCCCAAGCTGCGCGAGCAGTTGGTGGAACTCGTGAACGACGGGAGTTACCACCTGGTCGTGGACATGGAAGGAGTCGACTTCCTCGACTCCACCGGATTGGGTGTCCTCGTCGGCGGGCTGAAGCGGGTGCGCGCCCATGAAGGATCGCTCCGACTCGTGTGCAACCAGGAGCGCATCCTCAAAATTTTCCGAATCACCGGTCTGACCAAGGTGTTCCCGATTCACACCTCGGTCGACGAGGCTGTCGCGGCGACCGACTGACATCGCCCGAGAGGGGCACCGGGCGGACCGCCGTCCGGGCCCCTGTTATGCCCAACCACAGACCGGAGGGGGACCATGCCCACCGTAGAACTGCTCTTCAGCGCCCAGCCGGAGCATGTGCGTACCGCACGGCTCGTGGCGGCGGCCGTGGCGCGCCGGGCGGGGGTGGACGAGGCCGCTCTGGACGAGGTGCGGTTGGCGGTGGGCGAGGCGTGCAGCCGGGCCGTCGGGCTGCACCGCAACAACGGCGTGGAACAGCCCGTGCGGGTGCTGCTCAACGAGGAGGAGAAGAAGTTCTCCATCGAAGTGGCCGACGAGGTGCCGGGTACCGCGTCGGGCTCGTCTCCGGACGACGGTGAGGACTCCGCCGCCGACGACGAGGGCGAGATGGGTCTGGCCGTCATCAGCGGCCTGGTCGACGACGTGGAGGTCCTCGGCGGCGAGAACGGCGGCGTGATCCGCATGAGCTGGCCCACGGTGGCTCCCTAGCCGCTGGCCGCTGGCCGTGGCCCCGCCACCCCGGCCCAGGCGCCCCCGGCAGCCCGGGCGCCCTGCGGCAGCCGGGCGCCGAAAAACCCGCGCCCGGCCCCCCCACCCCGGTGCCCCGGCTCCTTCCGCGCTCCTTCCGGGCACGGCTGAAATCCGCCGAGCGGAAACCCGGATCCCCATTTACCGTGGAATCCGTTACGCACCTTTTCTTGATCTCTGGACGCTCCCTACAATTCGTCCATCTTGCTCAGCTCGCCTGAGCGTTGCGGCTTGTCAGCCGTAAGAGCCGCACGCCCATGCGCCAAACGTCAAGGAGGACGAATGGCGGGGCCACTCACCTCTCACACGCTTGCCGCGGCACCGGTGTTGACCAGCGGTAACCGTATCCTCGTCTGGATCATCGCGGTCGTCGCACTGGCGGCGCTGGCGCTCGCCGGGGTGCTGGTACGTGAAGTACTGGCGGCGGACGAGGGTTCCGACAGCATGAAGAAGATCGCCGCTGCCGTGCAGGAAGGCGCCAATGCCTACCTCGCACGGCAGTTCCGTACTCTGGGGATCTTCGCCGTCGCGGCGTTCTTCCTGCTCATGCTGCTGCCTTCGGATACCACTTCGCAGCGAATCGGCCGGTCGATCTTCTTTCTGGTGGGTGCGCTCTTCTCAGCGGTCACCGGATACGTGGGAATGCAACTCGCGGTCCGCAGCAATGTGCGGGTCGCCGCCGCGGCCAGAGCGGCCACACCGGCACCGGGAGAGCCGGCCGCCGACCTCACCGACGTATCGCACCGCGCCATGAAGATCGCGTTCAGGACCGGTGGCGTGGTCGGCATGTTCACCGTCGGGCTCGGGCTGCTGGGCGCGTGCAGCGTCGTACTGATCTACAAGGCGGACGCGCCGAAGGTGCTGGAGGGATTCGGGTTCGGAGCGGCGCTGCTGGCCATGTTCATGCGGGTCGGCGGCGGCATCTTCACCAAGGCCGCGGACGTCGGCGCCGACCTGGTCGGCAAGGTCGAGCAGGGCATCCCGGAGGACGACCCGCGCAATGCGGCGACCATCGCGGACAACGTGGGAGACAACGTCGGCGACTGCGCGGGCATGGCCGCCGACCTGTTCGAGTCGTACGCGGTCACCCTGGTGGCCGCACTCATCCTCGGCAAGGTCACCTTCGGCGACGCCGGCCTCGCCTTCCCCCTCCTCATCCCGGCGATCGGCGTGCTCACCGCCATGGTCGGCATCTTCGCGGTGGCCCCCCGCCGCGCCGACCGCAGCGGTATGACCGCCATCAACCGCGGCTTCTTCATCTCCGCGGTGATCTCGCTGGCAGGCGTGGCCATTGCCGTCTACGCCTACCTGCCGTCCTCCTACGCCGATCTCAAGGGCGTCGGCACCGACATCTCCACCCATCCGGGTGACCCGCGCACCCTGGCCATCGTCGCGGTGGCCATCGGCATCGTGCTGGCCGCGCTGATCCAGCAGCTCACCGGCTACTTCACCGAGACCACCCGGCGCCCGGTCCGCGACATCGGCAAGACCTCGCTGACCGGCCCGGCCACCGTCGTACTGTCCGGCATCTCCCTGGGCCTGGAGTCGGCGGTCTACTCGGCCGTGCTGATCGGGCTGTCGGTGTACGGCGCCTTCCTGCTCGGCGGCACCTCCGTCTGGCTGGCCCTGTTCGCGGTCGCGCTCGCCGGCACCGGCCTGCTGACCACCGTCGGGGTGATCGTCGCGATGGACACCTTCGGGCCGGTCTCGGACAACGCGCAGGGCATCGCGGAGATGTCCGGCGACGTGCACGGCGAGGGCGCCCAGGTGCTCACCGACCTCGACGCGGTCGGCAACACCACCAAGGCCATCACCAAGGGCATCGCCATCGCGACCGCCGTGCTCGCGGCCACCGCCCTGTTCGGCTCGTTCAAGGAGGCCATCGACACCGCCGTCGCCAAGGCCGATCCGGCGCGTTCCGACGCCCGCTGGCTCTCCCTCGACATCTCCCAGCCCAACAACCTGGTCGGCCTGCTGCTCGGCGCGGCCGTCGTCTTCCTCTTCTCCGGCCTCGCCATCAACGCCGTCTCCCGTTCGGCCGGCTCGGTGGTCTACGAGGTGCGCCGGCAGTTCCGCGACCACCCCGGGATCATGGACGGCACCGAGCTGCCCGAGTACGGCCGGGTGGTCGACATCTGCACCAAGGACGCGCTGCGCGAGCTGGCCACGCCGGGCCTGCTCGCCATCCTCGCGCCCGTCGCGGTGGGCTTCACCTTCGGCGTCGGCTCGCTCGCCTCGTATCTGGCGGGCGCGATCGGCGCCGGCACCCTGATGGCGGTCTTCCTGGCCAACTCCGGCGGCGCCTGGGACAACGCGAAGAAGCTCGTCGAGGACGGCCATTACGGCGGCAAGGGCAGCGACGCCCACGCCGCGACCGTCATCGGCGACACCGTCGGCGACCCGTTCAAGGACACCGCGGGCCCGGCCATCAACCCGCTGCTGAAGGTGATGAACCTGGTCGCGCTGCTGATCGCCCCGGCCGTGGTGAAGTTCAGCTACGGCGTCGACGCCAATCTCGGGATACGGGTCACCGTCGCGGTCCTCGCCGTCCTGATCATCGTCGGCGCGGTGTACGTCTCCAAGCGCCGCGGCATCGCGATGGACGACGAGGGAAAGGGCGGTGACCAGGCCCCGGCCGAGAACAACGACTCAGCTGTGGCCGCCTAGTCGGTCGCCCTGGCGTTACGGACCTCACATGCCGCCGCTACGGCGGCATGTGAGGTCGCTTCCGCGAACACGTGAGGTCGCCCCCACGAAGCGGTCGGTCGTGCGCTCGCTCCCGGCTGCCGCCCGCCCGCCGGACCGGACAGCCGCGCACGGCTTGAAATCGCACAAATACCATCAAATAATGCTACTGATTCGTGGTCGGTACCCCTCCGCCGTGTATGTTCCGGGGCCGTAAAGCCATGGAAGGGACCCATCCGGTGAAGGTGAACAAGAAGTTCTCGGTCGCGCTGTCCGGCGCAGCGGCCCTGCTCCTGGCGCTGTCGGGATGCGGCGGTGACGACACCGGCAAGAAGCGGGACGAGTGGGCGAAGGGGGTCTGTGACCAGGCCGCCGCCCAGGTCAGGAAGATCGACCAGGCGAACACCGCGATCAGCAAGGTGGACAGCGGGGGCAAGCCGCAGAACGTGAAGGCCGCCGACTCCGCCGCGTTCAAGGCGATCTCCGACGCGTACCGGTCGCTGGCAGGCATCTTCAGCAGCGCCGGGCCGGCGCCCGGCGACGAGGGAGAGAAGTACCAGCAGAACGCGGTGTCGGTGTTCACCAACCTGTCGGGCCAGTACGCGGCGCTGAAGACGCAGGTGGACGGTCTGGACACCAGCGACCAGGCGAAGTTCGCCAGCGGTCTCGCGGGCGTCTCCAACTCGCTGAAGCAGACCACCGTGAACGCCGAGAAGTCGCTGGCCACCCTGAGCGACGGCGATACGGGCAACGCGCTCGCCGCACAACCCGGCTGCCAGCAGGTCTCCGGCGCCGTGTCCCCGACCGCCTCGTAACGGGCGGCCGGCACCGGGGCGTGGACATCGGGGCGTGGACATCGGGGCGTGGACATCGGGGCGCGCCGGGCCGCGGCCCTTCCGCGACAATGGCCGGTGTGAGTACGCCCCTCCTTCCCGCCGCCGCCAGTGCGACGTCCCTGCGGGACGAGCTGAGAGCCGCCGCCTTCACCGCGGACGGCTGCCTCGATCTGCTGGGGGCCGTCGCGTACGCGGCGCTGTCCCGCGCCGAGACCGTGCCCGCGCTCCGCGCCACCCGCGGCGGCAGCCCACTGGAGACGCTGGTCCGGCTCTTCCTGCTGCAGCGGCCCGTGTCGTACGAGCGGGCGCGCGCCGTGTTCAAGGGCGTGGAGCGGTACGAGTCGGACGGCTGGCTGGTGCGGGACGGTGACGACGTTCGCGCCACGGTGGACGTACGCCCGTACGCCGGGGACGGCGGCGAGGACTGGTGGATCGTCTCCGACCTCGGGTGTGCGGTCGGAGGGGCCGGCGGCATCGGCAGCGCGCCCGGCGTCGACCGGGCCGACCTGGTCCTCGGGGTGGGCGGCGCGTCCACCACGCTCGCCGGGCTGACCGTCCGCGAGGCGGTGGGCAGCGCGCTGGACCTCGGCACCGGCTCGGGCGTCCAGGCGCTGCACGCCTCCCGGCACGCCACCCGGGTCACCGCCACCGACGTCAACCCGCGTGCCCTGCACTTCGCCCGCCTGACCCTCGCCCTGTCCGGTGCCCGCGAGCCGGAGCTGCGCCAGGGCAGCCTGTTCGAGCCGGTCGGCGAGGAGCGGTACGACCTGATCGTGTCGAACCCGCCGTTCGTGATCTCGCCGAAGGGACGCTTCACCTACCGGGACGGCGGCATGGCCGGCGACGACCTGTGCCGCACCCTTGTCCAGCAAGCCGCGAGCCATCTCCGCGACGGTGGCTGGTGTCAGCTCCTCGCGAACTGGCAGCACACCGAAGGGCAGGACTGGCGGGAGCGGCTCGCCTCCTGGGTGCCGCGCGGCTGCGACGCGTGGATCGTGCAGCGCGAGGTGCAGGACGTCGCGCAGTACGCGGAACTGTGGTTGCGCGACGGCGGCGACCACCGGGCGGACCCGGCGGCGTACGCGGCGCGCTACGACGCATGGCTGGAAGAGTTCGAACAGCGCAAGGTCAACGGGATCGGCTTCGGCTGGATCACCCTGCGCAACTCCGGTACGGACCGGCCGGTGATCACCGCCGAGGAGTGGCCGCACCCGGTGGAGCAGCCGCTCGGCCCGCACATCGCGGACTGGTTCGCCCGGCAGGACTTCCTGCGCGCCCACGACGACGCGGCGCTGCTCGGCGCCCGCTTCACCCTCGCGCCCGACGTGGTGCAGGAACAGGTGGGCCTGCCGGGCGCGGAGGACCCGGAGCACGTGGTACTGCGCTCGGCGCGTGGCATGCGCCGGGCGACGAAGGTCGACACGGTCGGCGCGGGCTTCGCGGGCGTCTGCGACGGTACGCTGCCGGCCGGCCGGATCGTGGACGCGATCGCCCAGCTGCTGGGTGAGGACCCGGTGATACTGCGCGACCGCACGCCGGAGTCGATCCGGCTGCTGGTCGAGCAGGGTTTCCTGGAACCGGCGGGGCGGTAGGGCGCCGGGCGGGCGCGAGGCATACGGACACAGGTACGGACGCGGGTGCGGGCGCGCGACCGGAAGAGCTCAGCGCAGGTTCCGTACACCCGTCCACCACGGTGGTCCCACCCGGCGTACTGCTCCCGCGCCCCAGCACCGGCCGCCGGCAGCGCCCCCGCAGCCCCTCCGTGAGCCGGCGCGCGTCCGCCCACAGGACGAAGGGCACGGCGAGCAGCAGCAGCGCGTTCTCGTTCAGGGTCCGCACGGGGTCGGCGTGCAGCAGGTCGTACGCCATCCGGGTGGCGTACGACGGGCAGAGCAGGCCGGTCGCCCAGTCGAACGGGCAGCACGGCAACCAGCGGCCGCCCTCGTGGGGGGCGGAGCGGTAGAAGGACCAGGATCCGGCGATCCCGGCCGCGAGGTGAGCAGGGGTGCGACGACAGGGTGGTCGCCACGGTCGCTCGCCCACCCCGTACGGTCGCTCGTGGCACGTCGGCTCACTCCTCGTCGCGCGCTTCCCGCCCCCGCCAGACCACCTCGAGCAGCGCCGGGTCGAACGGTGCCCGGGTGGACCGCCCCTCCGGAAGCGGCCGTACGAGCACGGCCTCGACCACAGCCGCGATCGCTATCCGCTTCTGCCGCAGGTCGAACTCCTCCCACCGCCGCCCGGTGAATCCGGCCAGCAGCGCGTCGGGCCAGTCCGCGTACGACCCGTGCTCCCCCGCGTCGCCCCCACCGCCTGCCTCTCCGAACCGCCGCACCAGTTCTGCCAGGACGAACCCGGTGACCGTCTCGTCCACCAGGTCCATCCGCCGGGCGAGCCCGCGGCAGCCGGGGTTGGTGCAGGCGTAGGCGCCGTGCGGGGTGCCGCGGGTGACCGGGTTGCCGACCAGCGTGGCTCCGCAGACCGCGCCCGAGGACCGCTTCACTCGCCCGCAGCGCAGAAACCCCGACAGGAGGTACTTCCGGGTCTGTGCGATCTGCCTGCGCTCCGGGGCGTGGGAGCCGGGGGCGGCGTACGGGCCGGCACCGCCCAGCGCGCCGGAGCCTCCGGCGCGCTGGGCGGTGCCGCCGTACCGCCGCAGCACCAGGCGCCACTCCTCCGGTGTGGCGACGGTCTCCCAGCCGCCGACGGCCGGTTCGCCGGTGCGCGGATCGAGCACGAGTTCGCCGCCGCGCATGCGGTAGCCGCACACCGCCGGATTGCTGACCATGTTGCGCACGGTCGTCCCCGTCCACCTGCCGCCTCTGACGGTCGGCACGTGCTGTTCCACCAGCCAACGGGTGACCGTCTGTTCGGACTTTCCCGTCATGATCATTTCGATGGCTTTGCGCAGGTACGGGGATTCCGCCGGGTCCAGCAGGTGATTGTGCGGCCGGCCGCCGGCGAGATCGCCTGCCAACCAGCCGAAGCGGCGATGCCCGCCGCTCCGCTTTCCGGCCGTCTCGGGCCGGTCGGCCGCCGCGTTCCGCGGGACCTCGCGTACCGCCGGCTCGCACGGTGTGGCATTGTCGGCAGGCGCGGCCGGAGGCTGGTCGGCGTGGATGAATTGACGCGCGATCTGCCTGGGGGACGTAGCCTTCATGGGGACCCCGACGGTGTGTACTGTAATGGTTAGAACATACATCGGGTTACCGTTCGAGTGGCGTTGTGGACTTTCCCCGTTTGACACGGGACCAGGAGGTACGGTCACACTCCGCAGCGACACCCCTTCGACCCGGAGAGAAGAGCGAAGTTGTCCCCGACCCGCGAGACCGCACACGGCAGCCGCCGACTCGTCATCGTCGAGTCGCCTGCCAAGGCGAAGACGATCAAGGGCTATCTCGGCCCGGGATACGTCGTCGAGGCCAGCGTCGGGCACATCCGCGACCTCCCCAACGGGGCCGCCGAAGTGCCGGCGGAGTACAAGGGCCAGCCGTGGGCGCGGCTCGGCGTCAATGTGGACAGCGATTTCCAGCCGATCTACGTCGTCAACGCCGACAAGAAGGCACAGGTCAAGAAGCTCAAGGATCTTCTCAAGGACTCCGATGAGCTATTCCTGGCCACCGATGAGGACCGCGAGGGCGAGGCCATCGCCTGGCATTTGCAGGAAATCCTCAAGCCCAAGGTGCCGGTGCACCGGATGGTGTTCCACGAGATCACCAAGGACGCCATCCAGGAAGCGGTCCGGAATCCCCGCGAGCTCAACCAGCGCCTGGTCGACGCCCAGGAGACCCGCCGCATCCTCGACCGGCTGTACGGGTACGAGGTCTCGCCGGTGCTGTGGAAGAAGGTCATGCCGCGGCTGTCGGCGGGCCGCGTGCAGTCGGTCGCGACCCGGCTGGTCGTGGAGCGCGAGCGCGAGCGGATCGCCTTCCGGTCCGCCGAGTACTGGGACCTGACCGGCACGTTCTCCACCGGCCGCGCCGGGGACGCCTCCGACCCCGCCACCCTGGTCGCCCGCCTGGTCTCGGTGGACGGTCGCCGTATCGCGCAGGGCCGCGACTTCGACGCCGCCACGGGTGAGCTCAAGGGCGGTTCGGCCGTCCTCCAGCTCGACGAGGCGAACGCCCGCGCGCTGGCCGCGGCCCTGTCCGACACCCGGTTCTCCGTCCGCAGTGTCGAGTCCAAGCCGTACCGCCGCTCGCCGTACGCGCCCTTCCGCACCACCACCCTCCAGCAGGAGGCGTCGCGCAAGCTCGGCTTCGGCGCGAAGGCCACCATGCAGGTCGCCCAGAAGCTGTACGAGAACGGCTTCATCACCTACATGCGTACGGACTCCACCACGCTCTCGGAGACCGCCGTCAGCGCCGCCCGCGCCCAGGTCACCCAGCTCTACGGCACCGACTACCTGCCGGACAAGCCGCGGGTCTACGTCGGCAAGGTGAAGAACGCGCAGGAGGCGCACGAGGCGATCCGCCCCTCCGGTGACCGCTTCCGCACCCCCGCCGAGACCGGCCTGACCGGCGACCAGTTCCGGCTCTACGAGCTGATCTGGATGCGCACCGTCGCCTCGCAGATGAAGGACGCGGTCGGCCAGTCCGTCACCGTCAAGGTCGGCGGGGCCGCCGCGGACGGCCGCGAGGCCGAGTTCTCCGCGTCCGGCAAGATCATCACCTTCCACGGCTTCCTCAAGGCGTACGTCGAGGGCGCCGACGACCCCAACGCCGAGCTGGACGACCGCGAGCGCCGGCTGCCGCAGGTCGCCGAGGGCGACCCGCTGAGCGCGCAGGAGATCACCGCCGACGGCCACTCCACCAAGCCGCCCGCCCGCTACACCGAGGCGAGCCTGGTCAAGGAGCTGGAGGAGCGGGAGATCGGCCGCCCGTCCACGTACGCGACGATCCTCGGCACGATCCTGGACCGCGGCTACGTCTTCAAGAAGGGCACCGCGCTCGTCCCGACGTTCCTCTCCTTCGCCGTGGTCAACCTCCTGGAGAAGCACTTCGGCCGGCTGGTGGACTACGACTTCACCGCCTCGATGGAGGACGACCTCGACCGGATCGCCCGCGGCGAGGCGCAGGCCGTGCCGTGGCTGCGCCGCTTCTACTTCGGTTCCGAGCACGGCGGGACCGGCGCCGTACCCTCCTCGGCCGGCGCGGGCAACGGCGACGGAGACCACCTCGGCGGGCTGAAGGAGCTGGTCGAGGACCTGGGCGCCATCGACGCCCGCGAGATCTCCTCCTTCCCGGTCGGTGACGGCATCGTGCTGCGCGTCGGCCGCTACGGCCCCTACGTCGAGCGCGGCGAGAAGGGCGAGGACAACCACCAGCGGGCCGACGTCCCCGCCGACCTGCCGCCGGACGAGCTGAGCGTCGGCTACGCCGAGGAGCTGTTCGCCCGGCCCAGCGGCGAGTTCGAGCTGGGCACCGACCCGGTCACCGGACGCCCGATCGTCGCCAAGGACGGCCGCTACGGGCCCTACGTCACCGAGGTGCTGCCCGAGGACACCCCGAAGACCGGGAAGAACGCGGTCAAGCCGCGTACCGCCTCGCTCTTCAAGTCGATGTCCCTGGACACCGTCACCCTGGACGACGCGCTCAGGCTGATGTCGCTGCCGCGGGTGGTCGGTGCGGACCCGGACGGCGTCGAGATCACCGCGCAGAACGGCCGCTACGGCCCCTACCTGAAGAAGGGCACGGACTCGCGCTCCCTGGAGAGCGAGGACCAGATCTTCACCATCACCCTGGACGAGGCACTGGCGATCTACGCCCAGCCCAAGGCCCGGGGCCGTGCCGCCGCGAAGCCGCCGCTCAAGGAGTTGGGCACCGACCCGGTCAGCGAACGCCCCGTCGTCGTCAAGGACGGCCGCTTCGGCCCGTACGTCACCGACGGCGAGACCAACGCGACACTGCGCCGCGAGGACGACGTCGAGACGATCACGCCGGAGCGAGGGTACGAGCTGCTGGCGGAGAAGCGGGCGAAGGGGCCGGTGAAGAAGGCGGCGAAGACCGCCAAGAAGGCTGCGCCGGCGGCGAAGAAGACCGCTGCCGTGAAGAAGGTCGCCGCGAAGAAGGCCGCGCCCGCCGCGAGGAAGGCGCCGGCGAAGAAGACGGCCGCCGTGAAGAAGGTCGCCGCGAAGAAGACTTCCGCCGCACCGGAGTGAGGTCGCGTGTCCCGCGGGGCGCTTCGCGTTCTCGATCCCCCTGGCCAACGCCGGGAGGTGCCCCCGGGGCGGGCCCGGTCTTGCCGGGTGGGCTCGGTGCGTTTGTCCACAGGCAGCAGGTGTCAGTTTCCGGCGGCCGGATAGGCTGTCGGGATGACGCGATCCGAGCAGCCATCGCAGCCGTCGCAGCCCGCTGACGTCGCCGACGCGTTCGCCACCGAGTTGGCGGCGGACTCGCGCGAGCGGGCTGTGGGGGCGTTGCTGAAGATTCCCGCGCTGCGGAAGTTGTGGGGAGCCCAGCTCACCGGGGCGGTGGCGGACCGGCTCGGTCTGCTGGTGCTGTTGCTGCTGACCGTGCAGGCGGCCGGGGCCGCGGGTGCGTTCGGGGGCGGTCACCGGGGCGTGGCGTTCGCGGTGGCGTTCGTCTTCGCCGCGCGACTGGTGGCGACGCTGCTCTTCGGCTCGGTTCTGCTGGGCCCGCTCTCGGCGCTGACCGCCGCGGACGGGCCGCTGGACCGGCGGTGGACGATGATCGGGGCAGACGGCGTACGGCTCGTGCTGTTCATCGTCGCCCCCCTGTGGATCACCTGGATGCCGGGCTCCGCCTACGTGTGGCTGCTGGCCTCCGTCTTCGTCACCGCGGTCGCCGAACGGTTGTGGACCATCGCCAAGGACGGTGCGGCGCCGCTGCTGCTGCCCCCGCCGGGTGACACCTCGGTACGGCCCGCGCCCGACCACCTGGCGACGCTGCACCGGCTGGACCTGCGCACGAGCTTCGGCGCGCTGCCGCTGGCCGCCGCCGCGCTGGTCGTGGTGACGCTGGTCAACACGCTGATCGCGGTGGGCGTGAAGTGGTTCGACCTGCACCAGGTGGGGCTGTCCTCCTACGTGACCGCGGGCCTCTTCTCGTCCTCGATCGCCATCCTCTACCTGCTGGAACTGCCGTCCGGCACGGCGTCCCGGCTGCGTTCTCCACTGCATGGGCTGCGCCGACCGAAGGGACCGGCCGGTGCGGAGAACGGCCGGACCGGCGCTCTGCCGCTGCTGGTGCCGGCCACAGCGGGGGTCGCGGGCGCGATCGGCGCGGCGGTGGCCGTCGCGGTGCTGCTCGCCGACGGCCTCGGGTTCGGGCCGACCGGGTTCGGGCTGCTGGTGCTCGCCCTCTCCGGCGGCACGGTCGCCGGCATCCTGGTCGCCCCGCGCACCCTGCCCGGTCTGTCGCGGCGCAGACTGCTCGCGCTGGCGATCGGCCTCACCGGGATCGCCTTGCTGCTGACCGGTGTCGTCGCCGACCAGACGTCCGTCCTGCTGCTCGCCCTGCTGGCCGGCGTCTGCGCCGGCATCACCGCGAACGCAGGCCACATCCTGATCGAGCAGGAGGCCGAGGAGCCGCGCCGGGCCCGCACCATCGAGCACCTGCACGCCGTGGTGCGGACCACGCTCGGCGCGACCGCGATCGTCGCGCCGCTGCTGGCCGCCGCGATCGGTCCGCACCGCATCCAACGCGGCCATTTCACCTTCGACCACGGCGGCGCCGCGTACACGCTGATACTGATCGGCGCACTGCTGCTGCCGGTCGCCGCGCTCGTCCTCGGCAAGACCGACGACCGCAGCGGCGTACCGCTGCGGCGCGACCTGCGCGAGGCGCTGCGCGGCGGCGAGCCGACCACGGCCCCGGCCGCCACCGGTTTCTTCATCGCGGTGGAGGGCGGCGACGGCGCAGGCAAGTCCACGCAGGTCGAAGCGCTCGCCGAGTGGATCCGCGCCAAGGGCCACGAGGTCGTCGTCACCCGCGAACCCGGCGCCACCGCGGTCGGCAAACGCCTGCGGTCCATCCTGCTCGACGTCTCCTCCACCGGTATCTCCCACCGCGCCGAAGCCCTGCTGTACGCCGCCGACCGCGCGGAACACGTCGATACGGTGATCCGGCCGGCCCTCGCGCGCGGCGCCGTCGTGATCTCCGACCGCTACATCGACTCCTCCGTCGCCTACCAGGGCGCGGGCCGCGACCTCGCCCCGACCGAGATCGCCCGGATCTCCCGCTGGGCCACCGACGGGCTCGTCCCGCACCTGACCGTCCTGCTCGACATCAGCCCCGAGAACGCCAGGGAACGCTTCACCGAGGCCCCCGACCGCCTCGAATCCGAGCCGGCGGAATTCCACCGCCGGGTACGCGCCGGGTTCCTCACCCTCGCCGCCGCCGACCCGGCGCGCTACCTCGTGGTGGACGCCGCGCAGACCCCCGACACGGTCGCCACCGTGGTACGGCACCGGCTCGACCAGCTCCTCCCGCTCTCCGCCCAGGAGATCGAGGCCCGCGCCGAGGCTGAGCGCAAGGCCGCCGAGGAGGCCGCCCGCCGTGCCGCCGAGGAGGCCGCCCGCAAGGCGGAGGAGGAGCGGCTGGAGCGCGAACGGCAGGCGCAGCTCGAAAAGCTGCGGCGCGAGGAGGAGGAACGGCGCCTCGCCGCGGAAGAAGCGGCCCGCCGCGAGATCGCCGAACGCAAGGCCGCCCAGGAGGCGGAGGCCGCGCGGCTGCGTGAGGAGGAAGCCGCGCGCATCGCAGCGGAGGAGGAGGCCCGCCGGGAAGCGGAGGAGGCGGCCCACGCCGCCGAACAGGAGCGGCTGCGACGCGTCGCCGCCGAGCAGGCCCGCCTCCGCGAAGAGGCGGAGGCCCGGCGACTGGAGAAGCAGCGCCAGGCGGAGGAGGCGTTGCTCCGCGCGGAGGAGGCGAGGGTGGCTGCTGCTGCGGCGGCGTTCGCGGCGGCGGTGTCGGGGAAGACCGGGGATTCCGAGCGTTCTGATGCCACAGGCGCCGGGAGTCGGCAGGACGCGGAGGAGACGAGGGAACTGCCTTCCGCGGGTGCGGGGTCCCCGGAGTCCGGGGAGGGCGCCGGGCCGTCCGGTTCCGGCGCGGACTCGTCCGAGACGACGACGGTTATGCCGCCGGTGGCGCCGCAGGACGCCGGTACCGCGCGTTCGCCGCAGGCACGGGACGCCGACGAGACGGCGGTGCTGCGGCCGGTGGTCCCCGGAGGGGCCGACGAGACCGCTGTACTCCCGTCGATGGCGCCCGGAGGGGCCGACGAGACGGCTGCGCTGCCGTCGGTGGCGCCGGAGGACGCATCCGCAGGCGGGGCGGAAACGCAGCAGGGTACGTCCACCGGGGAGCGTGTCTCGGACCCGTCCGAGACGACGAGGGTCATGCCCCCGGTCGTACCGCCTTCCGCGCCGGGCTCCGACGACCCCGCGGACCGGGTGCCCCCGTGGCTCTTCCGGCCCGAGAATCCGGAGACCGAGCGCACCCGCGAGCTTCCCGCCGTCTCCCCGGGGCGCCGGCCTCGCCCCGAATGGGCCGAGGAGACCCCTCTCGACGATCTCCCCTCGCTGGCGGACGAGCTCCTCGGCCCCCACGAGGACGAGGACCCCCCGCGCCGGGGCCCCCGCGGCTGACCTCCCGCGGGCCGGGTGGGCGGTGTTCCGCATCCGCGCCAGCCGTGCGGACGGGCGGGGGCACCCCGCCGCCGGCGCTGCGGGCCGTCCATCCGCCGTCTGCGGGCCGTCCTCCTGCGGCTACACGCAGTTGACGGCGGAGTCCGCCCGGTCGGCCAGGCCCAGCGGGTTGTCCGTGCCGCCGTTCCGCCGCCGTTCCGGTGCGACGACGAGCTTGATCGTCTTGTAGCCGGCGGTCCGGATGTGCACGGGCACCGCCGGGTCGCCGCCGCTGACCGGGCCGGAGGCCCAGAGCGGCGTGTCGTCGCCGTAGACCGAGAAGCGGACCGTGACCGGCAGCGGGCGGCTGAGGTCGTCCACGCCGGCCTTCGCCCCGTAGGTGACGCAGCCGAGGTTGAGGTCGATCGTGACCGTGGACGGCGCGTGGACGGTGATGCCGTGCTCATAGCGGGTGTCCGCGATGTTCAGGCCCCAGCGGTCCCACCACCAACTGCTGAGGGAGGGGCGGATGGTCGGCTCGCCCGAGTCGCCGAGGCCGTTGACCCCGAGGGAGTTGAGCCGGTACGCGACCGCGACCGGGGCCGGGGCAGTGGCGGGCGGTGGCGTCGGCCCCGGCCTCGGCGGCGTGGGCGAGGGCATGGGCTTCTTGGGCTCGGGGGCGGGTTTCGGCTTCGGGGCGGCCGGTGACGCTTTCGGCTGCGGCCTCGGCGAGGGCTTGGACGTTGCCGGCTGGGGCGCCGGCTTCGCCACCACCGGTGCGGGCCTCGGCGGTGGAGGCGTGGTGGCGGGCAGCGGGGCCACGGTGACCGCCGGGGACGCCGCCGCGGGCTGCGCCTTCGGCTTGGACTGCGGCTTTCCGCCGCTGTCGGCGAGGCCGAGCGCGAACGCCGTCGCTGCCGCCGCGACCACCGCTGCCGCCGCGACACCGACCTTCGCGGGC
>NZ_DATDBG010000317.1:0-17404 GCF_036524955.1 Streptomyces sp.
TGGAGGGGCGCGGGCCGTGGCAGGCGCGGACTGCCGGTGACGGGCACTCGCCGATCGTCGTTCTGGGGCGGCGGTTCGCGGCCGGGAAGATCGACGAGGACGCGTACCACCACGCCGCGGGCGTGCACCTCGTGAGCACCGCCAGCGGCCTGCGGGCCAGCACGGACACCTGACGCCCGGTCCGCCGGTCCCCGTCCCGGCAGGGGCCGTGGCCCAGTACTGGCCGGCGCCGTCGACTTCCGGCCCGCCCGCGGTATGCCGGACCGGCCGCCGTCTCCCGGGAGGGAGGTGGCGGCCGGCCGGTCGCGTGGCCGGTCGCGTGCGCGGTCAGGCGATGGCTCGGGCGGCGGTCAGGCGACTGAGGCGGGGACGGGGACGCGCTCGGGGAGGGCCTGTTCGAACGGTACGGCCGTCCGCAGCGGCACCAGGGTCGGCGCCGGCACCCGCGTGGGCGTGCGCAGCACGAACCAGACCACTTTGCCGCCGTCGTCGGGCAGCAGATCCGTCCCCCAGCTGTCGCTCATCGCCTCGACCATGGTCAGCCCACGCCCACTGGTGGCGGTCGGCTCCACCGGCTGCAGGTGCGGCAGCCGCGTGTCGTGGTCGGCGACGGCCACCGTCAGGCGGTCGGCGTCCAGGGTCAGCTTGACCACGCACTGCTTGTCGGGCTTGGCGTGGCGGTGGACGTTGGCGAGCAGCTCGCTGATGCCGGTCGAGGCCGCGTCGATGAGCGGATCGAGGCGCCAGTAGCGCAACTGGGCGGACACGATGCGCCGGATCTGCTGGATCCGGTACGGGTGCGCTTCGAGTTCGAGCGCACACTCTCGGGCCGCTGACTCGGATTGGTCGGCTTGCATGATCACGGCTGCGACTCCCTCCGCGGCGAGGGCCGGTACCGCGATCGCGGGCCCGGGGCCATACGCCGCTCCGATGGGAACACCTGAGCGGAATTGCATAGAGTGACTGATGCAGTACTCCGTGATGCGTCTTCAGGGTGACTCGTGGTCCCCCGGCTCGCAACCGGGACGAACCGCTGCGCGGGGCTGGAGCGGGCATACGGTTCCCCGGCCGCGGGCGGACGGCGCGCACCGGGGCACGGGCGGCCGACGGCAGCGCGCTGTGACCGGCCGGTCCGCCGCCAACCGCTGTACCACGGCGGCCAGTTCGTTCCGTGCATCCGGCGGCGCGGGCACGCCGAGCGCCCGCGCGAAACGGCAGCTGGCTTCGGGCCGGCGTGCGTGGGCCCCGACCAGCCCGGCAGACGCGCCGCGTCCGCCGGGCGGCCTGTGGCGTGCGGCCGCACCGGCGCCCGCGCGTACGCGACCGGCCGGTCCGGGGCGGGCGGCGCACTCCGACCGCGCCCGAGCGCCGGCACCCGCGCGAACTCGTCCGCCGCGGGCAACGGCGCCGAGACCGTACGCCCGGCCCGCCCCGCGACCCGCGGGTTTTTGCCGCCATCTCGCCTCCGGGGGCTTGGACCCGGTGTCAACGGCCGACGTGCTCAGTCGCTGGTTCCTCGCTTCTTGCGCGCGTCTCCACTCTCGACACCGGCGCCCCCTTTGGCTCGATGGCTGCCGTCTCGCGGACGAACCGCGCGCCCGCGTCCGGCCCGCCCGCCGACTGTTTCGCCACCACGGCCGTACCGCCAACTCCGCGGTCCACACCGTGCGGCTGCGGACCACCGCCCGGCTGCCGCACGGTGCCGACGGCCCCGAAGCGCGAACGCATCTCGTCAACCCACCTCGTCAGCGAGGGGAAGTCGGCGCGGCGGCACCCGTACGACGGTGACTCAGCCGACTGACATGCCGTCGGGTGCGTCGCGGGCGAAGGGACTGAGAAGGGCCGGCTGGACGCGGGCCGCCCGGAGAACCCCGCACCTCACCTCCGCCCGGACATGACGAAACGCTGACGTTCCGCAACTGCCCCTGGTCACCGCGCGCCGCGCGTGCTCGAATCGCTACATGGACGACAGCGCGCCGCACCCGCTCCCCGAGGCGGAACCCCGGAATCCCGTGGACCCCGAGGAGCGGGGACGCGGCACCCCCGTGGGCCGGCGGGTCGTGCTCGGCATGCTGGGGCTCGGCGCGCTCGGTGTCGCAGTCGGCGGCGCCGTCCAGGACAAGCTGGACACCGTGCTGGCATCGGTCAGCGCCAAGGACCCCACCGGCGTGACCGGGCTGCTGCCCGGCGGCGGCGGATTCCGCTTCTACTCGGTCTCCGACTCCGTTCCGCACCGCAGTGAGGCGGACTACCGTCTGACGGTGGACGGCCTGGTCGACCGGCCGGCCTCGTACACGCTCTCCGACCTGCGGGCGCTGCCGCAGACCCGGCTGGTGCGGGATGTGCAGTGCGTGACCGGGTGGCGGGTGCCCAGGACCGCGTTCTCCGGGGTGCGGCTGGCCGACCTGCTGGCGGCGGCCGGGGTGCGGGAGGAAGCCGTAGCGATCCGGTTCACCTGCTTCGACGGCGTGTACACCGAGAGCCTCACCCTGGAACAGGCGCGCCGCCCCGACATGCTGGTGGCCCTCACCATGAACGACAAGCCGGTCACCGCCCCGCACGGCGGGCCGGTGCGCCTCTACGCCGCCCCCATGTACTTCTACAAGTCCGCGAAATGGCTGTCCGGCATCACGGTCACCCAGGACGTCCGCCCCGGCTACTGGGAGCGCTACGGCTATGACGTGGACGCGTGGGTCGGCACGTCGAACGGCCGCGGCGATGAACCGACGTCGTGAGCCGGACGCGGCCCGTCGGCTGCGCCGCTTCACCGGTGCCGAGACCTGGGTGCACCGCTCGCTGAACTGGCTGATGGGCATCTGCGTGTTCACCGCCGCCTGCCTGTACGTCTCGCCGCTCGCGGAGATCGTCGGCCGCCGCAGGCTGGTGCTCCTCGTCCACGAGTGGTCCGGCGTCCTGCTCCCGGTACCGGTCGTCCTCGGCCTGGCCTCCCGTGCCTTCCGCCGCGACGCGGGCCGGCTCGGCCGGTTCTTCCCGCACGACTGGCGCTGGCTGCGCACCTTCGTACGCACCCGCCGGCGCGAGCCGGGTCTGGCGGGCAAGTTCAACGCCGGGCAGAAGCTCTTCGCCGCCTTCACCGTCGGCTCCGTGCTGATCATGACCGGGACCGGGCTGATCATGTGGTTCCCGTGGCTGACCCCGCTGCTGTGGCGCACCGGCGCCACCTTCGTGCACGACTGGCTGGCCCTGCTCGTCGGCGTGGTCATCACCGGCCACGTCTGGCTCGCCAGCAAGGACTCCGAGGCCCGGCGCGGACTGCGCACCGGGTACGTGTCGGGCCGGTGGGTCCGCGAGGAACACCCGCTGTGGCGGCCGGAACCGCCTCCCGAGCACCGCGAGTAGCCGGCGAGGGTTGCGGTCCGGCCACCGCGCAGCCACCTGCAGGCCACCGGCACGTCGGCGTACGCGCATACCTTCCGGAGTATGACGACGTCTCAGGTGACGCGGCCCGCGACGGGGAACGCTCGGGCGGCGATGCCCGAGGCGCCGGCCTCCGGGCCCGAGCCGTACGCTCACAGGTTCCGGCGGTCCAGCTTCTGCATCGCGGTCCGGAAGGAGGACCGCAGGACCGGGGTGAGCAGCCGTAGGAAGCCCGCCGTCGCGGGCGCCGGGTCGACCGCTATGGTCCACTGGACCAGGCTGCACCCCGCGGCCGGTTCGACGCGCCACTCCTCCAGCATCGCCCGTACGCCGGGGCGGTTGGTCGCGTCGGCACGGTAGACATACCGCCCGGGTTCTTCGGCGATCAGCACCGTCTCCTCGAAGCGGAGGCCGCCGGAGAGGACCACATGGCGTCCCGCCTCGGTCGGGCGGGCGTACTTCACCGCCGCGAACCACTCCGACCAGCCCGGGGTGTCCTCGGCCAGCGCGTGGTAGACGGTGCCGGGCGGCGCCGCGACGGCGGCGGAGAAGACGAGCTTTACCGGCGCGGTGCCGAGGAAGTCCAGTCCGACCGCGCGCAACTGGTACTTGAGGCGAGCCATGGCCCGCAGGCTACGCGCTTCGCGGTCAATTGTCTGCGGGCGGCTCACCCGCGACGATCAGGTCCGACAGGTGCTCGGCGATCTCCTCGCGGAGCACCTCGGGAATGCCCGCGTCGGTCACCAGGGTGTCCACGTCCTCCAGGGAAGCGAACGAACTCAGGCCCACTGTGCCCCACTTGGTGTGGTCGGCGATCACCACGACGCGGCGGGCCGACCGTACGAACTGGCGGTTGGTCTCGGCCTCGGCCAGGTTCGGCGTGGACAGGCCCGCCTCCACCGAGATGCCGTGCACGCCCAGGAACAGCAGGTCGAAGTGGAGCGACTGGATGGCGCGGTCGGCGACCGGCCCGACCAGTGTCTCGGACAGGGTCCGCACCCCGCCGGTGATCACCACGGTCGCCGAGCCCTCGCTGCGGCTGTTGCCCCGGCGCTGCCCGGACTCGAAGACGTCCGCGACCCGCACCGAGTTGGTGACCACCGTCAGCTCGGGCACGTCGAGCAGGTGGTGGGCCAGCGCGAAGGTGGTGGTGCCGCCGGCCAGCGCGATGGCGCTGCCCGGGGGGACCAGGGCGGCGGCGGCCCGCGCGATGGCCTCCTTCGCGCCGAGTTCCAGCCCCGACTTCGCCTCGAAGCCCGGCTCGTGGCTGCTCGCGTCGACCACCGGCACGGCGCCGCCGTGCACCTTCTCCACCACGCCCTGCCGGGCGAGTGCGTCCAGGTCCCGGCGCACGGTCATGTCGGAGACGTTCAGCCGACGGGTCAGCTCGTTGACGCGCACACCGCCCCGCCGCCGCACCTCGTCCAGGATCAGCGCCCGCCGCTGTTCCGCGAGGAGGTTCTGGTTGTCGGTCACCCGTGACCCCGTCCCGTCCGTCTCGTTGTCCGCCGTGTGCGCCACGTCCCGCTGCCGCCCGGGGCCGCCGAGGCCCGCGGTGGCCGGTGTGCTGCGGTCATCCTTCCACGGCAGGCGAGGGCGGGTGTACGGCGGATGACCGGTCCGTACCGCTTGTGATCGCCCCGCGTCACGATTACGGCACGGCCGTCGGGAACGCGGCTGCCCGGCCTCCGGAGCGGGCACCACACCGGGTAAGGGACGACGATCGGGGGCGGCAATGACCGTTGAACTGGACATCAGGACGGCCGTGAGCCCGCCGCCGGCCCTGGAACTGCTGGTGCACGGCGTGGGCGGCACCACTCCCGAGCGGATGCTCGGCGACCCGCGCACCGTACGCCTGGCGGGCGACGAAACGGCTGGAATCCATCGCCGGTCGTGTGACGCGGACGCCGAACAGCACCCCGAACGGCATCAGGACGAGCCGGTGCAGGAGGCGTACTGCTGGTCCAATCTCACCTCGGGCAACGGCAGTCGGGCACTGTGGCTGCTGCTGCTCCCGTTCATGATCGCCAACCTCGCGCACTGGATGCGCCCGCCCTCGGTGCGCACCCGTCTCGCCCGCGGCTACGAACTTCTGGTCCGGCTGCTCGCCCTCAGCCTCACCGTGCTGCTGATCGCCGCGGTCTGCGAAGTGGCCCTGGACCTCGTCGGCTGGCAGTGCGCCGGCCGCGCGGGATGCGCCCGCGACAAGTCGTGGCTGGGCTTCGCGGCCGTCGAGCGCGGCGGCTGGTGGAGCGAGCCCGGCCGCCGGCTCGCCCTGGCCGCCGCCGCGCCCGTCGCCCTGACCGCCCTGCTGTGGTGGCTCTCCCGCCGCACCTGGTCCGCGTACGAGTCGCAGCGCCCCGCCGACCGCCCCGCCCCCCAGCCCGGCACCCCCGCACTGGCCCTGCCCGGCTTCTGGTACGGGCGCCGGTCCGTCGCCCGGCTGCGGACCGCGCACACCGCCGCCGCCCTGCTCACCGTGACCGCCGCCTTGTGCGTGCCCGCTCTGCGGTACGACACCGGCCGTCCAGGAGCGCTGCTGCCCGCCGTCGGCTGGTCCCTCGCCGGGCTGACCGCACTGCTCGCCGTGGCCGCCGTCGGCGTGGTGTGCCGCGCGGACCGGACCGAGACCGGGATCGACGACGCCACCGACCACCTCACCACCCGGGTGCTGCTGTCCGGCTCGGCCGGCACGCTGCTCGCCGCCGCCCTCTACGGCGCCTGGCACCGCGGCTCGTGGGTCTCCACCGGGCGGCTGCCGTCCGCGCAGACCTTCACCACGCTCACCGTCGTGCAGGGCGTGCTGGTCGCCGCCGTCGGTATCGCCGCCGCGCTGCTGCACCGCACGCCCCCGGCGGACTTCGAGGACGGGGGAGTGGCACTGCGCGGGCTGGCCGGGCCCGCCGTCGCCCTGCTGGCCTGCGCGCTCGGCGGGGTGCTCACCGGCGGTGTGGCGCAGCGCGCCGCCGACTGGCTGGACGGCGCCCGCACTCCGGGTGAGCACGGCAGTTCACTGGCCGGGCCGCCCGCCGTGCTCACCTGGGAGGCGTCCGTGATCCCGGTGGTGCTCGCGCTGCTGCTGGTGGTGTCCGCGGCTGTCGCCTGGCGACTGCGGCGGCGGCAACGGGCGCTGCACCGGGAGGTCGAGGCGATGTACCCGGAGGCGGAGCACCACCCCGCCAGGACCCGGCAGATCGCGAGCGCCGTCGCCCGCGCCGGGCTCACCGACACCGCGCCGCTGCTGATCGCCGTGGTGTGCGCGGCGGCCTTCGCACTGGGCGCCGGCGCCGTCGCGGGCGCCTGGGCAGGGGGCGGCACCCCCGGCGACGAGGCAGCGGACGCGCCCGGTGTGCTGCCGGCGGTCGCCCGTACCGCGCAGTCGCTCGGCTCCTGGCTGGTCGGCGCGGGAGTCGTCGCCCTGGTCACGCTGGGGCGGCGGGCCTACCGGGACGCTTCGGCCCGCCGTACCGTCGGCATCCTGTGGGACGTCGGCACCTTCTGGCCGCGTGCCGCCCACCCCTTCGCGCCGCCCTGCTACGCCGAGCGCGCTGTCCCCGACCTGAGCTGGCGGATGGCCTCCTGGACCGAGCGGACCGGCGGCCGGATCATCCTGTCCGGGCACTCGCAGGGCAGCGTGCTGTCGGCCGCTGCCGTGTGGCAGCTCGACCCCGCGGTACGGCGCCGGGTCGCACTGCTCACCTATGGCTGCCCACTGGCCCGGCTCTACGGGCGCTGGTTCCCCGCGTACTTCGGACCGGCCCGGTTACGCGATCTCCACGACTCCATGCACACCTGGTGCAACCTGTGGCGGCGCACCGACCCGATAGGCGGCCCGGTCGGCATCGGTTCGGCCGGCCAGGCCGTCGACTGCGGGCCGTTGCCGGACCCGGCCGCCTACGGTCGCAGCACCCGCCACCCGCTGCCCGAACCGATCCTGGGGCACTCCGACTTCCAGGCAGACCCGTCCTTCGCACGGCAGCGGGCCGCGCTGCTGCGGCGGCTGCCGCCGGCGGCCGGGGCAGTGCCGGTGCAAGGGGGGCCGGGCGAATCGGATGAGAGCGGCGCGGCTGGGATCGGGGGGGCTGAGAGCGGAGGGGCTCGGGCCGGCGCGGCTCGGGGCGGAGAGGCGGACAAGGGCCTGGGGCGGGGCGGTTCCGCCGACGGCGGGCCCGCTCAGGGCAGCTCGGGCAGATCCTCCGGGTAGAGCAACTGCAACTCCTCGTGGGTCGGTTCGGCGACGTGGGCCAGGCGCACGGCGTGGCGTTCCACCATCGCCTCGAACGTCTGCCGGGCCGTCCGGCCGTTGCCGAAGCCCGGGCCCCGGGGAACGGCGCCGAAATACTTGAGCAGCGCCTCGCCGGTGTCCTCGCCGAGCTGGTACTCCTGGTCCGCCGCCTGCGACTCCACGATCCGGAGCAGTTCCTCGGCGCTGTAGTCGCCGAAGGTGACGGTCCGGGAGAAGCGGGATGCCACACCGGGGTTGGAGGTGAGGAAGCGCTCCATCTCCTCGGTGTACCCGGCCACGATCACCACCACCGCGTCCCGGTGGTCCTCCATCAGCTTCACCAGAGTGTCGATCGCCTCGCGCCCAAAGTCCCGTCCGGCGTCCTCCGGCGCGAGCGCGTACGCCTCGTCGATGAACAGCACCCCGCCGCGTGCCCGGTCGAACGCCTCCTGGGTACGGATCGCGGTGGAGCCGATGTGCTCGCCGACCAGATCGACCCGGGCCACCTCCACCAGGTGCCCGCGCTCCAGCACGCCGAGCGAGGCCAGGATCTCGCCGTACAGCCGCGCCACCGTGGTCTTGCCGGTGCCGGGGGAGCCGGTGAAGACCAGATGGCGGCGGGCGGACGGGGCCTTGAGCCCGGCCTGCTCGCGGCGGCGGCCCACCGATATCAGGTCGATCAGCGTGCGCACCTCGCGCTTGACGCTGTCCAGACCGACCAGCGCGTCCAGGTCGCCGAGGACGGTCTCGCTGTCCCGGGCGGGCGGGGCGGCGGGCGGCTCGGCGCTCAGGGACGCCGTCGGCGCCGAGGTCCGCTGCACCGGGACGCCGCCGAGCAGCCCGTACGACTGTGCGGCGGTCGTCTGGGCGGGCGCCGCGGGCCCGAGGTGCGGCTCCTCCTCGGTCGCGGCACCGTCGCTGGTGCACTCCTCGGTGACCGGGCCCGGTTCGGCGAACTCGTAACCGCCGCGCGCACAGCGCTCGGTACGGCACCGGGTCAGCGTGGACCGGCACCCGTCGATGATGTGGAACCCGTAGCCGCGGCTGCCCGTCACTCGGCACCCGTTGAAGGTGCCGCGCCCCTCCGCGGAGACGTAGATCCCGGATTCCGCGGAGTTGGTGACCGTGCAGCGCTCCAGCGCAGGGTCGGCGCCCTTGGTGACGATCACCCCGGTCGCGGTGGCGTCGATGGTGACCTGCGCGAGGGTGCCGCCGCTGCCGTGGTCGCGGAACCAGGCACCGGTCGCCGCCTCCTTGATCCGGCAGTCGTCCAACTGGATGTTCGCACCGTCGCTCACCGACACCGCCGTATTGCGGATCTGCGTGAAGTCGCTGTCCACCACGTCGGCGCGCGAGCCGCGGTCCAGCACGAAGAGCGCGTCGGGCACGTCGTGCACCCGGCAGGCGTCCAGTATGGCGACGGCTCCGTCGCTCACCCACACCGCCGGGTAGTCGCCCGTACTGTCGTGGATCTCGCAGTGGTTGGCGTCGGCGCGGGTGCCCGGGTCCCAGACCGACAGGCCGTTGCGGCCGAAGCGGCGGACCGTGCAGCGGGTGAGGGTGAGCACCGAGCGGGCCCGCAGATCGACGGCGTTCTCCGGTATGTCGTGGATGTCGCAGTCGGCGAGCGACAGCACGGCGTCGGTGTCCAGGCTGATGCCGTCGCCGGTGGTGCGGTGCACCTGGCAGTCGGTGAAGTGGCCGGTCGCACGGGAGGAGAGCTGCACGCCGGCACCGCGGATCTCGAACACCTCGCAGCCGACCGCCTCCAGGGAGCTGTGCTCGCCGGTCACCGAGAGGCCCGCGCCGGCGGTGTGGTGGACGCGGCAGCGTTCGAGTCGGGGACCCGCGCCGCCGCGCACGGATATGCCGCTCTGGCCCGCCGCCACCACCTCGCACTCCTCGAACAGGCCGCCCGCGCCGTCCAGCACGCTGATGCCGAGCCCGGCCGGATTGTCCACGCTGCAACGCCGCACGGTGGGGCGGGCGTTGTCGCGTACCTCCAGGCCCACCGCGGAGCGGGTGCTGATCCGCAGACCGGACAGCTCCGGCGCACTCGCCTCCACCAGCAGGGCGGCGGCGGAGATGTCCTGGCCCTCGATCAGCAGGCCGTGTACGGACGCGGCGGCCCGTACGGTGAGCGCGACACCGGACGCGGGCGCGATGCGCACGGTGCCGGGTCCGTCCGTGCCGCGCAGTGTCACGGAACGGTCCAGCACCAGGTTCTCCCGGTAGGTGCCGGGGCTCACCGACAACACGTCTCCGTCGCCCGCCGCTTCGAGGGCGGCGGCGAGTGTGTCGTACTCTCCCGTGCGGCGGCGCCACCGCGAACTGCTCGGGTTGGTGACCTGTACCACACCATGTGCCATCGGGCTGCTCTGCCCCCACCTCTTGCGTCGGCCGACCGGGGATCAACCGTAGCGCGAGCGGGGGCATGGTCGTGACGCGCACCGGGTGCCGGCACAGGTCACAGGAGTGGCCGGGCGGCCACGTCTCGCGCACGCCGAGTGCCCTCTCGGCTGGTACGCCGACCGTCGTGCCATCACCTCTACGCCGACCGCCGTCCCGACCGTGCGTCAACCACCCGCGCCCATACGGCCCCAGTCCTGGCCGACCCGGGCCCACTCCCGCTCCCAGGAGTCCAGTCGGCGCACCATCAGGCGCCACAGGAAAATCTGACGGGATATCAGCAACAGACCGCCCGCCGCGGCGGCGGCGGCCGTGCCCGCCAGTACCGAGTGCGTCGTGGCGGTGGTGCTGTCCAGCGGGGGCGTCACCAGCTCCCCGGTGTGGTCGGTCCACAGCAGGATCTTGCTCTTGTGCCACACCTCCAGGTCCACCGGGACGGTCGCGGTGTGCACCGAGCGGTCGGGCGCGGTCCAGCGCAGGCGGTCGCCGCGCCGCGGGTCGGAGTTCCGGCCCTCCGCCGCGACGGAGGAGGCGCCGGTCGCCGGCTTCCTGGCGGCCGGCAGCGCGGTGGCCGTCACCAGCGTGCGCTCGGCGCGCTGGGTTCGGACCACCCGTTGCAGGTTGCGGTCGACGGAGTGGCCGGCCCACCAGCCGAGGAGCGGCACAGTGCAGAAGAGCACCGCGGTGACCACACCGAGCCACGCCTCGACCACATCGGTGCGCCGGCGCAGCGGATTGCGCCGCCACCGCCACCCGAGCTTGCCGACCCTCTTGCGACGAACCACTGGCGGTCACCCCCTTCACCCGTTCAACTACCGCAAACGGCGCGATTCATGCACACGCTCATCTTCGGGAGTGCGGGGGTGACGGGCACCGCCGCGTTACTCCACCCTGGTCAACGGATCACCCACGCGCAGGGTTCCGGAATGCTCGGGAATCAGATTCTGGCCGAAAAGCAGTTGTGTGCCGAAATTACGATGCCGTCCCAGCGTACGCAGCGGCTCCTTGCCGCGCTCGCCGGTCGACTGATCGGTGGTGGTGACCACGCATCGCCCGCACGGCTTGGCCACGCGGAAGGTGATCCCGCCGATCCGCACCCGGTGCCAGTCGTCCTCGGCCCACGCCTCGGTGCCGTCGACGACGACATTCGGCCGGAACCGGTTCATCGGCAGCGGGCCCTCCTGTGCCCGGTCGCCCTGCGCGATCAGCGAGTTGAGGGAGGCAAGCGAGGCGGTGGCGGTGACCAGCAGGGGAAAGCCGTCGGCCAGACTCACGGTGTCGCCGGGCACCGCGAATCGGGGGTCCACCGGCCGCCGGACCGCTGGCTCGTCCAGGTGCACCAGCCGGACGGGCACGTCGCCGAGGCAGGCGCGGAACCAGCCGTCGGCCGCCTCGCCCACCGGAAGCACCTCGACCTTGCCGGAGAAGATCCGCACCGTCTCCAGCGGCCCGGACGGCGGCACCGCCACATCGAGTGCCGGCCGGCCCGGCGCGCTCAGCCGCAGACCGCCGCCGACCGCGAGTTCGGCCGTCAGCAGCGCGAGGCGCGGTTCCTCACGCTGCGTCAGGGCCTTTCGCGTCCGGGCGTCGATCAGCATCCAGCGGCGGTCCCCCGTGAGCCCCCACGGCTCCACGACCGCCCCCTGCGTGCTGACCCCACGCAGCGACTTGACCGGATAGATGTGCAGTGCGCTCACTACTGGCGTGGTCATACGACCATCCTGACAGGCGCACCTCCCCCGTCGGTTCAGCCCTGGTAGTACCCCTGGCCGAGGTTGCGCCGCGGGTACTGGTCCTCCGGGTGCCCGCCGGGCACCTGCCGCGGCGGCATCGGGCGCGGCGGGACCGGGCGCGCGGCCTCGTAGCCCGAGGGCGACGCCTGCGGCGGCTGCGCCGGATAACCGGCGCCGTTCCCGTATCCGTTGGCCGAGCCGCCACCGTTCGGAGAGGCGCCGTTGTACGCGCCCCCGTTGTACGAACCCCCGTTGTACGCCGGGCGCGGGGCGGCCTGCTGCGGGATGTACGGCGCGGGCGCCTGCGGGTGGTTCGGCGCCGGGTAGCCGGTCTGCGCAGGCTGCGGGTACTGCGACGGCGCCGACGGGCCCGCCGGCAGGGCCGGGAGCGCGGCGGGCAGGGCCGGCAGGTTGCTGCCGCTGCCGAAGGAGTTGTAACTCCCGGAATCGTACGGAGCGGGCACCCGGATGGGGGCGATCTGCGGGGTGCCGCGTTCGGCGACGAGGCTGTCGTAGATCGGGGTGTCCGGGAAGGACGATGAGGAGGAGTAGCTGCCGTAGCTGCCACCGTACGAACCGCGGGGGGTGGTCATGAGCCATAAGTTAAGCCCACGATGTGGTCGTTGGGGAGACCGATTAGAAGGTTGTTTTGCGTGCGGTGCGTGACCTCTGGTCCCCAATATGAGCGAACCCCCGGAAAACGGTCAGGTCCCTATGATCTGATCAGGTAAAAGGCGTGCGTCCGAGTGGTTACAAGGATCTCGGCGCACCGGGGAGGGGAAGCCGATGACGCCGGGTGCCGGAAAGGACGTGCCGTTACCCACGGCCGTCCTACGGGTCGAGTTCGGGCGCCGGGCGGGGCCGGGGACACCGCGTACCGAGGGATGCGCGCTGTTGCGCGCAGCGGACGGTTCGGCGCGCGGTCCCGGGGATCTCGTGCACCCGGGAGCGCCCGCGCACCCGTCGGGGGCGGTCCGCCACGAGGGGTGCCGGGTCAGCGGGGGGACCGCGGTCGACACCCTTGTGGTCGATCTTGGCTCACTCGAAAGCGCGGTCGTCTCCGTGCTGCTGGTGGCACGGGGCGCCGGGCAGCCGCCCGGGCCCGTCCCCGGGATGTGGCTGCGGGTCGCTTCGGCCGGGGGCCAGGCGGCGCGCCTCCACCACGCGGGAACGGCCGGAGAGAGCGGGTACGTACTCGGCGAGTGCTACCGGACCGGCGGGGGCTGGCGGTTCAGAGCCGCGGGGGAGCGGTCGCTGCCGCAGGTTCCACCGGTACCGGCGCCGGTACGGCCGCCGCCCTCCGGACCGTCCACCGTCACCCTGACCGAGCAGGCGCCGGCCGTGTCACTCGCCTGTCAGGGCGGTACGGCCGGCGCGCTGCGGATCGGCCTCGACTGGCGGCTCGCCCACGGACAGGGGAGCGCGGACGGCCTCGGTCTCGACCTGTGCGCGCTGTTCGAACTCTCCGACGGCGGCACGGGCGTCGTCCAGGCGCTCGGCGGCGCCTTCGGCTCGCTGCACCGGCCGCCGTTCATCCTGCTCCACGGCGCCGAGCCCACCGGCTCCCCCGGCACCGGCGAGCACCTGACCCTCAACCTCGACCACCTCACGTACTTCCGGCGCGTCCTGGTCTTCGTCACGCTCCATCAGGGCGCCCCCAGCCTCGCCGGACTGCGCGCCACGGTGACACTCGCGCCCGAGCACGGCGCCGCCGTGGACTTCTCCCTCGCCGAGTGCACGGTCCCCGCCACCGTCTGCGCACTGGCCCTGCTCACCCGCGACGGCACGGACCTGGTGGTACGGCGCGAGGCCCGCTACCTGGTGCCGCGCCGCGGCGTGAGCCCGCAGAGGACCGCCGACTACGCGTACGGGTGGGGGCTGAACTGGACGCCCTCCCCCGAATGAGGGCCGGTCAAGGGGCGGTGGTGTCCGGCTGCGGGGCGGTGTCCGGCCGGGAGTAGGTGCGGCCCTTCCAGGCCGCGCCCCGGCCCCGGTAGTGCTCGAACGCGGAGTCCACGGTCATCAGCAGGTACAGCGAGGCCGTGTACGGCAGCAGCGGGGCCAGCCACCGCGGCTGTCCGTAGTAGCGGAGCATCGGCAGATATGTGCCCGTCATCAGCGCCCAGGCCGCCACGCCCAGCGCGCACAGCGGCCACGCCCCCGCCAGCGCGCCGCCGATCGCGGCGAGCGGCGGCACCAGGTAGATCAGCGCGAGGCCGAGCACCGTGCCCGCCAGCACGGCCGGGTTGTGACGCAGTTGGGCGTAGGCGCTGCGCGCGACCATGCGCCACAGTTCGGCCAGGTCCGGGTAGGGCCGGACGCTGTCCACCCGTTCGGCCAGGCCCAGCCAGATCCGGCCCCCGGAGCGCTTGACCGCTCTGGCCAGCGCCACGTCGTCGATGACGGACTGCCTGATCGCGTCGGGGATGTTCGCGGCGGTGACCGTGGAAGAGCGGATCAGCACGCAGCCGCCGGCCGCCGCCGCGGTGCGGGAACCGTGCCTGTTGATCCAGCGGAAGGGATAGAGCTGGGCGAAGAAGTAGACGAACGCGGGGACGATGAGGCGCTCCCACCCCGTCTGCACGCGGAGCCGGGCCATCTGCGAGACCACGTCCAGGTCCGCGGCGACCGCAGCGGCGGTCAACTCCCGCAGGCTGTCGGGGCGGTGGGCGATGTCGGCGTCGGTGAGCAGCAGGTACTCGGCAGCGGTGCGTTCCCGGGCCAGCGCGATGCCGTGACGCACGGCCCACAGCTTCCCGGTCCACCCCGCGGGCGGCTCCCCGGGCGAGGTCACGGTCAGCGGCAGCCCGCCGTGCCGCTCGCGCAATTCCGCCGCGAGGCGCCCGGTCCCGTCCGTGCTCCCGTCGTCCACCAGGAAGATCTCGGCCTCTCCGGGATACGACTGGACGAGCAGCGAGGTGAGGCTCACCCCGAGCACCTCGACCTCGTCCCGCGCCGGTACGACCACCGCGACGCTCGGCCAGCGCGCCGGTTCCCTCCTGGCAGGCAACCTCACATCGGTCCGCCAGAACATCCCCTGCCCCGCGAGCAGCCACACCCACGCCGCCACGGCGATCCCCGCAACCCCGGTCATCACGTCCACCCGGGAAGTCTCCCACCGCCGCCGGCGGTTCCGCGGTGTCCCCGGGAAGCGCGTCGCCTCCTTGGCTCTACCGCTGCGGCGGATCGAGGCAGCCCGGCGGTTCCCGCGGCGCCCCGCGTCCGGAGGCCGGGCTTCCGGGGGGCTTCGCCGCGGGGCGTTTATGGTGGGGGCGTGAGGATTGGGCTGGTGGACTCGGGGATCGGGTTGCTTGCGGCTGCGGCCGCGGTGCGGAAGATGCGGGGGGACGCGGACCTGGTGCTGGCGTCGGACCCGGCAGGGATGCCGTGGGGGCCGCGCAGCGCCGAGGACGTGACGCGGCGGGCGCTGGAGTGCGCGCGGGCGGCGGCCGAGTGCGGGGTGGACGTACTGATCGTCGCGTGCAACACGGCGACCGTGCACGCGTTGCCCGCGCTGCGCGCCGCCTTCGAGCCGGACCTGCCGGTGGTGGGTACCGTGCCGGCGATCAAGCCGGCCGCGGCGACCCACCGGGCCGTGGCGATCTGGGCGACCCCCGCGACGACCGGCAGCGCATACCAGCTCGGGCTGATCGCGGAGTTCGGCAACGGTGCCGAGATCACCGAAGTGCCCTGCCCGGGCCTGGCCGACGCCGTACAGAACGCGGACGCCGCCGCCGTGGCCCTCGCGGTGAAGGCGGCCGCCGCGCTGACGCCGCCGGACGTCGGCGCCGTCGTCCTCGGCTGCACGCACTACGAACTGGTCGCCGACCACATCAGCGGCGCCGTACCGGGCGCCGTCCTCCACGGTTCCGCGGACGCCGTCGCCGCACAGGCGCTCCGCAGGCTGGGCGCTGACTGCCATCCCCCCGACGGCCGCCACGGCACGCTCGACGTCATCCTGAGCGGCCGCAAGGGCGAGCTCCCCCCGGCGGCCCTGGCCTACCCGGAAGGCGCGGCCCTGGCGAAGGCAGTGGCCGGTCGGGGACACACCCCCGGAACCCGGTGACCGCCGCGCACCCCGAACGACGCCTTACCACGAAAATGCGGCGCCCGTCACGTCGTGACGCGGATCGCTGGCACAACCGCGGGCAATGAGTACCCTTCGTGGCATGACGCACGCTCCCGGGCCGGAGACCGGCGCGCCCAAGGTATGGACGGGACGGGCCACCAACCGTATGCAGTGGGTGCTCGCCGCGGCGGGTGCCGCGTGCCTGGCGCTGGGCATCGAGCTGGCGGTGGCGGGTCCCGACGCGTCCGGGGTGGCGCCGCTGGTGATGTCCGTGGTGGGCTGCCTGGCGGTGGGGCTGCTCGTGCTGTTCGGCACGATCGCGTTCACGCACGTGCACGTCCGGATCGACCGGGACGCGGTGCACGTGCGTTGCGGCCACATCGGGCTGCCGAGACGCCGTATTCCGCTGGACCAGGTGAGCGGCTGCCAGCTCGCCCCGCTGATCAGCCCGCGGAGCTGGGGCGGGTGGGGGTACCGCTGGCGCCCTGAGAAGGGCACCGCCGTGGTGGTACGGCGCGGACCCGGCGTGGTGATCGAGCTCGGCGGCGGCCACCGGTTCACCGTCACCGTGGACGACGCGGAGGGCGCGGTCCTGGCCATCCGGGCGTGGCTGCGGCAACGCACCCGATCGGTCGGAGGCGCGTAGGTCGGGCGCGGCACCCGTACGAAGGCGGGCGGATCTCCGTCCGCACCGCAGGCACGCGGCACGGAGGCTGCCCGTACCCGTAGGGAGAAACGCGCCGCGCCTCACTCCTTCGGCGGTACCGGTCCGCGGTCCTCGTCCCCCAGGGGGCGCGCCGTCGCCGTGCCGGCCAGGAAGCCGGCGCCCGCCGTCACGACGGGGTAGCTCAGTACGTGATCGACGGTCGCCAGGATCGCCAGGCCGGTGAGGGCGGCGCCCGCGGTGAGGACGACCGGTGTGGAGCGTGAGGAACGCCACAGGGTGCACAGCAGCCAGCCGTAGGCCACCGCGAGCAGCGCGGCGCCGGGGAGGCCCTGTTCGGCGGCGAGCTGGAGGGGCGCGGATTGCGGCGACCCCTCGGTCGGCGTGGTGGAGGAGGCCGGCGCGCCGCTCTCGTCGGCGAACCGCTCGGGGCCGACGCCGCGCAACGGGTGCCGTTCAGCCAGGCTGACCGCCTGGTGCCACAGGTCCACCCGGGGCTGGGTGAGCTGGCCGGTGAGGGACTGCGACAGGCCGGCCGGGAGCGCGTCGACGGCGACCGCGTAACTCCCGCCGACCGCGAGCGCCGCGGCCAGTGCCAGGCCGGCCAGCCCGAGCAGCCGGTGCCGCATGCGGGCTGCGGCCAGCGAGGACAGGGTGATGGCGATCCCGGCGGCGAACCCGGCCGCGGAGCCCAGTGCGAGCGCGGTGACCGCCGCGCCGACGCCGGTCAGCCGCAGCCCGAACCGCCGCGCGCGTCCGGGTGCGGCCCACGCCGCGCAGCAGGCCGCGCCGACGGCGAGAACCAGCAGCGCGGCGTCCGCGTTGGGGTAGCCGAGCGGCGGCGCGTCCGGGGACTCGGACAGCCGCGACGGCGGTACCAGGACGAGAGCGAGTACGGCCGCGGCGGGGACCGCCGGCGCGAGGAC